>CANIRG010000049.1 GCA_947469635.1 Rhodospirillales bacterium | reverse complement strand
GCGATTCGATCACGCTGGCGATCTTCAATTGCCTGAAGCCGATCGTGGCGGCGATCAACGGCGCGGCGGTGGGCGTCGGCATCACCATGTGCCTGCCGATGGACATCCGCCTGATGTCGAGCGCTGGCCGCATCGGCTTCGTCTTCAACAAGCGCGGCATGGCGATGGAGGCTGGATCGTGCTGGTTCCTGCCGCGGCTGGTGGGCATGCAGCAGGCGCAGGAGTGGGTGATGACGGCCGAGCTGTTCGGCGCCGAGGAGGCGTTGAGGGGCGGGCTGGTGCGCTCGGTCCACGCACCGGAGGAGTTGCTGCCGGCGGCGCAGGCGCTGGCGAGGAAGTTCGCCGCCAGCACCTCGTCGTCCGTCGCCGCCGCCGTCAACCGCCGGCTGATGTGGAGCATGTGGGGCGCGCAGGATCCCCTCGACGCCGTGACGCTCGACCTGCAGTGCGTCGGCCATCTCGCGGCCGGCGCCGATGCACAGGAGGGCATCAAGTCGTTCTTCGAGAAGCGCGCGCCGAGCTTTCCGCTCAAGCCCTCGAAGGACATGCCGCCCTTCGGGCCCTGGGCCGCGTCGGCAAAAGCCGAATAGCGCTTTCCCCCTCCCTGCCCTCCCCCGTATGACGGGGGAGGAGAAGAAAAGAATCGTTCCTCCCCCGTCATCGGGGGAGGTGCCCGAAGGGCGGAGGGGGAAGACCGCAGGCGAGATGTGGCGTTGACAGCTCAAGGTCCGCCGGCTCAATCTCGTGGCGTTGCAGTAGGGCGCATCGGTCAAGGCCGAAGGGGCTACGCCCACCTACGTCGTCCAACCCACGATGCGCCCATGCCGAATCTCGAGAACCTCCGCAAGCAGGCCAAGCTCTATGTGCGCTGGCATCGCGACTGCCATCATCCGGTGGCGGCCGAGATCAGGGCCGTGTTGCCGCGCTTCAAGGAACTGACGGACCGTCAGATCCTCGACCGCGACTTCAAGCTCGGCGACGCCCAGGAGCTTGTCGCCCGCCAATCCGGGTTCGAGAGCTGGCAGGCGCTCAAGACAGGAGTGCAAGCCATGTCCAAGTCCGACCCGCCGACCGTTGCAACACCCGAGCCGATCCAGGCCGAAGCCCAGCTTTTCACGGCCGATATCGAGGCGTCGTGCGCCTTCTTCACCGCGAAGCTGGGCTTTACGGTCGTGTTCACCTACGGCGAACCGCCCTTCTACGGGCAGGTGAAGCGCGGCAATGCGCGACTGAACCGGCGCCTGGTCTGCGAGCCCGTCTTCGTGGGCGATATCCGCGAGCGCGAGCAGTTGCTCGCCGCCGCGATGACCATGGAAAGCGCAGCGGCGCTCCGCGACCTCTACCTCCAGTACCAAGCCGCGGGCGTCGCGTTCCAGCAGCCGCTGAAGCAGGAGCCCTGGGGCGCCCGGACCTTCGTCGTGCGCGATCCCGACGGCAACCTCCTGCTGTTCTCCGCGCCGGGCTCCTGACGCTTCGGGTCACCGGTTGGTGTAATGCGCATTGCCGAGGCCGGTGCCGATCGTGAGCACCGCCCAGCGCTCGACGTCACGCATGTTCGGCACCTCGCTCAAGCCCTGCACCACGGCATCGTTGTGCATGAGGATGGCCGGCTCATGGCCGCCGATGCGGCCCAGCCGCTGCCCGATCTGATCCGGAAGGTTGAAGCTCTCGCCCTCCCAGTTGCCCGGAAGGTTCTGGCCGCCGCGGACGATGATGCCATGCTCGTCGATCAGCCCCGGGCAGGCGATGCCGACGAAGGGCGCGAGCTTCAGCTTCTCGGTTCCGGCCAGCGCGGCCAGCTCCTTCAGCATCTCGGCCAGCCGGTCCACGGCCTGGTCGCGCGTCGGCTTGTCGTCGGCATGGCGCCAGTGGAGCAGCTTCATGACAGCGGCCTTCGACACCTCGTTGTCCTTGAGCTTGAGCTTGATCAGGCCCGCCCGCATGTTCGTGCCGCCGATGTCGGCCGCCAGGATCGCGTCATGGCCGTCGAGCACCCAGCTGGGCGCGAGCTGCACCGAGCCGATCAGGCCGGCCTCGTCGGGGTGGTTGCGGATCGAGCACAGGTTCAGCGGCGAGTGTCCGGCCACGATCACGGCCGCGCGTCCCATCGCCAGCTCGCCGATGTGGCTGGCGATCAGGCCGCCGCCGATCACGATCCGCTCGGTCCCCTGCCAGGTCGGCAGGTACATGAATTGCCGGATGACCTCGGCCAGCTCCTTGCCGAATTCCTCGACGGCGGTATGGACCAGGCCGGCGGCCAGCGGGTCCTTGCCCTGGATGATCTTGTCGAGCTTCGACTTGGAGATGTCGCGCGAGGCGACGTCGCCCAGCGGGTCCTCATGGCCCTGCTCGCAGAGCCGGGCGCGGCATTCGTCCAGGATCTTGCGGAAGGCCCGTCCGCTGGCGCGATCACCGACGAAGCCGTCGCGCTCGCGCAGCTCCTCGTTGAAGCTGTCGACGGTGACCGCCGTCAGCGTGCGCGCGCCGTGGGCGAACAGATTCAGGGAGCCCGCAGGAGTGTCGTTCATGGCCCCACCAAACATCGCAGTGCAAAGCTCACGACAACGTCCGCTGGATACGAAAGTTGCCCCTGCCTAGGATGGCGCATGGGCTACGTCTTCGACCTCGGCAATCCCGCGACCAACGCCAATCCCTTCCCCGAGTTCGCGCGACTGCGCGCCGAGGATCCGGTGCACTGGTCGCCCGCCATGAAGGCCTGGATCGTCACGCGCTATTCAGACGTGAAGCAGGTGGCGCTGAACAACAGGCAGATCTCGGCCGATCGACTCACGCCCTTCTTCAAGACCAATCAGGAGTATCAGCGCGGCTCGATCGACTCCCTGGTGCGCTACCTCAACCACTGGATGGTGTTCCGCGACCCGCCCGACCACACGCGGCTGCGGCGCCTGTTCAACAAGGCCTTCACGCCCACCAGCGTCGAGAACCTGCGGCCCAACATCGAGGATATCGTCGGCCACCTGATCGACGGCATGGAAGCCAAGGTGCTGCGCGGCGAGACCGTCGACTATATCGCCGACTTCGCCTATCCGCTGCCGGCCTCGGTGATCATGGACCTGCTGGGCGTGCCGCGCGCCGACCTCGAGCGCGTGAAGGTGTGGTCCGACGATATCGCCCTGTTCATCGGCACCGCGCAGGTCGCCGGCAACAAGTACCTGCGCGCGGAGGCCGGCGCCAAGGCGATGTCGGATTATTTCCGCGGCCTCGTCGAGGCGCGCACGGTGGCGCCGACCGGCGATATGATCAGCCAGCTCGTGCTGGCGCGCGACGACCGCGATGCCCTCTCCACCGACGAGATCATCGGCACGGCGATCCTGCTGCTGTTCGCCGGCCACGAGACCACCAGCAACCTGATCGGCAACGGCTTCCTCTACTCGGTGAAGCATCGCGACCAGTGGGAGCGGCTGATCGCCGAACCGGCGCTGGCCGATTCGGCCGTCGAGGAATTCCTGCGCTACGACGGACCCTCGGGCGCGCTGGCCCGTGTCGCCGCGGCCGACATGGAGATGGCGGGCAAGACCATCCGCGAGGGCCAGCGCGTCTTTGCCTTCATGAACTCGGCCAACCGCGACCCCGAGGCCTTCGACGATCCCGAGCGCTTCGACATCGCGCGCACGCCGAGCACGCACATGACCTTCGGCCACGGCATCCATTTCTGCCTCGGCGCCCCGCTCGCCCGCCTGGAGGCGCGCATCGCCTCGGTGCGCCTCACCGAGCGGCTGCCGCACATCAGGCTCGCCGGCGACGCGCCGGAGTGGCACGATTCGCTGATCCTGCGCGGCGTGAAGAGCCTGCCGGTCGCGCTATGAAGGCGATGATCTGCCGCCAGTGGGGCGGCCCCGAGGATCTCCGACTGGAAGATGTCGAACGGCCGCCGCTCGCCGCGGGCCAGGTGCGCATTGCCGTGCGTGCCGCGGGCGTGAGCTTCGCCGCCACGCTGGTGATCGCGGGCAAGTACCAGCGCAAGCCGCCGTTGCCCTTCGCACCCGGCACCGAGATCTCGGGCGTGGTGATCGAAGCCGACCCCGCCTGCAGGCGCCTGAAGGTCGGCGACGAGGTCGTGGCCGTGCTCGACTGGGGCGGGCTGGCCGAGGAAGCCGTGGCGCACGAGGTCAACGTCTTCGCCAAGCCGAAGAGCCTCGGCTTCGTCGAGGCGATCGCGCTGCCCATCTCCTATCCGACCTCGGCCGGCGCCCTCACCTGGCCGATGGCGCTCGACGTCCAGAAGGGCCAGACCCTGCTGGTCCATGCCGCGGCCGGCGGCGTCGGCATGGCGGCGGTCGAGATCGGCAAGATTTTGGGTGCGACCGTGATCGCCACCGCGGGCGGCGCGCGCAAGGCCGCATTCGCCAAGGCGCACGGCGCCGACCATGTCATCGACTACGGCACGAGCGACTTCCGCACCGAGGTGCTGAAGCTCACCGACGGCCGCGGCGTCGACCGGGTCTACGATCCGGTGGGCGGCGAGGTGTTCGCGCAGTCGCTGCGCTGCCTCGCGGTCGAAGGCCGCATCTGTCCCGTCGGCTTCGCCTCGGGCACCATCCCGCAGATCCCGGCCAATATCCTGCTGGTGAAGTCGATCGCCGTGATGGGCTTCAACTACGGCTACTATGTCGGCTGGAGCCCGCACGATGGCCGCTTCGAGCAGGCCGATCGGACCTTCGCGCTGATGGAGCGCATCCGCGGCTGGTGCGAGGCGGGTCTCTGCCGCCCGCACGTCGACCGCACCTTCCGCCTCGACCAGGCGGCCGAGGCGATGCAGGCGCTGCTCGAACGCAGCGTCACCGGCCGGGTGGCGGTGGTGATGGCTTCGCCTTCGTGAGCTCGGCCTCCAGCCCGGCGATCCAGGCCGCATCCTCGCCGCGCTTCTCACGCGTGGTGCGGATCAGGGCGAGGTTGCGGCGGGTGGTCTCGGCTTCCCAGCCTTCGCGCAGCTTGATCGCCGCCTTGCCCAGCCACTGGTGCGCGGCGATGCGATCCGATTGCAGCACGGCAAGCTCGAGCATGGTCGCACAGTCCCAATAGTCGGGGGCCTTGGCTGCGAGCCGCCGCTCCACGGCAAAACGCACCACCGGCAGGAGCTTGGCGCGATCCTCGTGCGGCGGCGTCCTGAGTTCCATCAGCGTCACGGCGTTGATGCCGGGATAGGCGTCACGCCAGTCGGCCTCGAAGCCCTGGCGATAGGCCTCGATCGCCGAATCGAGCATGGCCTCCGCCGCGGGTCCCCCGCCCTCGGCCACCAGCTCGTCCCACTGGTCCTTCAGCACGCGCCCCAGGAGGCCGTTGGTCTCGGGGTTCGGACCACGCTCGGCAATCAGCCGTTCCAGCACCTGACGTGCCTCCTGGCGGCGGCCTACGCGGTTGAACGCGAAAGCCAGCTGCTCGCGTACCATGGCCGTCTCGCCGAGATGCAGCGGCATGGCCTGCGCGAGCCGGATCATCTCCTCGTAACCGGTCGGATCCTTTGCGCTGGCGACGCCGCGATAGCTGAGCAGCAGGTCGATCACCACGCCGCCTTCCAGGTTGGCGAGAGGGCCCAGGTCCTTCTCGACCTCGGCGATGGCCGAAGCCCCTTGGGCGCGCGCCAGCCACAGCTTCTGCTTGGCCTTCTCCGAATAGTCGACGCGCCCACGAAATATGTCGGTCTTCTCGTGATCGATATTCGGATAGTTCTCGAGCATCTCGTAGAGCGGGCTGTCCTTCTTGACGTCGCGCGCCGCCCTGAGGAATCTCGTGATCGCCGCCTTGTCGCCCTCCGGGTCGGCCAAGCTGCCATCGTTGCCCAGTCGGTACTGCACCCCACGCAACGGACCGAGGTCGAACGGCGGCAAGGCCTTGTCGGCGAACACCAGGACCGTGCTGCGCGGCCGATGGGCATGGCGCACGCCCAGCTCGTAATAGACATTGGCATTGGCGCCGGTGAGATCGGCCAACGCGTACTCGCAGAGCAGCAACCGCTCGAACATCTGCTTGTGGATGACGCCGCCGGCCTGCTCCTCGTCGGCGCGCAAGGGCGTGAGCCCCGCCGCCTCGATGGCGGGCTTCAGCAGGTCGCGGTAGACGGCATTGAAATCGATCGTGAGGCTGCCGACCGGCTTGCGGTCGAAAGGCATCAGCACAAAACAAAGGGGATTCATCGGCACCGGCTCCCGCTGCGTCGTGTTGATAGAATAACTTCATGCCGCCTTCAACCTGAGGCAGGATGATTGCCGTTCCGAGACCAAGGGGAGTGACGATGGACGAGGCCAAGCCGGAGAACGCCGCCGCGCCCGTTGATATCCATCGGCCATGCGCCGGCTTTCGCGTCGGACTGGCCTGCGAGACGCTGCTCGACGCGGCCACTGCCGCCAAGGTACGCGAGACGGCCGGCAAGATTCTCGAGCACATCGCCAAGACGGCAGGCACGGTTGTGCGCGATCAAGCGGCCCGCGCCATCTACAGCGAGGAAGCGCCGGTTCTCCATGCCCTGTCGACGCTGGATGGCGCAGCCGACGCGATGCTGAGCCTCGCCTCCGTGCAGGCCGGATATCGGCTGCATACAGTGTTGCCGTGGCGGCGCCAGACATGGCGGAAGCAATCGGGCCAGCGGGCGATCGCTCTCGAACAGGTTTTGGAGAAGGCGGATGGCCGGGTGATCGAGATGGATGGCGGCACCGGCCCGATCGCTGGCCTGCCGCAGCCGGCGGAAGACATGGCGCGCGCTGCAGCGGCCCGCATGGTCGTGCGGAATTGCGACCTTCTGATTGCGGTTTGGGGCGGCCAATCCGGCAAGGCGGCCGGTGACGTGGCGGCAACCGTGCACGTAGCATTGGGAAGCGGCATTCCGGTGCTGTGGATTCGCGCCGACGAACGGGCCGAGGCGAAGCTCCTGCGCGAACGCGACGATCTGCCGAAGGCGCTGACCGAAGCTGCGCCGGCTGCGGAGGCGCTGGACGAGAACCTGGCTTCCTACGTGACCGAGGTCTTGCGCCCGCCAAGCTTGCTGCCACGGCCGCCCCGGTCGCTGTGGGGCCAGCTCGAATGCTGCATCATCGGCGATGTCCGGCATGATGAGGACCGGATCGGCGGCTATCTCCACAAGGAGGCGCTCGACTCAAGCTGGTTCAGCAAGTTGTTCGGCCGCAGCTTCTTTGGTCTGCGTAACTGGCTCGCCGGGAAAATAGTGGTGCCTCCGATCGCCCCCATTGACGCCACGGGGGAAAAGGACCGCCCGCGGTTTGCCAGCGCCGGCCACTTCAACGCATTGTTCGGGCGGCCGGACAAGCTGGCTGCATATTTCGCAGGCCGCTACCGCAGCACATTCCTGGTGGTGTTCGCCCTGGGCGCGGTCGCGATCACTGCCGTGCTCGCCTCCGCCGTCTACCACCATCATGCGGTCTATCCGCTTTCCCTGGAGCTCGTGCTGCTGGTCGTCATCCTCGCCCTTGTCCGTTGGGAGCGCCACGAAGGCTGCCATCGGCGCTGGCTCGACTATCGCCTGCTGGCCGAGACCTTGCGGCTGCAGGAGTTTCTCGCGCCGTTGGGACGCGCCGTCCCTCTGCGTCGGCTGCTCGACAATGTACCGGACGACCAGCGCGGACGGGAGTGGGTCGGCTGGTACTTCAACGCCCGCCTGCGCGAATGCGGCCTCGAGTACGGGACGTTCAGCCGGGAACGGCTCGGGCACTTCCGCAACCATGCGCACGACCTGTTGCTGGCCTCCGAGAAGGGCCAGATCGCCTATTTCGAGCTCAACGCCGAGCGCTACGGACGCGCCGGCCGCTGGCTCAACAACGCGGCGCTGGCCGGATTTGCCATTGTGTTCGTGGTGGTGGTCGCCAAGCTCGGGTTGCTGCTTGCAGAGCACCACCTTCCGTTCAAGCCCGACTGGCCCTTGCAACTGCTGACGCTCGGGGCTGGCCTGCTGCCGGCTTTTGCTGCGGCAGTCTTCGCCATCCGCTCCCATGGCGAGTTCGAGGTGCTGGCTCAAAACGGCGAGCGCAGCGTGGCAAGGCTGAAAAAGGCGGCCGAACGACTCGCCAGGCTCGATCTCGACCAGCCCCTGGCGTCGGAAGTGCTGGGCGATGAGATTGCGGCGGCCACCACCATTGTCATCTCCGACGTCGAAGGCTGGTCGCTGCTCTTCAACGTCAAGGCCGTCGAGCTCGCGTGAGCAGCGCGTCGTTCCCCTCCTCCGAGGCGGCCATCGAGGCCGCGAAGGCGCGCGAGCGCGACGGCGAGATGCTGACGGCGCACGAGATCGCCTATGAAGGGGCATTGGCGTTTCCGGCCTCCGCGCTGCTGAAGTATCTCGCGGTCCGCACGCTGGCACGCGCCGGCGGGACGGGCGAGGCGCTGAAGCTTTACCGCGACTGGCAGCTCGACCAGGATCCCGGCGAGGATGCCCGCGCCCTCAGGGGACGGCTCGCCAAGGACAGCGCGATGCGCCGTCGCGGCCCGGCGCGTATCGCCCGCTTCATCGAGGCCGCGCGCGCCTACGAGGACGCCTATCGTGCCACGGCCGGCTCCTTCAGCGGGGTCAACGCCGCCGCCATGTGGTTCCTCGCCGGCCAGCAGGAGCGGGCAGCGGCGCTGGTCGAGCCGGTGCGGGCGGCCAGCGCCCGCGAACGGCCCAACGGAGCGCTGGGCCTCTACTACCATCACGCCACCCTGGCCGAGCTCGCCCTGCTGGCCGACGACGACGAGGCGGCGCAGCGGCACCTCGAGGAAGCCGCCGCCATCGGCATCGATGATCTGGCGGCGCGAGCGACCACCCGGCGCCAGCTCAGGCTGATCTGCGCCCAACGCGGCATCGACGACGGTTGGCTGCAGGTCCTGCGGCTGCCGATCGTGGCGCACTATCTCGGCCATCGCATCGAGCCGCCCGGCGGTGCAGGCCGCTTCGAGGCGGCCCAGGAGACAGCCGTTGCGGCCGGCATCGACGCCTGGATCCGCCAGCACGACGCCCGCTTCTTCTATGGGGCTTTGGCGAGCGGCGCCGACATCCTGTTCGCCGAGGCGGCACTCGCCCGGCCCCGCGGCGAGCTGCATATCGTGCTGCCTTTTGGCGAGGCCGACTTCATCGAGGCGTCGGTGCGTTCCTCCGGCGAGGAGTGGGTTCGCCGTTTCGAGTCCTGCCTCGACAGGGCGCGCAGCGACAAGGCGCACAGCGTGACCTTCGGCACCGAGGGTGGCTATGGCGGCGACGAGGCGTTGTTCCCCTACGGCGCGCGGCTGGCCATGGGGCTCGCGGTGCTGCGTGGCCAGCGCCTCGGCACCGAGGTGAGGCAGGTGGCCGTTTGGGACGGCCGTCCGGCGACCGGCGCCGCCGGCACGGCCGTCGATGTCGAGCGGTGGCAGGCCGGCGGGCGCGTCACCGACGTGATCGACTTGCCGATGACCGACCCTCCCGCCGCCCATCGGTCAGCCAGGCCGCATGCATCACCACACCGTGAGATCCGCGCCATCCTGTATGGCGATTTCCAGGGATTCAGTGGCCTGAAGGACGAGGACATGCCGCGCTTCAACGATCTCGTGATGGCGGCCGTCGGCGAGGTCATCGCGTCCTTCGGCCCGGGGATCGATCATCGCAACAGCTGGGGCGATGCGATCTATCTCACCTTCGCCGAAGTCGGCATCGCGGCCCGATGTGCGCTGGCGCTCCAGCGCCGCGTGAGCACCCTCGACCTCGGGACGTTGACGCCGCTGCCCCTGCGGCTGGCGGGCCATATCGGGCCGGTCTGGCGCAGCCTGGACCACATACGCAGCGAGCCGACATGGCTCGGCGCGAATGTCACCCGGGCCGCCCGCCTCGAGCCCAAGACCATTCCCGGCCAAGTCTACGTCACCGAGCCCTTCGCTGCGGCATTGGCGCTCGATGCCGTATCCGACATCTCGTGTGAATTCGTCGGCACGCGTCCCGGCGCCAAGGACTTCGGGCCGATGCGAATGTATCGCCTCATCTCGACGACCGACGCCGGCTGATGACGCCGCGCCTCCGCCGGCAGCCTACTTCTTGGTGAGCTTGCCCTCGAACTTGCAGTAGCCGTCGAGCAGGACGCGCGTCTCGTTTTCCTTGAAGGTGACGGTCACGTCCATCTTGCTGCCGCCGCCGATCTCCGCCTTGGTCTTGGCGAGGCCCTTGGCGTCCTTGGTCGCCTCGAAGTGGCGCTGGTCGCGGCCCTGCTGCTGGAACAGGCCCTTGACGCTGTTGCCGTCGACCGTGACGTCGATCGTCATCTTGTAGGTCGAGCATTTCGAGCTGCCCATGACGTTCGTGCCCATGCCGGTCCAGCTATAGGCCACCGGTTCGGCGTGCGCGGCGCCGGCGAGAAGGACGGATAGAGCGACGCCTGTTGCAACGATCCTGGTCATCAAAGTCGTCTCCTGTCAGAGGAATTCCCAGCAACCTGGACTTGGATATCGCTTTTTTGAGGGCGTCGCCACGGGTAGCGTGATCGCCTCACCTTCCCTTGAACGTCGGCGCCCGCTTCTCGAGGAAGGCCTTGATGCCCTCCTTCATGTCTTCCGTCTGCATCAGCGGCAGGAGCTGGAGGAAGACATGATGCACATGCTCGTTGAACGGCTCGTTCCAGCCCATGCGCATCATGCGCTTGGCCGCCTGGATGGCGAGCGGCGCGTTGGCCGCGATCTCCAGCGCAAGCGCGCGAGCGGCGCCCATCACGTCCGAATCGGGCACGACCTTGTTCACCAGGCCGATCGCCAGCGACTGGTCGGCATCGAGGGTGCGCGCGGTGAAGATCAGCTCGGCGGCCTTGGCCCATCCCAGCATGCGCGGCAAATACCAGGTGCCGCCCGATTCCGGAAGCACGCCGCGCTTGGCGTAGGAGGCCGCGAGCTTGGCCGACTGGGCCATGATGCGGATGTCGGCGCCCAGCGCCAGGTCGAGGCCGTAGCCCGCCGCCGAGCCGTTCAGGGCTGCGATCACCGGCTTGTCCATGGCGTGCAGCACCGGCGGCGGCGTGTTGCGCAGGTCGATGTTGGTGGGCGTGGCGCCCGAGCCGACGCTGAGATTGTCGGTGCCCTTGCTCTGCGCCTCGAGATTGAGCCCGGCGCAGAAGGCACGGCCGGTGCCGGTCAGGATCACGACGCGGACCTCGGGGTCCTCGTTGGCCTTCACCAGCGCCTCGGTGAGCAGCTTCAGCATCGGGCCGGAGATGGTGTTCATGCGCTGCGGCGCGTTCAGCGTCACCGTGGCGACCGCGCCTTCGACCCCGTACAGCAGCTCCTGCGGCAGGGTCTGCGGTGCGGATTGGCCCACTGGCTGGCTCATGTTTCCTCCCCTGCCCGTTGCCGCTATGGTGGCGCAGGAGAACACGCCACGCCATGCAAAACCGTTTCATCGATCTCTACAGCGACACCAAGTCCAAGCCCTCCGCCGGCATGCGCAAAGCCATGGCCGACGCCGAGGTCGGCGACGAGCAGAAGTACGAGGATCCCACCGTCGAGCGGCTGCGCGAGCGCGTCGCCGAGCTTCTGGGGACCGAGGATTCGGTCTTCATGCCGAGCGGCACCATGTGCAATCAGGCGGCCATCCGCGTGCACTGTCGCCTCGGCGACGAGGTCATTGCCGACCGCACCGCGCACATCATCAATGCCGAGACGGGCGGCACCGCCGCCAACTCGGGCGTCATGATCCGCATGCTCGACGGCCCCAACGGCGTCTTCACCGGCGACCAGGTGAAGGCCGCGCTCCGCGACCCCAACAGCCGCAACTCGCCGCGCTCGCGGCTCGTGTCGATCGAGAACACTTCCAACGGCGGCTTCGGCACCGTGTGGCCGCTCGCCACCATGCAGGGTGTCGCCAAGGTCGCGCGCGACGCAGGCGTTTCCCTGCACATGGACGGCGCGCGCCTGTGCAATGCGGCGGTCAAGTCCGGCACCAAGGCCAGCGACTACGCCAAGTGCGTCGACTCGCTCTGGCTCGACTACACCAAAGGATTGGGCGCGCCGGTTGGCGCCAGCCTCGCGGGCTCCAAGGACTTCATCAAGGAAGCCTGGCGCCAGAAGCAGATGCTGGGTGGCTCGATGCGCCAGTCCGGCGTGATCGCCGCGGCGGCGCTCTATGCCCTGGAGCATAATTGGGATCGCCTCGCCGAGGACCACGACAACGCCCATCACCTCGCGGCCGGCGTCGCCAACATCAAAGGCCTGGAGTGCGAGGTCGATCGCATGCAGACCAACCTGGTGTTCTTCGAGGTGAAGAAGCCGGGCTGGACCTCGGCCCGGCTGGTCGAAGCCTGCAAGGAGCGCGGCGTCGGCATCGGCTCGAACACGGCGACCCGCATCCGCGCCGTCACCCATCTCGACGTCAGCCGCGCCGACATCGATGTCGCCCTCAAGGTGATCAGCGACGTCCTGGCGGCATAATCTCATACGGACCGAGGGCTTCCAGCCCGCTCAAGCCCATGAGCGGGCTGGAAGCCCGCGGTCCGATGAACTCATCCGCTCAACCCCGCCCGCGAGATCACGACGGTATAGGTCTTCCTGATCTCGCTGCCGCCCGCTCGGGCGAGGGTCAGTTCCACCTTGTGGTCCCCATCGGAAACGCCGTCGAGCGCCAGCGTGCATCGCGCGGTGTAGACAGTGGCGGTCATGGGCTCGCAGGCGGTGGTCTTGCCCATCACGCTCGCCCGGACCGCGGCCCCGTCGGCATCGACGAACAGCACCAGCACATCGCGCGAGCGCTTCCGCTGGAGCCGCGCCGGGAAGACCTTCGCGCGATCGGCGAAGCAGTCGGGATCGCTGGAGGCGACCACGCCGGTCTCTCCCGCCAGATATTTCGCCACCCGCTGCGGCTCGGCGATCCGCGTCTCGACCGTGGGCGCGGGTGTCGCCGCCGCGGGAACGGCGTAGCGATTTATGGCACTGAACTTCCCGTCGGCCGACGAGATCTGGACGCACAGCACGCCGGCGCGCGGGCCGGCGCCAAGGCCGAAGCGGATCGAGGACGGATCGAGCCCGCCCTCGGCGTCGCCCAGGCGCGCGCCGGTCAGGATCGATCCGGCAATCGGCGCATTGTCGAAGAAGATCTGCTCGAACCTCTGGCCGGGAACGAGCGGCAGGGTATCGACACCTTGCGCATTCACGGTGCCCGAAAGCGGCAGGGACAGAAAGCCAAGGATGACCGTGAACGCCCAAGAGCTTCGCATCTGCAGCCTCTCGCCCATTTTCGAACCGGCGATAATCTAGAGCAAAGCGGCTGCATTCGCCGGTCAGAAAACGTAATACTCCTTCGATGAATCTCATCACGACGCTCAGCCAACCGGCGGTGCGGCGGGAAGACCAGCGCTTCCTGACCGGCCGCGGCCGCTATGCCGACAACACGGCACCCGCCAATGCGCTCGCCGTCCTGTTCGTGCGGTCGCCCCACGCACATGCGCTGATCAAGGGCATCGACAAGAGCGCGGCCCTGGCGGTGCCGGGCGTTGTCGCCATCTATACCGCCGAGGACACCGCGGCCGACAAGCTCGGCCATCTGCCGGCGATCAGCGAAATCAAGGACGCCGAGGGCAACCGCCACCGCGAGCCGCCGCATCTGCCGATGCCCGTCGGAAAGGTGCGTCACGTAGGCGACATCGTCGCCATGGTCGTGGCCGACACGCTCGACACTGCGCGCGACGCGGCCGAGGCGCTCATGGTCGACTACGAGGCACTGCCGGCCGTGGTCACGGTGGCCCAGGCACTGGCGCCGGGCGCGCCGCAACTGCATGACGACTCTCCGGGCAACCTGATGTGCCACTGGAGCAAAGGCGATGCCGCGGCAACAGATGCGGCGTTTGCAGGCGCGGCCCATGTCAGCCGGCTCGCGATCCGCTCGCCGCGCCAGATCGTGCATTACATGGAGACGCGCGCGGCCTGGTCGGCCTACGAGCCGGCCTCCGATCTCGTCACCGTCACCTTCGCGTCGCAAGGCGTGCAGGTCCCGCACCGGCTGATGTGCGAGCGCGTGCTCAACATCCCCAAGGACAGGCTGCGGCTGATCACCGAGGATGTCGGCGGCGGCTTCGGGCCGAAATTCCCGATCTATCCCGAAACGACACTGGTCGCCTGGGCGACGCGCAAGCTCGGGCGCGGCCTGCGCTGGACCTGCGAGCGCGGTGAGCATGCGCTGACCGACAGCCACGCGCGCGACCTTCTGGCCTCGGCGGAGCTGGCGCTCGACAAGGATGGCAGGTTCCTCGGCCTGCGTGTCCGGGCGCAGGCGAACTACGGCGCCTATGTCTCGATGGTGGCACCGACCATCGCCACCACCGGCCTCGCCAAGGTGATCTCGGGCCTCTATCGCATCCCGGCGATCCGCCTCGATTTCGACTGCGCCTTCACCAACACCGTGCCCGTCGATGCCATCCGCGGCGCCGGCAAGCCCGAGGCGCTCTACCTGCTCGAACGGCTGGTCGACACGGCCGCCCACGAGACGGGCCGCACCGCGATCGAGCTCAGGCGGTTGAACCTGCTGGGGCCGGCCGACATGCCTTATGCCTCCGCCAGCGGCTACACCTACGACGCGGCGGATTGTCCTCGGCTGTTCGACGCCGCACTGGCGTCCGCCGACGAAGCGGGCTTCGCCGCGCGCCGTCGCGCGAGCGAGGCCAAGGGACTGCGCCGCGGCCGTGGCCTCTCCTGCCACCTCCATGGCACCGGCGGCATCGCCGACGAGCATGTCGTGGTCGAGGTCGAGCCCGATCGCCTGATCGCGCGGGTCGGCACGCAAAGCCAGGGTCAAGGCCACGAGACGATCCTGGCGCAGATCCTCGGCGCCACGCTCGGCGTGCCGGTGGAGAAGATCGAGATCCGCCAGGGCGATACGCAAACCATCCCGCACGGCGGCGGCACCGGCGGCTCGTCCTCCACCATCATCAGCGGCACGACTCTCACCCGCGCCGCCGACGTCGTGATCTCACGCGGCCGCGACCTTGCGGCGGAGCGTCTGGAATCGGCGCCGTCCGATATCGTCTTCCGCGACGGCGGCTTCGAGATCGTCGGCACCGACCGGCGCATCGGCCTGTTCGAGCTGGCGGCCTGGAGACCCTTCGGCGGCGACGCGATCTTCGCCGACAAGATCGAATCCTTTCCCACCGGCGTCATGGTCTGCGAGGTCGAGATCGATCCCGACACGGGCGTGCTTCGGATCGACCGCTTCACCACCCTGGCCGACTGCGGCCCGGTGGTGAACCCGCGCCTGCTCGACGGCCAGATGCACGGCGGCATCGTGCACGGACTTGGGAACGCCCTGATGGAGGAGGCAGTGTACGACGAGAGCGGCCAGCTGCTGAGCGGGACGCTGATGGACTATGCCCTGCCGCGTGCCGACGACGTGCCCGACCTGCCCATCGAAACCATCGTCACGCCCTCGCCCAACAACTTCCTCGGCCTCAAGGGCGTGGGCGAGCTGCCGACCAACGGCGCGCCGGCAGCGGTCGGCAATGCCGTGGTCGATGCGCTGAGACCGCTCGGCGTGCATCACATGGACATGCCGCTGACGGCCCAAAAAATATGGACTGCGATCAGGGAGAGTAAAAAATGATCCGATGGAAGACCGCAGCGATCGCCGCGGTGCTGAGCGTGTTGGCCCTCGATGCTCTGGCCCAACAGGCCTGGCCCACCAAGACCATCCGGCTGGTGGCGCCCTATCCTCCGGCTGGCCAGACCGACGTTGTATCGCGCTACTTCGCGGATCGGCTGAGCGGCATCCTCGGCCAGCAGGTGATCGTCGAGAACAAGCCGGGCGCCAACGGCATGGTCGGCATGGAGATCGTGAAGAACGCGCCGGCGGACGGCTATACCTTCGTCTACGTCAACTCGTCGATGATGTGCATCAATCCGTACGTCTACAAGAGGCTGCCCTACGACGGCTTCAAGGACTTCGTGCCGGTGACGCAGCATGGGCTGGCACCGCTCGCCATGGTGACGCCGCCGGCGCTCGGGCTGAAGTCGGTGAAGGATTTCGTCGCCTGGGCGGGCGCACGCAAGGGGACTGTGAACTACGCCTCCTTCGGCATCGGCTCGTCGTCGCATATCTGGGGCGAGATGCTGAGCCAGGCCGAGAAGCTCGACATGACGCACGTGCCCTACAAGGGCGCGGGTCCGGCGATCCAGGATACGCTGGCCGGGCACATCCCCGTCACCATCCAGGATCTCGCCGCCAGCGGGCCGTCGATCGCCGCCGGCAAGCTGAATGCGCTGGCCCTCACCTCGGCGGTGCGCTGGCCGCGCTTTCCCGACATCCCGACCTTCAACGAGCTCGGCTACAAGATCAGCCTCACCGGCTGGAATGGCGTCATGGCGCCGGCCGGCACGCCCAAGCCGATCGTCGAGCGCATGAGCCGCGAGATCACCAAGCTGGTGCAGTCGCCGGAAGGACGGGAGAAGCTCCTGGACATGGGCCTGTTCGCAACGGGCACGACGTCGGAAGAGATGACCGAGATCATGAAGACGGGCTGCGCGGCGTGGGGCGATGCGGTGAAGCGCGCGGGCGTCGAGCCGGAATAGCCGCTGATCCAGATCAAGGCGGGGTCGGGACGCGCGGGCGATAAGCCCGCATGTCCCACCCCGCCCGCACCATCCTGATCCTGAATGGCCATCCCGATCCCGCCAGAAAGGGCCTCTGCCATGCCTTGGCCGACACCTATGCCGATGGCGCGCAGCAGGCGGGGCGAAGCGTGCGGCGCCTCGACGTCGCCGCGCTCGATTTCAGCTTCCTGCGCTCGCAGTCCGAGTTCGAGAAAGCAGCGCCGCCACCGGACATCGCCGCCGCCCAGGACGACATCAAATGGGCGGATCACCTGGTGGTGATCTTTCCATTGTGGCTGGGTGACATGCCGGCGCTGCTGAAAGCCTTCTTCGAGCAGGCGCTGCGCCCGGGCTTTGCCTTCGACTACGGCGCCAAAGGCCTTCCCATCATGCATCTCAAGGGAAAATCGGCCCGCATCATCGTCACCATGGGAATGCCCGCCTTCGTCTATCGCTGGTACTTCCGGGCCCACGGGGTGAAGAACCTGAAGCGCAACATCCTGCGCTTCGTCGGCTTCTCGCCGGTGCGCGATACACTGCTGGGCAGCGTCGGGACCCTCGGCAAGGAGACGGTCGGCAAGGTTTTCGAAGGGGTGAGGACGCTCGGCCGGCGCGGGCTGTGAGCTAGAGCGCGGCCAGACGCTGCAACGCCGCCGCGATGGCGTCGCGAGTCGCAGGCGGCTGCTCGGCGATCGCCTGCGCCAGAAGATGGAGCTCGCCGCGCAGCGTATGCACCTGGTCCACAAGGCCGATCACCGCCTCGGCCGTGTCGTCGTCGAGGCCGATGTCGTCGCCCAGCTCGGCCAATAGCCGTGCGCGGGCAAGATCGATCTGCTCGAAGCGGTGAGCATCCGCATTGCCGACGGGACGCAGGAGACCGCGCGCCACCCAGCGCTCCACACGCAGGCTGGTGATGCCGCCCCGCAGACGGAGCAGCTCGTCGAGGTCCATCATGTGAACTGCTCCATGTCGCGGCGCGGATCGTGGGTGCGGCCGGCTTCCCAGGTTTCGAGGAAGGCCTTGAGCTTCTCATCCGGCTTGTCGGGCAGGACGACCTTGAGCTTGACGTACTGATCGCCGCGCCGGCCCGACTTGATGTCGAGCAGGCCGCGTCCTTTCAGGCGCAGCGAGCTGCCGGTGTTGGACCCCGACGGCACGTTCAGCATCACCGGACCGCCCACTGTCGGCACCTTGATCTTCCCGCCCAGCGCCGCCTCGGTGATGGTCACGGGCAGCTCGACATGGACGTTGTTGTCGCGCGCCTCGAAGAAGGCATGCGGCTGGATATGGAGCTCGACATAGGCGTCGCCGGCAGGCCGCCCCTCGCCGCCGGGCATGCCCTGCCCCTTCAGACGCAGCGTCTGGCCGTCGGTCGCGCCCTCGGGAACATCGATGTCGAGCGTCTTGCCGTTGGGCAGCGTGACCCGCTGCTTGCCGCCGCGCGCCGCGACCAGGAACGGCACGGCGAGCGTATAGGTGACCGGCATGCCGCCCATGTCGCCGCCGGGGAAGCCGCCCCGCCGCTCGCCGAACATCTCCGAGAAGATGCCACCCATGTCGACGAAGGACTCGTGCCCGCCCGAACGCCGGTACTTGGCCCCCCCGGCCCCCTCGGCCTGGTCGCGATAGAAGCCGCGCGGCGGGGTCTCCTGGCCGGCGGCGTCGATCTCACCCGCGTCGAAGCGGCGGCGCTTCTCGGGGTCGGAAAGAAGCTCGTTGGCTTGGGAGATTTCCTTGAACTTGGCCTCGGCCGCCTTGTTGCCGGGGTTGAGGTCAGGATGGTGCTTCTTGGCGAGCTTGCGGAACGCCTTGCGGATGTCGTCCGCCGAGGCCGCCTTCGCTACGCCCAACGCGGAATAGGGATCGGTCATGGTCGGAAAATGTGATTTAGCCCAAGGAGTTACAAGGTCTTTTCAGACCATTCACAAATTTATGTCGTCTAATGACGACACAGTCGCCGAACGACGACTGACATCCCTGTATCTTGTCTAGTTTCCTGTCTAGATCGACTAAATCCGGAGCATCACAGGCCCAGCATCGCCTTGGCGATGATGTTGCGCTGGATCTCGTTGGAGCCGGCATAGATCGTCGACGCGCGGTTGTTCAGGTAGAGCGGCATCGCCGTCAGGCCAGCTTCCGGCGTCACCGTAGGCTCGTTATGACCGATCAGCCGCGCCTCGGGCTCGAAGGGCGCGGCGTACCAGCCGAGCGCCTCGACCCCGAGATGGTCGATCTTCTGCAGCGTCTCGCTGCCGCGGATCTTCATGGAGGAGGAGACGGCGCCGGGATTGCGACCTTTGCTGAGGTCGGAGAGGACCTGCATCTCGATCATCTCCAGCGCCTGGATGTCCATCTCGGCCTCGGCCAGCCGCTCGGCGAAGCTGCGCTCCTCGATCAGCCGCCCCGAGCCATCGGCCGCCTCCTCGCGGGCGATGCGACGAATGTCTTCCAGCCGAGCGTGGAGGTTGGGCGTATAGGCGTCGCCGCCGCGTTCGAACTCGAGCAGGTACTTGGCCACGCTCCAGCCGGCGTTCTCGGGCCCGATACGATTGGCAACCGGCGTGCGGACATTGTCGAAGAACACCTGGTTGACCTCGTGGTCACCGGCGAGGGTCAGGATCGGCTTCACGGTGAGGCCGGGCGTGGTCATCGAATCGATCAGCACGAAGGAGATGCCGTCCTGCGGCTTGCCCTCGGTCGAGGTGCGCACCAGGCAGAACATGCGGTCGGCGACATGCGCGCCCGTGGTCCAGATCTTGGTGCCGTCGATCACGTAGTCGTCACCGTCGCGCACCGCGCGCGTCCTGAGGCTGGCGAGGTCCGAGCCCGAGCCCGGCTCGGAGTAACCTTGGCAGAACACACTGTCGCCCGCGACGATGCTGGGCAGATACTTGGCCTTCTGCTCCGGCGTGCCGTATCTCATGATCACGGGGCCGACCATGCGAAGGCCCATGCTGAAGATGCGCGGCGCGTCGGCCATCGTGCATTCGCGGGCAAAGATGTAGCGCTCGGTGGCGCTCCAGCCGGTGCCGCCATGCTCCTTCGGCCAGCTCGGTGCCGACCATCCGCGCTTGGCCAGCACCTTGTGCCAACGCACACCGGCTGCAATGTCGGCGAACACACCGCCGGTCTTGCGTCCAGCCTCGCGCAGATCTTCCGAAAGGTTGTGATCGAGGAAATCGCGCACTTCGTCGCGAAAGGCGAGATCCTGGGGGCTGAGGCTCAGATCCATATATGTCCTCCGATGAGCGCACTATGGTTCATGCCTCGGTGCAGCGGTATGCTTTTTGCCTGACCCTGCGTGTCCGAAGCGGAGCCTGCTCATCATGCGCACACTCGCTTGCCTGTTCGCCTTCTTCCTGATCGCACTGCCGGCGACGGCTCAGGACAGGAAGGAAGTCGACCTGGCGCTGGCCATGGCGATCGACATCTCGGGCAGCATCGATCCCGACGAAGCCAAGCTGCAACGCGAAGGCTACGTCCAGGCCTTCCGCGATCCCATCATCGTCAAGGCCCTGCTGGGCGGTCCCAACGGCCGCGTCGCCGTCACCTATTACGAGTGGTCGGACTCGTGGATGCAGAAGCTCCTGATCGACTGGACGCTGCTCGACAGCGAGGCGGCGGTCGAGGCCTTCGCCCGCCGCCTCGCCGCCGCGCCGATCTCGATCGCGCGCCGCACCTCGATCAGTGGCGCCATCCGCTACGCCATCCCGCTGTTCGGTCGCAGTCCCTATGACGCCGCCCGGAAGGTGCTCGACATCTCCGGCGACGGCTCCAACAACGACGGCGGGCTGGTCACCGACATGCGCCACGAGGCGCTGAAGGATCGCATCGTCATCAACGGCCTGCCGATCATGAACGACCGGCCCAATCCCTTCGGCTTCCCCAACGAGACCGATCTCGACCGCTACTACCTGCATTGCGTGACCGGCGGCCCGCGCTCCTTCGTCGAGGTGGCGCGCAGCTTCGAGGATTTTCCGCGGGCCGTGCGCAAGAAGCTGCTGCAGGAGGTCGCCGACCGTGCGCCGCAGTCCGACTTCGATATCGGCGACCTCGGTGTTCCATCGCTGGAGCGCAAGCGTGGCGGCCTCCAGCTCGCCCAGGCGGGTCGGCCGCGTCGCGGCAGCAGCGAAGAGGACTACACCAAGTTCATCCGGCCCGAGTACGAGCTCGGCTGCGACGTCGGCGAACGGCGCAGCCGCGAGTTCTGGCAGCGCCGCTTCGGTGTCACGCCGGACTGATCGTCATTCCAGCGGATAGTCGTAGCGGATGAAGCCGCGGAAGACGGCGACCTTGTCGTAGAGCCGGCGCGCCACCGCATTGTCCTGCTTGGTCTGCCAGAAATAGCGCGTTGCGCCTCGGCGACGGCCCGAGTCGGCGACCGCGTCGATCAGGGCGCGAGCAACGCCCTTGCCCCGCACGGACGCGTCGACGAACAGATCCTGCAGGTAGCAGACATCGCCCTGCCAGACGTGGGCGTGCAGGAGGTAGTGCGCGATACCGACCAGCCGGCCGTCGAGATGGGCCCCGAGCCCGTGGATCTCCGTCGCCGCCAGCAACCGCTGCCAGGCGCGCTCGTAATCTTCCGGCGGCAGCACCGTCTCGTAGAAATCCTTGTAGCCACGGGCCAGCGGCTCCCATTCGGTGCGGTCGGAGGCTTGCAGCGGGGCGACGACGAGGGTCATGCCCTCGACCTTACAGGAGCATTGCGCAGCACCGGAAGGGCGAGGAGATGGCGCGTGGCGAAGTCGAGGAAGGCGTCGATCTTGGGGGCGCGATGGGCGCGGCCCTTGGTGAGGAGATGCACCGGCAAAGGCTGCTGCTCGAAGCCGCGCAGCAGCCGCATGAGGCGGCCATCGGCGAGCTCGTCGGCCACCTGATAGGACAGGAGCTGGACGATGCCGCGCCCGTCGCGCGCCGCGGCGAGCCGGGTCTCGACGTCGTCGACCCGCAGCCGGCTGACGAGAGGGAGCGGCGCGCCGCCGGGCGCGCCGGCAAACCGCCAGTCGCCGGCGGTTCGCGCCGTTCCCAGGACGGTCTCATGGCGCGCCAGGTCCCTGGGCGCCCGCGGCGTGCCGTGCCGCTCGAGATAGGCGGGACTCGCGACCCATAGCCGGCGCACATGGCCGACCGGCCGCGCCGACAGGCTCGAATCCGCCAGCGGACCGATGCGCACGGCGACGTCGATGCCCTCGTCGATCAGGTCGACGTTGCGGTCGTTCAGCATCAGCTCGATCTCGACGCCGTCGTGGGCATCGAGGAACGCCGTCGCGATCGGCGCGACATGGCGGCGGCCGAATTGCACCGGCGCCCCGATGCGCAGCAAACCCTGCACCGGCGCGCCCGGTGCGCCGGCGGTCGCCGCCTCGTAATCCGCCATGAGGGTGCGCGCCTTGTCGTACAGCGCGCGGCCGGCCTCGCTGGGCGCGAGACGCCGCGTCGTGCGATCGATCAGCCGCAGGCCGAGGCGCCCCTCGAGGGCCGCGAGCGCGCGTGTCACCGCGGGCGGCGAGCGGCGCAATCTGGCGGCGGCGCGGGCCAGGCTGCCCTCCTCCACGATGCGCACGAAGATCGCGAGCTCGTCCAGACGGTCCAT
>CANIRG010000048.1 GCA_947469635.1 Rhodospirillales bacterium | reverse complement strand
CTCCGGCAGCCCGTCGAAAAGTTCCGGCTCACTCGACATCACTCGCCTCCAGATGCTTCGCCGACACCCCAAACAGCGAATCACATCATCGCGACAGCCTCAACTCGCGTATTGCCAAATAAACCAAAAGGCTCACACGCTCTGAGGAGCACGCCGCAGGCGTGCGTCTCGAAGGATGGGCACACACGGGGTGCTCGTTCCCACCCTTCGAGACGCGGCCTGCGGCCGCTCCTCAGGGTGAGGTCTGGGTGTGCGGGCGAGGCGCCCCCGCCCTCAATCCACCTTCGCGCCCGACGCCTTGATCACCGGCGCCAGCCGCTTCTCGTCGGTGGCGCGATAGGCGCCGGTGTCGGCGGGGCTCATCCAGATCGCCGTGGCGCCCTGCTGGACGAAGGCCGCCTTCACCGCGTCGCTCTCCAGCGCCTTCTTGGCCAGCCCCGAGAGCTTCTCCACCATCGCCGCCGGCAGGCCGGCCGGGCCGCAGATGCCGCCCCACGAGGTGATCTCGAAGCCGGGCAGGAACTCGCCCATGGTCGGCAGGTCGGGTGCCGCCGGATGGCGCTTGGCCGAGGTGACGGCGAGGCCGCGCACCTTGCCGCCGCGCATCAGGCCGAGGGGGCCCGGGATATTGTCGAACATCATGTCGACCTGGTTGGCCAGCATGTCCTGGTAGGCGGGCGCGCTGCCGCGATAGGGCACATGCAGGATGTTGAGCTTGCCCAGCTGCTTGAAGATCTCGCCGCTGAGATGCGGGCTGGTGCCCGAGCCCGAGGAGGCGAAGGAATATTTGCCGGGCGTGTCCTGGCAGAGCTTGATCAGCTCCGGCACCGTCTTGGCTGGCAGGTCGAGGCGCGTCATCAGCATGTTGGGCACTGACCACAGCATGGCGATGGGCGTGAAGTCCTTCTCCACATCGAACGGCAGCTTGCCGTAGAGCGTGGGCGCAATCGACTGCGAGGCAATGGTGTAAAGGCCGATCGTGTAGCCATCGGGCGCCGCCTTGGCGATGGCGTCGGTGCCGATGTTGCCGCCCGAGCCTGCCTTGTTCTCGACCAGGAACTGTTGGCCGGTCATCTCCGCGAGTTGGTGGCAGACGATGCGCGACAGCGTGTCGGTCGGCCCGCCCGGCGGGAACACGTTGATGTAGCGAACCGGCTTGGTGGGCCATTCATCGACGGCGCGGGCGACGCCGGCGGCCAGCATCGGCGCTGCGAGCGCAGTGCCCGACAGCAGGAGCGCGCGACGGCGCGGCAGGAGCAGCTTCTTCATGGCGACAGGCCTCCCGGAGGGTGTTTGTTGGCTTCACTTTATATGAAGTTACGTACCCTGAGGAGCCGTCTTTGCCGGGGGCGCGCGACTCCGTCGCGCGTCATGCCTTCGAACACACAAGAAACGCGCCAATAACGTGGCGCGTCCTCGGAGGTAGCCTCTGAAAGCGGCCGAACTAACCCTTCTGGCCGCGCCCGGCGCCCGAGCGCTTGTCCTTCTTCACGTCCTTGGGACCGCCATGAACGGCGTTCTCGGAGATGTGCTTGATCGATTCGTTCTCGGCGGCCTGCTTCGGGTCGTTTTCGGTCTTCGCGGGGGGCTTGATCTTGATCATGGCGAGTGAACGGCCCTTCCTGTTCCAGGTTGCGGGAGCATTGTCGTTAGGCTCCATCGCCCCGCGCCGCAAGGTCGCCGCCTGGGGACGAGGCCGAAATCAGGCCGCCCGCCGTACCGGACGCCGCTTCCGCTCGCTGGTCACGCGCAACACGAGCCCGTCGCGCTTCTGCAGGTAGCCGATCACGCCGAACAGATTGCGCGCCTGGGGATTGCCGCGCGGCCCGAACATGCGGATGAGGCTTTTGGAGGGCGTGCCGATGGCGCGGCCCAGCTTTTCGAAGCCATGCGTCGCCTTGATATAGTCGCCGAGGATGGTCTTGCCGGTCTCGACATCGCCGCCAAGTATCGACTCGATGGCTTCGCGCAAGAGTGCCGTGCGGAAAGCCAGATCAGATCTGAGGTAGCCACCGATCAACTCGGCCATGCTTCGGGTGAGAGGTGGCGCGGCCTTCTTTTCCCGCATCATGTCACGCCTCATTTGTAGTCTTCACCGTGATTCTCTGGCTGCCAGCCATCGAGGCCATCCTTGGCGCTAACGACGGCCAAAACTGCTAAGGTTGTACGCAGATCAAATAGCTCGCGGTGACGCCCTTGATCGACCTTTGTAGGTATCAACTATTGGCCCCTGTTTCTGCAGGCGAAGGCGGCGATTTGCTCGTAGGCAAATCGCCCGAGGAGGGACTGCGCCGAATCCAAGCACTTCTTGCAAATTGGTTGCGCATGGAAAATGTCGTCGTTTTGACCGCCGCGGGTTGCTCAGTCGGAGCTGGCGGGCGGTTGATGTCCGGTCCTGCCAAGAACAATCTCGAATGCTTGGTCCTAGATGCCGTAGAACATTGCCCGCTACCACCTAATGCCAAGGCAGTGTTGGACTGGAAGAAGAAGAACTACTTCGGACACGGAAACTTCGAAGACTGGCTGAGCTACCTGTTCAATGTATCCGGCCTTACCAGTTCGCCGCATTCACCGTTGAAGTCGATTCACTGGAAACCGAGCAAAGGATCCACGGACGTCTTTCTTACAACGGAAGACGAGTGCTTGCTTCGTGGCTACATCGAGAAGGCCATCTTCGCCGAGTGCGCCTTGGAGATAGACCGAACGGAAGTGGCCGGTACGAGTGATAATCCGTCTTCCGGGCATATTCCGTTCATCGCCAAGCTCATCGCCCGCGATACCAATTTAGGTCGAACACACTTGTTTACGTTGAACTATGACACCTTGTTCGAGCAGGCGATGGAGGAACTGGGAGTACAGTATTTTGACGGCTTTTCCGGAAGAGCCAATTCACGCTTCGATCCGTCTGTCTATGGGCTCGACATCTACTATCCAGGTGACGTGGCCGAGGGGCGTGTTCGTCGTTTCGATAAATTTCTGCAATTTTACAAGCTGCATGGCTCGATCCACTGGAATTCCAAGCCCGACGGTTCCTTCCATGCGCGGCATCAAGATCTGTCGTTTGCCAAAGCGTATCGCGACGCAGCACCTAAGGAGAAGGCGGTCTTGCTTCAAACCCTCAAGTTTGGAGCGATCGAGCCGTTCGGGATATTGCCCACCTCTCAGAAGTTCACCCAGACGTTGGACATGCCTTACGCGCATCTCTTTCGTCTATTCCACGCGCGACTGAATCAGCCGCAGACCTTCCTGATAGTCGCGGGCTATGGCTTCGGTGACGATCATGTGACCCGCATCATCGAAACGGCGTTGATGAATCCGTCACTCGTTATGCTCGTCATTGAACCAGCCCCAGCAAGTGCCATCCACAAGCGTATCCGCCGATATCAAGGGTTGGGACAGCGCGCATTTGTCTTGTCGGAACGCCTCAACGCCGGAACAAAATGCACATACAAGGTGGCGACGTTCTCGGATTTCGCACAAAACGTCATGCCAGACATTAAATGGCTCGAGGACTACAAGCGGCTTCGCGCATTCGAAGGGCAGATCAAAAAGGCGGACGAAGATCCGAATGACAAGGCGCAGGGCTCATAATGGAACAGCCTCGAGTCATAGGCCACGTCGTTTCCGTTAGCGGATTCCGCCTCAAAGTCGAGCTCTCTGCCGACGCAAAATCTTCATCACGGGCGACTCCAGACGGAGTGCAGCGCGCCGTCGCGATCAACGCTTATCTCACCTTCGATCTTGGTGCTGGGACCCATGCGCTGGGCGTGCTCAGCGATTTAGAAGCACGGGAGACGTATGATCCCACAAGCGACGATGAACTTTCGCTTCAACTCACAAAGCCTCGGCGTGTCGCCTCTGTGCAATTGCTTGGCACCGTAAAGCAAGTCACTAAGGGGAAGTGGAAATTCGATACCGGCATTACAGTACTGCCGACGTTAGATACACCAGCCGAGGTGGCGAACCCGGACATCCTCGACTGCGTATTTGGGCAACCACCACAACGGAATCGACCGGAAGGATGGGCCGAAGGTGACTTCGATTTCGCTTTGGAAATTGGTCATCAGACCGGCGATGAGAACACGATCGTTAAGGCATCATTCAACGATCTCTTCTCCCGACCGTTGGCGATTGTCGGCAATACTGGATCCGGAAAATCATATACGGTTGCGAGCTTGCTGCGTAGCGTGATCGAGAACGCCGCGGTTGGAGCAAAGGTCGGTACGGATCCTCATATCTTTATTCTCGATATCAACGGTGAATATGCGACTGCCTTCCTGAAGGCCGATGAGCAGAATTACCATCGCGATCCCAACGAAGCGTATATCAACGGGAAGAAATGGACGCTTCCCGTTTGGTTGATGAACTCCGAGGAGGTTTGCGAATGGCTGAGTGCCTCTGAGCAAACGCAACAACCCGTTCTTAAAGCTTGGTGGGCGCATCTAAAGTCTGGCGCGATGCACGCTCAGCCTAAGGCCGATTATCTGGAAAACGCACTTGCATCCGCTGCGGAGATGAAATCGAATCTAACAAAAATGAAGAAGAAGGAGGTCGCCTCGAACGTCGAGAACATCTTGAGCTTTGCCGTCGCTGGCGGCCTGCCCATTTCTGCTACGGAAATAACTGGGGTGAAAGCGGTAACGGACGTGCATAGCTCCTTTGGTCCAATGACGACCGACAAAGTTAGCAACCCTGCGGCGATTGCCGAGGCCTTGACGAAGCTGGAGCGCGCAATCCAGGCGGCATCGGAAAATCAGGCGCCAAAGGGCGAAGCCATCGCGAGTGGTGACACGCCGATTTACTTTCCTCGCGCAGCGTTGAGCGACACGACTTCTCTGGCGAAAGCAGCATCGTTGGAAGATGCCCCGAGAATTGACCAATTTTTGACGACTCTGCGCATGCGGCTACGCACGCGCTTGGCAGACAAGCGTTGGTCCGTATTTACGAACTACGAAAACTTGGGCATCAAGAATACGTCGGACTGGTTCAAGTCCCTTGGCTTCACCGCTGGTGCATCAAGGGTTACGATCATCGATCTGTCCATGCTCGCGCATGAGGTGCTGCCGTTCGCATGCTCAGCGATTGGGCGTGTGCTGCTAGAAGCGAGGGAGAAGTTAGCTGCAGGGCAGCGCTACGAAAGCCCGTGGGTCATCGTGTTGGAAGAAGCGCACAACTACGCTCGGCCATCGCGCCAAGATGAGGACAGAGGCCAGGCACTTTCCCGCAAGGCGTTCGAGCGGATCGCAAAGGAGGGTCGCAAATTCGGCCTTTCGCTGGTCGTCGCTAGTCAGCGCCCCAGTGAAATTAGCCCGACCATCATCAGTCAATGCGCTAACTTCTTTTCGCATCGTTTGCAAAATCCCGACGACATAGATCACTTCAAGCGCATTATTCCAAGGCAGGCGCAGCGGTTGCTCGATCAAGTCACGGTTCTTGCGTCGGGAGAGGCCATCGTGTTTGGCAGCGCTGTACATGTGCCATCGCGCGTTCAGGTCAAGATACCGAGCCAAGAACCCTCTAGCATTACTTCTGCACCTTTCGCCGATTGGGCGAAAGCGCACACCTTCCCATTGGCGGAAGTTCTTAACGCTTGGGGCGCGATTGAACCACATGGTGCGGCATTAGGCACACTCGCCCCAATACCAGCGTTGTCCAACGAAGAGGATGATATCCCCTTTTAGGACGCGGACGCGCAATGGATGATTCAACTTTCGAGACCGCGAGAGATCGAGCAATTGATAGATCAGCTTGAGTGAGTCCGCTCACTCAAATTAGTATGCTAACTGCTCCAATGACAATCGAGCGCCGGCCTCATTGTCCTCCGCGCCGATGACCAACTAGCAGATTCGTGCATAGGAGTGTGACCTCGGTTCAGCTCGTCCGCTTCTCGAACGTCACTGTGATCGTCATTTCGGCCCTGCAATGCCGGATCGGCGGTGTTGAAGGTGAAGGCTTCAACGATCCGGTGCGCCGGCACCAGCTCCACGAACCGTACATTGACCCTGTCCTTAAGGTCGGTCGTCTTGCCGCGCAGGGCGAGTTCGCCGGTCGTGCCGTCGCTCGGCGGATAGAACAGCGACATTCGATAGCCGCCGCCCACGCGCGCGTCGAATGCGTGGATGTGGCCGGTCATCTCGGCCGGTGGGAGGCAGGTCGCGAGGACGTTGGGTCCCTGAAGGCGGCGTAGAGGGCTTCGGGCGTCGCCTTGATGAGTTGGGATGTGCGGGTGGAGATCATGTCCTCAGTAACGCCCGTAATAGGGCGTGAGGCGACAGGCGATTATGGTGGCGGGCAATCCGGCAAGAGGCCGCGATTCCCGGCGAGGGCAACGTGTCGATCCTCCATGAACCTGGTTCTGGTTGCCGGGAGCGCGTCCCTCCAGAAGAGCATGAGCGGCTCTGGAGGGACCCGCTCCCAGCAATGAGCATTCACGAGGCTCACGACTCTCGCGAGGCTCGCGAGGCTCGCGAGGAATGGCGGAAAAGCCTGCTGCTGCGCCGTTTCAGGGCAATCCTCGCGAGGAAATTTTTTGTCGAGGGGGTGCGAAGGGGCGGAAAGGTGGGAAACGGCCGCAAAAGGCTGGTGGCATCGGTATCGGAGGCTTCCCACGCGGGTGGGAATGTCTTTGCTGGGAGCGCGGAACTCCAGTTGCGCTCTTTCTTCGTGTGGCGGTGCTCCATGAGCGCCACTGGAGTGGCGCGCTCCCGGCAAAGACGCTCAGCCGAGGAAGGTGCGCACGGCCTCCACCGCTTCCGCGAGGCCGACGCGGTCGACGGGCACGCCGGCGGGGAAGGCGCCCAAGAGGCGGCTGGGCAGGCGAGAGTCGAGCATGACGAAGACGCCGCGGTCGTCGGCGCGGCGGATCAGGCGGCCGTAGGCCTGCTTGAGGCGCAGGCGCGCCAGCATGTCGTCGTAGGCGTTGGCGCCGCCGCCGGCGCTCGCCATCTTCTCCTTCCAGCTCGCCTTGCGGGCGCGGTGGAGGATGTCGGGGCGCGGCCAGGGCACGCGGTCGAACACGATCAGGCGCAGCGACCGGCCGGGCACGTCGACGCCGTCGCGCACGGCATCGGTGCCGAGCAGGCAGGAATGCTCCTCGGCGCGGAAGATATCGACCAGGGTCGCGGCATCCATGCCGCCGACATGCTGGGCGTAGAGCGGCAGGCCCGCCTCCTCCAGCGGCTGGGCGATGCGCTGGTGCACGGCGCGCAGGCGGCCGATGGCGGTGAAAAGGCCCAGCGCTCCCCCGCCCGAGGCCAGGAACAGCTCGCGATAGGCGGCGGCCACCTGGTCCTGGTCGTCGCGCTTCACGTCCTTGACGATCAGCACGCGCGTGGCATTGGCATAGTCGAAGGGCGAGGCCATCGACGCGCGCATCGCCGGCGCCAGCAGATGCCTGGTGCCGGTGCGCGCCTCGGCCGAGGTCCAGTCGGCGAGCGCGCTCTGGTCCTCGTCGTTGGCGGGCTGCGGCAGGCCGAGCGAATCCCTGAGGGTCGCCGAGGTGATGACGGCGCCATGCGCGGGCTTGATCACCGCGTTCACGAAGGGCTCGGTGGGATCGAGATAGTGGCGGAACATGCCGACGTCGATCTCGCGGCCGCCGCTCCTCTCGATCGCGAACCAGTCGACGAAGGCCGGGTCGGCGTCGTTGTGCAGGCCGCGCAGCATGGTGCGCCAGGCTTCGAGCGTCAGCTCGCAGCGGTTGGTGAGGGAGCGCGCCACGCCCTCGATGCGGCCGCGCTGGCCGGAGTCCAGCCGGTCGGCCTCGGTCTCGAGCTTGGTCTTGAGCTGCTGACGCAGGCGCCGCACCGGCTGCAGCATCTGCTCGAACAGCTTTGCCAATTGGTCGGCGGCCTCGATCAGGCCTGTATTGAGCGGGCGGATGTCGCACTCCTGCCCGAAGCCCTGGTCGCCGCCGGCCGCGCGCGCGCGGACCTGCTGGCGGACGAGAGCGAGAAACTCCTCGGCGGGGCCCAGCACCGTGCCGTCGGCCAGCCGCACCTGCCAGTTGGGCGAGGGCAGCTTGCGGGTGAGGTCGAGGAGCTGGCGCAGGGCGCTCAGCGCTTCCTGGTCCTCGCCCAGCAGGTCGGTGATGCGCCGTTCCAGCCCGCGCGCACGGCTGCCGCGTCGTCCCTCGGCGCCCAGCAGCCACCGCCTGAGGTCGGAGGCCTCGACGCCGCTCAGATGCGCGCCGAACGCGCCGTCGGCTGCGTCAAATATATGGTGGCCCTCGTCGAACACGTAGCGCAGCGGCCGCGTGCCGTCGTCGAGCCCGCCCATCGCCGCCTGCACCATGACCAGCGCATGGTTGGCGATCACGATGTCGGCCTGGCGCGCGCGGCGGATGGTGCGCTCGACGAAGCACTTCCGGTAATGCTCGCAGGCGGAATAGATGCACTCGCCGCGCCGGTCGGCCAGCCGGGTGATGCGGCTGCGGCCCAAGAGGTCGAGGAGCCAGGCCGGCATGTCGCCGCCGATCATGTCGCCGTCGCGGCTTGCCAGCGCCCAACGCGCGAGCAGGCCCAGGCCCACGGCATTCTGTGGCACCAGGCCGGTGCGCATCACCGCCTCCTGGAAGTTCAGCAGGCAGAGGTAGTTCTCGCGGCCCTTGCGGATGACGACGCGCCGCCGCTTCTCCGCCGAGTCGCGGTGCAGCCGGTCGAGCTCGTTGTCGATCTGGCGTTGCAGGTTGCGGGTGTAGGTGGCGATCCAGACCGGCGCGCCGTTCTTCTCCGCCCACAGGCTGGCGGGCGCGACATAGCCCAGCGTCTTGCCGACGCCGGTGCCGGCCTCGACCAGCACGACCTTGGGCTTGTCCTCTTCCTCGCGTGGTGCAAAGGCCTCGGAGGCGGCCGACGCATAGTCGCTCTGGGTCGGCCGCGCCTCGGCCATATTGGGTCCGGCCGAGATCATCTGTGCCAGCCGGAGGCGGGCCTCGCGTGGCTCCACCGGCAGCGAGCCCGGAGGCGGCGGCGGCGGGGGCTCCTCCCATTGCACCAGGCTTCGCCAGACATCGAGCCCGGCGCCGGGTCGCGGCTTCTTGGCGGTGTCGGCGATGCCCAGCGCCTCCACCACCTCGGCGCCCCAGCCCCAGTCGCCGCGCGCCATGGCGAGCGCGGTCTCCTTGAACTCGGGCGAGGCCAGCGCCGCCATGTCCTCAATCTCCTCCACGAGCGCCCGCGCGATATCGGGCAGGACGCGCAGTTCCTCTTCAGGGGTCGTGGGGATCGCCAAGCCGAGCGCCTCGCAGAGGCCGCGCGGCGTCGGCAGGCAGAAGGTCGCTGGCCGCACGAAGGCGAAGAGCTCCAGCAGGTCGCGGCCCGGTAGCATCTCGACACCCAGCCGCGCCGCCGTCGCTGGCGCATGCACGACGAGCGGCTGCGCGCCGATCGCCCGGGCCGCCGCGTCGGGCCCGCTCAGGCGGGCGACGCTGCCGTCGGGCATCAGCCACAAGGCCCCGCGCGCGGTGGCGATGAGGGAGGAGAACATTTGTTCTCCGATAGCATACAATCGCGCGGCAATAAGGCCCTGTCAGCGTCTCGACAGGGTGAGTGCACCGGCCGCGACCAGCGCCGCCGCGGCGCCCAGCAGCGGCAGGCTGAGGCTGCCGGTGGCGTCGAAGACATAGCCCGCGAAGGCGGGTCCCAGGATCTGGCCGGCGCTGAACGAGGCGGTCATCAGCGCGATGCGACCGCGCGCGGCGATCAGGCCGAGCGCCGTCAGTCCCATGAAGGTGCCGCCGACGAACACCGCGGCCAGCAGGACGGTGGCGCTGCTGGTCCACAAAGCCGAGGCCGCGATCGCCGTCGCCTCGATGAGGGCAGCGATGCCGAAGGCGGTGAGGATGCCCCAACGCGCGGCGAGCCGCGTCCACAGCGCCACCGAGGGCGCGGCGCTCAAGCCAAAGAGGATCCAGATGTACGGCTCGAGCGGCGCGATCGCCGGTGCGCCGCGGACCTGCGCCACGATGAAGGTCGCGGTGATGATGTAGCCGAAGCCGAACAAGCCGTAGGCGAGGATCAGCGACAGCGGCGCCTTGCCCTCGGCAACCGCGCGTCGCCAGCCGTGCGAGCCGGCGGGCATCATCAGCACGACGGCGACGCCGGCTGCCGCCGCGAGGGCGGCACTGGCGAGCCACATGGCGCGCCAGTCGCCGAGCATCGCCACCAGCACCGCCGAAACCGCGATGCCGGTGCCGACGCCGGCGAAGTGCACGGCCGAGAGTCCGCTCCGTCCCGCCGACGCCAGATGGTCGAGCACCAGCGCCGATCCGAACACCAGCACGAAGGCCGAGGCGATGCCGGCGATCAGCCGCAGCGCGAGGAAGGCGGGCATCGTGCCCGCGAGACCCATCGCGGCGAGGGCGGCGGCATTCACCGCAAGCGCGGCCAGCAGCCAGGCGCGGCGCGAGCCGGGCAGCGGCAAGGATGCCAGCAGTGCGCCCGCGAGGTAGCCCAGGAAGTTCGCCGAGGCGATCAGGCCGGCTTCGCTCTTGCTGAGGTGCAGCGCCTCGACCATGGGCGGCAGGATGGGCGTGTAGACGAAACGCCCGATGCCGATGCCGGCGGCGGTCGCCAGCAGCCCGGCGCAGGCGATCATGCGGGGCGTTGGCAGTGGAGTCGCTTTGGTCATGGCAGGCGCGCACTCTGGGCCGGTGGCGTCACTGGCGCAAATACCCTACTTTCGCCGACCCATGTCCCAGATCGATCGTACCCTGGCCGAGGCCGCACGCGCCTGGCCCTTCGAGGAAGCCCGCAAGCTCGTTGCCCGTATCGGCGGCACGGCGCCGGCGAAAGGCCACGTGCTGTTCGAGACGGGCTACGGCCCCTCGGGCCTGCCGCACATCGGCACCTTCGGCGAGGTCGTGCGCACGACCATGGTGCGCCAAGCCTTTGCGCAGCTCTCGGACGTGCCAAGCCGCCTGTTCTGCTTCTCCGACGACATGGATGGCTTGCGCAAGGTGCCCGACAACGTGCCCAACAAGGAGATGCTGGCCTCGCATCTCGGCAAGCCGCTGACCTCGGTGCCAGATCCTTTCTCCAACGAGCATTCGAGCTTCGGCGCGGCGAACAATGCGCGGCTGCGGGCGTTCCTCGATTCCTTCGGCTTCGAGTACGAATTCCAGTCGGCCACCGAATGGTACAAGTCGGGCCGCTTCGACAAGATGCTGCTCACCATGCTGCGCCACTACGACGAGGTGCAGGCCATCATGCTGCCGACCCTCGGCGAGGAGCGGCGCGCGACCTATTCGATCTTCCTGCCGATCTCGCCCAAGACCGGCCGCGTGCTGCAGGTGCCGGTGGTCAAGACCGACGTCGATGCCGGCACCATCGTCTATCGCGACGAGGATGGCTCGCTGGTGGAGACGCCGGTGACCGGCGGCAACGTCAAGCTGCAGTGGAAGGCCGACTGGGCCGGCCGCTGGCTCGCGCTCGACGTCGACTACGAGATGTACGGCAAGGACCTCATCCCGTCGGCGGAGCTGTCGGCCAGAATCGTGCGCGTGCTGGGCGCCAAGCCGCCGGAGGGTTTCAACTACGAGCTCTTCCTCGACGAGGAAGGCCGCAAGATCTCCAAGTCCAAGGGCAACGGCCTCTCGGTCGAGGAATGGTTGCGCTATGCGCCGCCCGAGTCGCTCGCCCTCTACATGTTCCAGGCGCCGCGCCGCGCCAAGCGGCTCTACTTCGACGTGATCCCGCGTGCCATCGACGAATATCTCGCCTTCGTCGACAAGCTTCCCGCCGAGGCGGCGGCGAAGGTGCCGGAGAATCCCGCGTGGCACATCCACAACGGCACGGCGCCCGCCAACTCGGCGGCCGGCATCAACTTCGGCATGCTGCTCAATCTCGCGGGCGTGGCCAACACCGAGGACAAGGATGTGCTCTGGCAGTATCTCCGGCGCTACGTGCCCGGGGCGACGCCCGAGACCGCGCCCTATCTCGACCGGCTGCTGGCCGGCGCCGTCGCCTACTACCAGGACTTCGTGAAGAGCACGAAGAAGTTCCGGCTGCCCACGCCGCAGGAACGCGCGGCGCTGCAGGACCTCGCCGATACGCTGCGCAGCATCGCCGAGAGCGAAAGCGCGGAGTTCATCCAGAACGAGGTCTACGAGGCCGGCAAGCGGCACTTCGCCAAGGAAGAGCTGCGCCAGTGGTTCAAGACCCTCTACGAGGTGCTGCTGGGCAGCGAGCAGGGGCCGCGCATGGGCGCCTTCATCAAGCTCTTTGGTCGCGACAATGTCGTCCGCCTGATCGACCGCGCGTTGGCCGGCGAGGACCTGAGCAAGGCGGCGTGACGGCGATGCGCATCGTCGACGTGCCGCTGGTGCGCGCCACCGAGGACTCGCTGAAGGGCTTCGGCGAGATCGTGCGCGATCCCAAGACGCACCGCGTTCGGATCGTGCCGTGGCCGCTGAAGGGTCATCGCAAGCTCGATCCTGGCACCGGCGACGAGGGCGGCACGACCGAAGGCATCTTCGCCTGCGCCTGGAAGGGCAACGAGCTGCTGGGCACCAACGAGGCCGTCGGCGGCAACTATGTCCTGGGCTATCGCGATCCGCCGGCCACGGCGCGCGCGGGCGTGCGGCTGAGCGAAGGCCGCGTGCTGCTGTGGCATTGCAACTATCATCCCGACGGCGGCCAGTTCTTCTGGCCCCTCGACGGCCAGCCCTTCGTGGTGCCGGCCGGCCCACCGGGCGAGGACCCAAGACCAGAAGAATTCGTGGCCTTCTGGTCGGACGGCAGCTTCGGCATCTACCTCCATCCCGACATCTGGCACGAGGGCCCGTTCCCGACCGGCGCGGGCGGCCGCTTCTTCGACAAGCAGGGCAAGGTCCATGGCCGCGTGAGCTGCGACCTGCCCGGCGAGTACGGCGTGCTGCTGGGCGTCCCGCTGCCTATCACTCTCTGACGGTTATCTGCTTCAAGCTGTCGAGATAGGCCAGCGCCAGCCGCACCAGCTCGTCCTCGAAGACGCGGCTCTTGAAGAAGGGTTGCTCCTCCAGCACGGCGGCGCGAATCGTGCCCATCACCGCGCGCGACAGCACGAAGACCTGTTCGCGCGTGAGGGCTACCTTCATCGTCTGCGGCTGGCGGGCGATGAAAGCGGCGACCGGTCCCATGGTCTCGATGCCGAGGCCCTGCGCCAGGATGGCCTGCACCACGGCCTTGCGGGCGCGCTGGCGACCGCCGAAGGCGCTGATGATGGCGCGAACGGTCGCGCGCACGCGGCCTTCGAGCGACGCATCGCCGTCGCCCGCCATCGCCGCTGCGACGCGCACGAGCGCCGCCTGCATCTCGCGCTCGGCGAGCGCGCGCAGCAGCGCGTTCTTGTCGGCGAAATATTGATAGAGCGTGCCGATGCTGACGCCGGCGCGTTCGGCCACCGCGTTGGTGGTGAAGGCGGCGAGCCCGCCCGCTTCCAGAATCTGAGCCGCCGCTTCCAGAATCGCCCCGACGGTTTCGCCGGCGCGCGCCTGCCGCGGAATTCTGCGTTTTATTTCAGGGAGTTGGCGGGGCCTAGCCATGGCGAGGTGGCGTTTCCAAAGGCGAGTGAGAGAACATGAGCATCTCTCATATATTGCCCCGAGGCAATCCGAGGAGGCTCGTCATGGAATCCAACACGCTCGTTCTCTACCTCTTTCCCGCCGTGCTGATCGCGGCTGCGGCCGAGGGTCTATGGCTGTCGCGCGCGCGCCATGAAACCTACGACTGGAAGGAATGGGCGACGTCGCTGGGCGACTTCGTGGGGCGTCGCCTGCTGGGGTTCATTCCCTGGAGCCTGGCGGCGGTGCCCTTCGCCTGGGCCTACGACCACCGCCTGTTCACGCTCGGGCTCGACAGCATCTGGTCAGTGCTGCTGCTCTTCGTCGGCATGGAGTTCTTCTATTACTGGTATCATCGCCTCAGCCACACCGTGCGCTGGTTCTGGAACACCCACTCCGTTCATCACTCGCCCAACAAGCTCAATTTGTCGGCCGCCTATCGCCTTGGCTGGCTCGGCAAGTTCATGGGCGTCACGCTGTTCTTCACGCCGCTGGCGCTGCTGGGTTTCGAGCCTGCGACCATCCTGTCGGCGCTGCTGCTGAACCTGCTCTACCAGTTCTGGCTGCACGCCACCTGGATCCCGCGGCTGGGCTGGCTGGAATATGTGATCAACACGCCGTCGAGCCATCGCGTGCATCACGCGCGCAATCCGGACTATCTCGACGCCAACTACGGCGGCGTGCTGATCGTGTTCGACCGGCTGTTCGGCACCTATGTCGCGGAGCGCGCCGACGAGCCGTGCGAGTACGGGCTGGTGACGCCGGTTACGACCTACAATCCGCTCCTGATCAATTTCATGCCATGGATCGGCTTGGCCAAGGATCTGGCGAGTGCGCGCTCCGTGAACGAAGTGTGGCACTATCTGTTCGGCGCGCCGGGCTGGCGGCCGAACGGCCAGGGCCTCACGACGGCCGAACTGCGGACGGCCGGGCTGCGCAAGGGAGACGGGACATGGCTAAGGACAAGGTCTGCGTCGTGATCGGCGCGGGCGATGCGACGGGCGGCGCGATTGCCCGCCGCTTCGCCCGCGAAGGCTATACCGCCGTCGTCACGCGGCGCAGCGCCGACAAGCTTCAGGGCCTGGTGGCGCGAATCGTCGAGGAGGGCGGCAAGGTCCATCCCTTCGGCTCCGACGCGCGCGACGAGACGCAGGTGGTCGAGCTGTTCCGCCAGATCGAGACCGAGATCGGCGAGGTCGAGGTCTTCGTCTTCAACATCGGCGGCAATGTCCGCTTCGACATCCGCGACACGACCTCGCGCGTCTATCGTAAGGTGTGGGAGATGACGGCCTTCGCGGGCTTCCTCACCGCCCGCGAGGCCGCCAAGGTGATGGTGCCGCGCGGAAGAGGCACGATGCTGTTCACCGGCGCGACCGCGAGCCTGCGCGGCGGTCGCGGCTTTTCGGCCTTCGCCGGCGGCAAGCATGCGGTGCGGGCCTTGGCGCAATCGATGGCGCGTGAACTGATGCCGCAGAACATCCACGTCGCGCACGTCATCGTCGACGGCGCCATCGACACCGAGTGGATCAAGGCCAATTTCCCCGACCGCTACAACGCCGGTCCCGATGCGATCCTCAATCCCGACCATATCGCCGAGACCTACTGGCAGCTCCACCGCCAGCCGCGCAGCGCCTGGACCTTCGAGATGGACCTCAGGCCGTGGAAGGAGACCTGGTAGCGGTGGCGGCGCGCAACTTCAGCAGCGCCAGCACCATGTCGATGGTGGGCGTGGCCACGCCAGCCAGCTCGCCGAGGTCGGCCATGGAATCGGCCAGCGCATCGATCTCCATGGGCTTGCCGGACTGAAGGTCGGTCAGCATCGACATCTTGTGGGTGCTGAGCCCGACCGTATGCTCGATGCGCTTCTCGAGCGGTGTCGCCATCGTGGCGTCGAACCGGGCCGCGACCGCCTCGGCCTCGACCATCATGCGTCGCGCCACCTCCACCACGCCGGCGCTCCTGCCGATCTCGCCATTGTTGGCGAGCGTCAGCACAGCGATCGGATTCCAGGTGAGGCTGTTGATCATCTTGGTCCATAGCTCGGCACGGATGTCGGCCTTCACCGGCGCCTTCAGCCCCGACTCGGTCATCGCTTCGCTGAGCTTGGTGGCGCGTGGGGAGATCGAGCCGTCAGGCTCGCCCAGCGGCAGGTAGCAGACCGCATTCTCGAGCTTGGCCACGCCCGGCGCTGGCACCACGCCGCCCGCCCAATAGGCGCAGCCCAGCGCGCGCTCGGGTCCGAACAGCGACCATTGCCGGCCGCCGGGGTCCATGCGCTTCAGCCGGCGGCCCTCGAATGGCCCGTTCAATTTGTGGAAGAACCAGTAGGGTGCGCCGGTCGTCGGCGGCACGAGCACGGTGTCGGGTCCGAGCAGCGCGGCGATCGAGTCGAGCGACTGGAGATACTGGTGCGTCTTCAGCGTCACGATGACGTAGTCCTGCGGCCCCAGCTCGTTGGGATCGTCGGTCGCGGCGACGCGAACGGTGACGTCTTCCTTCGTCGTGATGAGCCGCAGCCCGTTCTTGCGGATCGCCGCCAGATGGGCGCCGCGCGCGATCAGGCTCACCTCCACGCCTTCAACGCGCGCGAGGTGGGCGCCTATGATGCCGCCGATCGCGCCGGCGCCGTAGATGCAGATCTTCATGCGTCCACTCTACGCATTTGGCGTCCCGCGAGGAACTGCGCCGCCGCGCCGGTCGTTGATCCAGGAGGATGATCAAGGAGCGCACGATGACTGCCGAAACTGCCGACTGGACCAAATTCTGGGACCTGGTGAAGGACATAAGGTTCGCCATGCTCACGGCTCGCCATCCCAACGGCCACCTCCATTCCCGGCCGATGACGACGATGAACGGCAAGGACGACCGCGCCGGCGTGCTGTGGTTCTTCACGTCGCGCAGCAGCGAGCCGGTGCTCGATATCGGCGCCTCCCCCGAGGTCAATGTGGCCTACGCCGATCCCGGCCGCGACGCTTACGTATCGGTCGCGGGCCATGCGCGGCTGGTCGACGACCCGACAAAGAAGAAGGCGTTGTGGGGACCGATGGTCCAGGCCTGGTTTCCCGGTGGTCCCGCCGATCCCGATGTCGCTCTCATCGCCGTCACCATCGAGCACGCCGATTATTGGGACGTGAAGACCAACAAGGCGATGCAGCTCGTGAAGATGGCGACCGCGGCGCTTACCGGCACGCGTCCCTCGATGGGCGAGCATGGCCGGGTGAGGGCAAGCTAGTCCCACCATCTTGCGTCATCGAAGTCGAACCGCCATTGATCGACTGTGGTGCTGCCGACCCTGATCCTGAGACATGCGGGCCTTGTACGGCCCTACGACTTCGAGCGACTGCTTTGCGTGCTGGCGGCCGGCCTGCTGGCGATCGTTGTTGCCGCCTGTGCCCTTGGCTGTGCGCTCACGGGCGAGCTCATCCGCTATACGCCTCGCGAGGATTATTTCATCTATCTCGCTGCGCTGGTTGTCGCCGGCGCGGTGCTGGCCCGTTGGCCTGCCATCGCTGCCGTTCCACTGGCGCTTGCCACGATCGATCTCTCGCTGGGGATGGGTTCGCTCGCCCTCAGGGAAACAGGCCATGCCTTCCATTCGATCCTGCCTCACAATTACAATCTCGACCGTCGGTTCGAATGGCATGCGCTGCTGCAGGCGCGCCCGATCCCGTCTCTCTCGGTGGAGGTGACGGGGAACCAGGTCAGCCACAGCAGCGAGGCGACGCGGGGGCGCGACCACGATCCGGCCGAGCTGGCGCGCAAGTCGGTGATCGCCGTGTTCGGCGGGTCGGCCACCTACGACATCGCGGTCGGCGATGACGACACCTGGCCCAACCAGCTGGAGCGCCAGCTGGGACCGGCGAGCTTCGCCGTCATCAATCACGGCGTGCCGGGCTACTCGACGGTGGAGCATCTCGTGCAGACCGCCTTCTACCAGGATGCGTTCGGCGTGCCGCCCAAATGCGCGCTCTATTTCATCGGCTGGAACGATATCCGAAACGCCCATATCGACGGTATCGATCCCGGCTATGCACGGTTCCACCTGCGCTCGCAGCTCGATGGCTTGCAGGTGCGTCCCTTCGGCGGCGACTATCGATCGACGTCGCCCCTCGCAACGCTGTTCGTGCGATCGGCAAGCATCTGGCTGGAGACGGTGCGACCGCCGCGCCGCATCTCGGGTGAGCCCAAGGCCGGCAGCGACCCGGTGCTCGAAGCCTTCTATCTGCGCAATGTTCGGTCGATCTCCATGATCAACCGCGGGCGCGGCATCCGCACGATCTGGGTGGGCCAGATCCTGAACCTCGCCGTGCTCGACGACGACGAGGTCTATGGCTGGCTGCCCCTGGTGCGCAACAAGGACGTCTGGCCGCTGCTCAGCCGCTTCAACCAGCAGCTGAACGGAGAGCCTTTGGCGCTGGGCGATATCTATGTCGACGCCCGGCCCGATCTTTTTTCGTCGGATGATTTCCGGGACAATGGCCACTTCCTGGAGTCGGGCTCGCTCAAGCTTGCCCGGCTCCTGGCGCCCATTGTCGAGCAGGCCTGCCGTTAGTCGTTGTAGCGTTTCGGTGCCGTCGCAGCGCCGATGCCGGCACCGCCGATGCCGCCGATCAAGGCGCCAGGCAGGATGCCGAGACCGGTTACGCCGCCCAGGACGGCGCCCGAGCCGGCGCCGATGGCTCCGCCCGTCACCGCGCGCTGTCCCCATGTCTCACCGCAGGCGGTGGTGCCAACCAGGATGGCCGCCAGAACGATGTATTTGCCCATGACCCTAACTCCCTTTTCCCCGGGCGAACGAAATTGCCCGTGCTGAGTGATACGAATCGGATTGTGGCGAAATCTGGACGGCGGCTGCCCCGATTGCATCAACTGTATTCGCCGAGGCGGGATTGCCAGAAGCAAAGGAGGGGCGTCACCGCCAGCTCCATGCCGAGGGCGGCACCGACCGGCAGCGAGAGAGGATCGCCCGACAGCACGCCCACCAGCCGGCCGAGGCCACCGATCGCAACGAGGCCCGTCAGCAGGCGAAAACGGCCTGTCCTGGCCTCGATGGCGGGGATCGTGGTCCAGAAGGCGAGGCCGATGGCCAGCAGCAGGCCCGAGAGGTAGCGGTCGTGATTGACGGCCCAGGCGCTGGCGCCGGTAACCGGATGGAGAACGCCAAACATCCCGCCCGCGATCGGCACGAGGCCCGCCAGCGCGACACAGAGCTGGAGAGCGAGCTTGGCAGGGGACGTTGTCACCTATTACCTACGCGGGATGAGGCCTGCCGGATCAGATGTCGGCGATGCGCTTCTTCACTTTCGCGATGAAGGCCTCGCGCGACTTCGGCGTCGAGCGGTCCATGGCGTAGTGCGCGAGATAGAACGAGCGCGCGTCCTTGGCGCACATCGGCTTCATGCCGCGCATCAGCACCTTGTGACCGGCATTGCCGGCATAGAGGACAACGGCCCACCAGGGCGAGCCGTAGCTCGTGACCACGCCGAACAGCTTGATGTTGGCGAGCGCCGGTTCGAGCTTGCCCTCGGCATCGTAGGTGAAGGCGACCCCCGGCCCCCACACGCGATCGACCCAGCCCTTCAGCATCGCCGGCATGGAAAACCACCAGTGCGGGAAGCACAGGATGACGCCGTCGACACTCTTCAGGGTCTCGGTGTAGCGGGCGATGGCGCCGGTGTCGTAACCGTTGCCCATGTAGCTCCGCCGCTCCGCCTCGGTCATCGCTGGCTGGAAGCCTTCGCGATAGAGATCGGTCGCCACGACCTCATGCCCGTTGGTCTGCAATGTCTCGACGATCACGCCGAACAGGGCGTGATCGTAGCTCTCGGTCAGGGGATGGGAATGGACGACCTGGATGCGCATGGCGCGAGAACGCTTGGTGCGTTCCCGTAGTTCCGGAAGCGCCTCAGATCACCCGCTGCGTCCGCGCGAACGTCATGTAGAGTTCGTGCGCCTGGCGGGCGATCGGGCCGGGTTGCAGGTCGCGATCCTCGTAGCGGCTGACCGGCTGCACCTTGCCGGCATTGCCCGTCGTGAAGATCTCGTCGGCATCCTCGAGGTCGGCCGTGGTCACGGTGCGCTCGTCGACCCGCACGCCGGCGTTACGCAGGAGCCTGATCGTGCGGTTGCGCGTGATGCCGGCCAGGAAGGCGCCGCTCGGGATCGGCGTCACCACGACGCCCGCCTTGGCGAGGAAGACGTTGGAGCTGCAGGTCTCGGCGACATTGCCCAGCGCATCGAGCACGATGCCGTTCTGGAAGCCGCGCTTCAGCATCTCGGCCACGCCGCGCGAGGAATTGGGATAGAGGCAGCTGGCCTTGGCGTCGGTCGGCGCGCTCTCCGGCGTCGGCCGGCGGATCGAGCGACAGAGGCCGAGCGTGGTGGGCGTGCCGGCGCGCATCGGCGCCACATAGATGCAGAGCGCGAACTGGCAGGAATCGGCATCGACCGAGATCGGTCCGGCGCCGCCCTTCAGCGCCCAGAACATCGGGCGGACATAGAGCTCGGCCTTGGGGCCGAAGCGGCGGATGCCTTCATGCATCAGCGCCAGGATCTCCGCCGGCTTCCTGGGCGGGTTGAGGCCCAGCGCGCGGGCGGAACGGACGACGCGTTCCGCATGGAGGTCGAGGTCCGGTCCGCAGCCCTCGAAGGCGCGGCCGCCGTCGAATACCATGGAGCCCAGCCAGAAGGCATGATCGCGCGGGCCCAGGATCGCGGGGTTGCCCTCGTGCCACGTGCCGTTCCAATAGGTGAGCGTGTCCATTTTTCCCTCGGGGTCAGAAGGCGGCGGGAATAGCAGATTCCCATGAGTGCGGCAGCTTTTTTGGCGCTGGCCGCGGCCCTGTGTTTCGCGGTCGCCCTGATCCTCACCCAGTACGGATTGCGCACCATGCCGTCGTGGCGCTCGCCGCTCTACAGCATCGGCGGATCGGCGGTGGCTGCCTGGATCCTGGCGCTGGCTTTCGTCGATCCGGCCGGCTTTCAGCTCGAGGCGGCCCTGATCTTCGCTGGTGTCGGCGTGATCTTTCCGGTGGCCGTCTCGATCCTGTCGGTGCGGTCCAACGAACGGCTGGGACCGGCGGTGGCGGGTGCCGTCGGCAATGTCACGCCGGTCTTTGCCGTGCTCGGGGCCGTGCTGTTGCTTGGGGAGAAGGTCGGGCTGGGCCAGGTCGCGGGACTCGCCATGGTGGTGGCGGGCGTTGGCCTGCTGGCGATGCGCGGAGGTGCAGGCGGACGGCAATGGCGGGTCTGGGTGCTGCTGCTGCCGCTCTCGGCCGCCATGATCCGCGGCGCCATCCAGCCCGCGATCAAGACCGGCCTCGCCCTGTGGCACGAGCCGATGGCGGCGGCGGCGATCGGCTACACCATGTCCAGCATCGTCATCCTGGCCCTCGTCGGACGTCGCGCCTGGCGCGAGGGGCCGGCCGACCGGCGGGGCGTGTGGTGGTTCACCGGCGTCGGCATGTTCAACGGCGCGGCGACGTTCCTCCTCTATGCCGCCCTTGGCCTGGGCTCGATCACGCTGGTGGCGCCCCTGGTGGCGGTCTTCCCGCTGATCGCGCTGGTGCTGAGCCTGATCTTTCTCAGGAACGAACGCCTTCCTCTCGTCGGCTTGGCAGGCGTCCTGGTGAGCGTCGCCGGCGTGATCCTGCTGCTGGTCGGCGGTGGCTGAGCCGCACCCAAATATATTCCGAGGTGCAACGATTGCGGGTGGGCCACGTATCTGTTGCAGGCGTTGACGAATTGTCCGTGCCTTTCAGGAGGCACCTCATGCTCAGCCGTTCGCTTCTCACCCTTCTTGCCGCGACATCGCTTTCGACGGCCGTTGCGGCCCCGGCGGTCTTCGCGCCTGCCTCGGCGCAGATCAGCTTGAACATCAACCTGGGTCCGCCGCCCCAACCGCAGTACGAAGCCGTGCCGGCTCCGCAGCCCGGCCATGTCTGGGCGCCCGGCTACTGGCAGTCCGAAAACAATCGCTACGCCTGGGTTCCAGGGCGCTGGATGGAAGAGCGCCAGGGCCAGCGTTGGGTTTCCGATCGCTGGGAGTCCGAGCGCGAGGGCGACCGGGAAAGATGGCATCACCGTCCGGGCCGTTGGGACAGGGACGACAGCCCCGGCCCCGATCGCGACCGTCGTCGCTAGCCGATCGTCGATAACAAACGGGGCGCCGAAGGCGCCCCGTTTTCTTGCCCGCGAGTTGGGACACGGTGGCGGAATGTAGGCGGAGGGGCGGCGCGAATACCTTGATCGGTACGGGCACGCTGCGGGGGATCGACACGTAATCCTTGTCGAGCGCGGACAACAACCGCGCGTGCCCCAAGGAGGCAAGGTCATGATGAGTCGTTCGGTTCTCACGTTCCTCGCCGCCACCGTGATTTCCGCGCCGGTCGCTCTCGCGCCCGCGCTCGTAACGCCGGCGGCCGCTCAGGTCGATTTCAATCTCTCCATCGGCACCACCCAGCCCCCGCCGCCGCCGATGGTCTATGAGGTCGTGCCGGCACCCCGCCCCGGTTACGTCTGGGCACCTGGTGCCTATCGTTGGGAAAACAACCGGCATGTGTGGCACGCCGGCCGCTGGGACCGCGATGAGCGTCACGCGCGTGGTCCCTATGGTGATCGCGACCATGACGGCATCCCCAACCGCTACGACCGGCGTGACGATCGTGGTCCTTATGGTGACCGCGATCACGACGGCATCCCCAACAAGTACGACCGTCACGACAACCGGCGCTAGCCGGTCCCG
>CANIRG010000047.1 GCA_947469635.1 Rhodospirillales bacterium | reverse complement strand
TGTCCGCGCTCGATCCGAGCTGGACCGCTGCAGCCTCCGTCGCCTGGGTCGTCTGTGCCCAGGGGATCGCCGGGCTCGCCAAGGACTTCACCAAGACGGCGTCGAAGTCGGCGATCAAGGCGACAGCGGCCGAAAGTTCCGGACAGCTCTTCAAGTGGGTCGCCTATTTCACTGGCTCCAAGAACGCCATGAAAGGTGTGGGCTTCTTCGTCGGCGGCCTGCTGCTCGACGTGGCGGGTTTCCAGTCGGCGCTTTGGCTGATGGCCGGCGTGATCGGCGCCATTCTCGTTGCCGGCCTGTTGTTGCTGCCGCGCCAGCTCGGCAAGGCGAAGTCCTCGAAGACGATACGGGAGCTGTTTGCGAAAACGCGCAGCGTCAATCTGCTCGCCGCGGCGCGCGTCTTCATGTTCGGTGCACGCGACGTGTGGTTCGTCGTCGGCTTGCCGGTCTTTCTCTACGCCTCGGGCTGGCTCTTCGTCGAGGTCGGCGCCTTCCTGGCGCTCTGGACGATTGCCTATGGCGGCATCCAGGCGCTGGCACCCGCTCTCGTCGCCCGCAGTCCTGACGGGCTGAGCCGCGAGGTGCCGAATGCAAGACTGTGGGCCGGCCTTCTCGTCGCTGTCCCGCTGGTGCTGGCGTTGCTGCTGCAAAGTCCCGGCCTATGGCGGCCCGACATTGTCGTTGTCGTGGGCCTTGCACTTTTCGGCCTGCCGTTCGCCGTCAACTCGTCCCTGCACTCTTACCTGATCCTCGCCTATGCAGGCTCGGAAAGAGCTGCCGAGGACGTGGGCTTCTACTATGCCGCAAACGCGACCGGCCGCTTGATCGGGATCCTGCTGTCGGGTGCGCTGTACCAGCTTGGGGGCATGACGGTGTGCCTTTCGGGATCGGCGGCCATGCTGGCGATCTGCTGGGCAATCACGCTCCTGCTGCCGGTCAGGGTCGACCGGATCAACGACTCCCAACAGGCGGCTTGACGCCTTCTCAACGGCCGCGATCACCCTCCAGCTCGCGGGGCTTCATGAGCAGGAACGCGCCGAGCGCCACTGCCATCAACATCGCCACGACGAGGAAGGCCAGGCCCCAGGCCATCGGCGACATGCCGCCCGAGAGATCAAGCGTCCAGCCGACGACCAATGGACCGACGAAGCCGCCAGCGTAGCCCAAGGTCGAGTGGACGGCGAGGGTGGCGCCGCGCCGTGACGGCTCGGCATTGCCCGCAGCACCCGCCGTCACTGACGAGGAATCCAGCCACACCACCATGCCGTAGGCGATCAGCAGGACCACGGCGAGCCAGTAGTTCATCGAGCCGAGGAAACCCACGACCGATCCGAACAGGATCGACAGGATCATGGCCATGGCCACCAGGCGCCGGCGGCCGAAGCGGATCGAGGCCTCGTTGCCGGCGATGCTGGTCAAGGTGCCGAGCAGGGCCAGCATGGTGACGACGAGGGCGGGTGACAGCGTCCCATCGGCGAGTCCGGTGTAGCCCGCGACGAAGGCGAGAAAGGCAACACCCCAACCGCGCAACGCGCTCATCTCGAGTGTGTGCACGCAGTAGACGACGGAGTAGGCGAAGGCCGAGGTATTGCCGACGACGGGACGGAAGTCGAATAGCGCTGCCTGGCCCTTTGCGCGCGGCGGCGGGGCGGCACGCCCCGGCACGACCAGCGCCACCATCAACCAGGCGATGGCGGCCGTCCCGGCCGAGATGGTGAAGGCGGAGCGCCAGCCGAATTGATCGGCCAGCACATCGCCCAACAGGAAGGAGACGGCGCCCGAAATGCCGATGCTGGCGGCGTGGCCCGTCACGGCGCGCGACATCATCCGGGAGTCGACCTGGTCGGCCAGAAGCTTCAGCCCGGTCATGTAAGTGCCTGCCCAGCCGACGCCGGCGAGCGCGCGCGTGGCGAAGGCCGACCAGAAGCCATCGGCGAACAGGCCGAACAGGAGATGGCCCGCCACCGTGCAGCCGACACCGAACAGGTAGACGCGCTTGGCATCGACCCGGTCGGTGAGCGTCACCAGCAGTGGCACCGAGACCATATAGGTGCCGAAGAAGATGGCGGTGATCCAGCCGGCCTCGCTGTTGGTCAGCTGCCAGAGCTGCATCATCTGCGGCAGCAGCGCCGGCCAGAAGCCGGCGCCGATCTGCACGAAGACCTGTGCCGTGCAGACGACGGCGACGAGTTTTCCACCCGAAATGCCCGCCATCAACAGGTCCGCGTCTCGAGTTCCTGGCCCACTTCCCAACTCATCCGCAGCAGGCTTTCGGTGCTGTGGCGGGTGCAGCGGACGGCGCACAGCAGCCCGACGCGATGGCCTTGCCCGGAGCCACGGCGGGCCCGTTGCAGACGCCGGTCTCCGGCAGCACCAGCTCGACCTTGCGCGCGGCCTCGTGATCGCCCGCGATCTCGGCCGCGATCGAGCGGACCTGCTCGTAGCCGGTCAGCATCAGGAAGGTGGGCGCGCGGCCGTACGACTTGATGCCGGCGAAATAGAAGCCCGGCTCGGGTTGCGCCAGCTCGCGGTAGTGGGTCAGTTTGAATTATGATTTTTGAAACGGGGCCAGCGGTTGTAGCCGATTGACGGGTCGTTCGAGCGCAGCGTGACGATGAAGTGGCGCTCCATCGCACTCACCTCTTGTCTAGACGCCGTCTCCGATTCCCAAAGAATCTCACGGGTAATTGTGAAGGAGCGCCGCTCTTCTCGGGTGAAGTCCAAGGCAATATAGGCGCTCTTCGGACTTCCGAAATAGCCGATGCTATCCGTCACGTCTTGGCCGACGTAAATCTTGCCGTTCGGGTAGGTGATTTTATAGACGACGTTCACGGCTTGGCCTGTGCCTCCCAAGCCTCGATCATGGCAACAACGTCGTCCATGCTCCAGAGCGTCTTGGACACGCCAGCGGCCATTGCCGGGGTGACGCGAAGCGTCGTGTGAATGCGAACGTAGTTGTAATGCATGAAGTAGATGGCCAGCGCGTAGTAGTGGTTCTCGACCTTCTTGCTGAAAGCGTTCGTGAGGCGCGTGAAGCGGCGAATGCCCATCCGCATTGAGAGGTTCTGGCGCTCGACGTAGCTGGTGCTGATATGCTTCTTGTCGGGCTGGCCGGTCACGGTGCCCACGGTGGTGCCGACGCATTCAGCGGGGCTGTAGCGGCGCGCGCCGGTCTGCTCGGGAGCCGGCCCGTAGTGCTTCACCAGCATGGCGTAGTCGATGCCGTTGCCAAAGGCGCGCTCCACCGCGTCGAGATAGGACTTGTGGCCGTCCGACGTGAGCTGCACGCGATTGGCCAGCCGCTCCGAAAGATCGCGCATGAACACGTTCGCAGCGTAGGCATCGCGACCGCCGACAAAGAAGCTCGGGATCAGCTTGGTATCGGCATCAATGGCCGTCCAAGTCCAAACGTCGCCTGCAACGTCTGGCGCGGCCTTGGCCGTCGCGACGTTCTTCGCCTTGGCATAGACGAAGCTCCAGATTTCATCGACCTGGAGCCTCTTGCACTTGAGGTTGCGGAGGTTGGCGTCCTGATAGGCCGCGCACGCTTGGCCCGCGTCGGCCAGCAGCTTTACGATGGTGTTTTTGCTCGCCCCGGTCATGCGGGAGATCGCCCGGATCGAAACGCCCTCGACCATCATGGTGAGGATTTGGGCGCGCTTGGCGGGCGGGGTCTTGTTCATGCGGGCCATTGTAGCCCGAATGCGTACTCGGTCAAGTATAAAGGTCATTTCATTTTTAATGGGACTCTTATTTGCAGGGTGGCTACATTTTGCTGCTTGGGGTTGTCCTTCGCGGATATTGACTTATATGTCAAGACGGGCTGAGATACTTCGCCTGGAACAGGCGGGGGAACTAATATGCTTGGAATCTCAGCTAGTTGGCGAAGAGACGGCGAGGGTCCTTTGGGTGTCCAAAGAGGTTTACGCGGCCGTAACGCCGCCCTTTGTCGGGCTGCATAAGCTGCGGCTGGCTGAATTCCGAGAGTTCCTCGACGCCTTCTTAGAGCATGGCGAATTCACCGCGGCAGAGGACCCCGACCGTAAGTCAAGCAACGCTATGCTAGCTCGAGTTCATGACGTGAAAGACGATTTCTGGGATTTTCGAGTCACTGCTCCCCACTCGGGGATTAGGGCCTTTGGTGGTTTCGCAGCCTTCGATACCTTTGTCGTGCTTACGTGGGAATACAGAGAAATGATTTCAGACTTCGATGCCGAAGTCGCGGCATGCAAAGAGGAATGGCACAGACTATTTGGACCGATAACCCCAATGAAGAAGGGGCACTTAAATGAGTACATCTCCAACTACATTCCTGTCTAAGCCGGCCGTAGGTCAGCCGGTGTCCCCGGAGACGTTTGCCTACCTCCGCGCCAGGGCAAAGAGACAAGCCTTCGACCTTGTAATGAAGAGGTTTAGGACTTCTGGAATGACGCAAGCCGAGCTTGGCTTGCGCCTTGGTAAGAAGCCAGACCGCGTTTCTCGGATGCTCGGCGGGCCGGGCAACTGGACTATTGCGACATTAAGCGATTTGCTTTTCGCAATTTGCGGCGGAGTCCCCGTTTATGGAATTGATTTCCCTTTGGATAAGCCCAAGAGGAATCATCTGCCGCGAGATGATGCGCCGCCTAACCCGATGCCCGATGGAGCCAGGCCAACCAACGCAACGCCCCCGCCAAGTCCTTTCGATCAGTTCCAGACAACGGCAATATCATGAAATCATGGAACACCACCCTGCTGGTGTGCGATGACGTGATGTACTCCATAACGGGGAAAGTCAGCGTTTTCGGCGTCTATACGGGCGATATCGGCATACCAAATGATGCCCATCTAGCGCCGCAACTCATTTTCTTCTTCGTCATTGACGGAGACTTATCCGAAAGGCCAATCCTTCCGCTCAAGCTTGAGATCAAATTGCCGGAAGAGGACGCCCGGAGCGTCATGATTTCACCGCCGATTCTCCCAAATCCAGCGCCTGAGGGCCGCACCAAGTGGTATATGCGCCACCCTTTTCTGGTGTCATCGGCGATACTTCGACCTGGGCGCATTGAAGCTAAAATAGTCTACGATGGAGAAGATATCTCGCTTAGCGCGCCGTGGATTAGTCGGACCATCGCTTCTTAGCCGCGCGCCTTGCAATGGCAGAGCGCGCGTCCGCTGAAAGAGAGGCCGCTCTAGCCTTCCCGCCCTTCGCCCCGCCCAACTTGCCTAGGGCGACAGCGGCGGGGTTCTTCCCGTCGTCCGGCTGCGCGTCCTGCACCTGGCCCGTGGCAATGTCTCCAATCATCTTGGCGAGGGAGACGGGATCGCGGGGGCGCTTGAGGCGTTTGACCATGCCGGCCAGTGTGCCACGCTCGGGCCGGATCGCAAGCGGTGGTCAAGACTGCTGACATTCAAACTGACCCACTACCCAGCTCGCGCGCACCATGCGGGCGCACGGTGCCGCAGCTATGCTCGTTTGGATCGATCAGCGGCGCCAGCTCCGGCGGGCATTCGAGCGCGGGGTCGAGCGACAGCCTGATCTCGCGCAGGAAGCCCAGCTCGGGCCGGAGGCCGGTCGCCACCACCAGCTCCTCCACGGTCACATGGCGCCCGCAGCAGGCCGAGCCGGCGCCGACGCGCAGGCGTTGCCCGTCGTGGCCGAGATGGGAGACGCGGAAGCCGGTCTCGATCCTGATCTTCCCGCTCGCCACCAGGGCGGCGAAGGCGGCACCGAGCGCGCCACGTGCCGCGAGCTTGTCGTTGGCGCCGCCGCCAAAAGCCTTCTCCGGCGTGTCGCCGCGCAACAGCCAATGGATCTCCGTCGCCGGCGCCTCGTCCTTCAGGCGCGCGAGATCGATCAGCGTGCCGATGGCGGAGTGGCCGGCGCCCAGCACGGCGACGGCCTTGCCGGCGTAGCGGGCGCGGTCCCTGCCCAGCACGTCGGGCATGCCATAGGCGATGTGCTCACCGATCTCGCTCTCGCCGAGGGCCGGCAGGCCGTCGGCGCCGGCCGGGTTGGGCGTGGCCCAGGTCCCCGTGGCGTCGATCACCGCGTCGACGCGCAGTGTCTCCGGGCCCTTGCCGTTGCGATAGCGGATCTCGAAGGGCGCGGCCTCGCGCCCCTTGGTCTTCACCTTGTCGAATCCCACGCGGCCGACGCTGGTGACGAGACTGTTGGTGCGGATGCGATCCTTCAGCGGAGTGCGCGTAGCCAGCGGTTCGAGATAGCGCTCCACCAGCTCGGCACCGGTTGGATACTGATCCGGCTGCGGCGTGTTCCAGCCCGTCGCCGCAAGCAGGCGCTCGGCGGCCTTGTCGACGTTGTATTCCCAGGGCGAGAACATGCGGACGTGCCCCCACTGGCGCACGGCGTGCGCGACGTCGGGACCGGCTTCGAGCACCACTGGCTCGAGGCCGCGCTCCAGAAGGTGGGCGGCGGCGGCGAGACCCACGGGGCCTCCTCCTAGGATGGCGACGGTCTTGGCTGGCTGCGCGGTCATGGTATCCTCCGGTTCTCCTAAAATGATCGAAATATGTAGGCAAAAAAACTCAGGCCGCCTGCTTGGGCAGGATGCCCGGCACACAGGTTCCTTCCGCGCAGCACTCCTCGACCAGAAAGCCGATCAGTCCGCGCATGAGACCGTAGTTGGTGCGGCAGACCAGCGTCGTCGCCTCGCGTGTCTGGGTGACGAGGCCCACGACGACCAACGCCTTGAGATGGTGCGACAGGGTCGAGGGGGCGATGCCGATCTTGTCCTGCAGGCGCCCGACCGGCAGGCCTTCTTCGCCCGCTCGAACGAGGGTGCGATAGATCTTCAGCCGGGTCGGATTGCCCAGCGCCTCCAGGCGGGCGGCGGCGTCGTCGAGGTTCATGAGCCTGGAGATAGGACTCCTTGCTCGAGCCGTCAACCGTATTTCCAGAAATATAGAAATATGTGGAACGTTATCCCCGGCCGTCATCATAGTGTCACCGATCCTTCATAGGAGAGAGACACACGGTCCCTACTTCGCTCCCGTTCGTTCGAACCCAGGAGAGACCCTATGAATTTCACCAAGCTAGCCCTGATGGCGACCGCCGCGGTCGCGATGTCCGGCGCTGCCCATGCGATCGATATTTCGGGCGCCGGCGCCACCTTCCCCTATCCGGTCTACGCCAAGTGGGCGGACGCCTACAAAAAGGAGACCGGGAACGGCATGAACTACCAGTCCATCGGCTCGGGTGGCGGCATCAAGCAGATCAAGGCCAGGACCGTGACCTTCGGCGCCACCGACGCGCCGCTGCCGGGCAAGGAGCTCGACGAGTCGGGCCTGGCGCAATTCCCCATGGTCATGGGCGGCATCGTGCCCGTCGTGAACATCGAAGGGCTGAAGCCTGGCGAACTGGTGCTCGACGGGCCAACGGTCGCCGCGATCTTCCTCGGCCAGATCAAGAAGTGGGACGATCCGGCGATCGCCAAGCTGAACGCCGGCCTCAAGCTGCCGTCGCGGGCGATCGCGCTGGTCCACCGTTCCGACGGCTCGGGCACGACCTACAATTTCACCTACTATCTCTCCGAGGTGAGCCCGGAGTGGAAGACCAAGGTCGGCACCAACACGGCCGTGCAATGGCCGGCCGGCATCGGCGCCAAGGGCAACGAAGGCGTCGCCAACAACGTGGCCCAGACCAAGGGCTCGATCGGCTACGTCGAGTACGCCTACGCCAAGCAGAATAAGCTGGGCTACACCAGGATGGTGAACAAGGCCGGCAAGACCGTGCTGCCGACCATAAAGACCTTCCAGGCCGCCGCCGCCAACGCCGACTGGAAGTCGCAGCCGGGTTACGGCGTGATCCTCGCCAACCAGGCCGGCGACCAGTCGTGGCCGATGACGGCCGCCACCTGGATCCTGCTCTACAAGAAGCCGGCCGATGCCGTGGCAACCGGCGAGGCGCTGAAGTTCTTCGGCTGGGCCTATGCCAAGGGCACGACGATGGCGCAGGACCTCGACTATGTGCCGATGCCGGCCAACGTCGTCGCGGACATCCAGAAGATGTGGTCGTCCGAGGTCAAGGACGCCTCGGGCAAGCCGCTCTACGCCGTCACGCACTAGCTGAAACGATGAGTCCCCTCCTATCCCTTTCCTCCCAGCGCGCAGCGCGGGGAGGTGCTCTGAGACGAGGGAGGCAGGAAGGGAGAAGGGGCGTAAAGTGTCGGAAGTGGCTTTGAACAGCACGACCATCGGATCGGACGAAGCGGCGTCGCGGGCAAGTGTCCTGCGGCGCCTGCGGAGGACCGATCTCTTCTTCCACGGCCTCACGCGGACGGCCGCGATCGCGGTGCTGGTGCTGCTGAGCGGGATCATCCTGTCGCTGGTGATCGGCGCCTCGCCGGCGCTGCGCACCTTCGGCCTGTCCTTCGTCTTCGACGAGGTCTGGAACCCCGTCACCGAGAAGTTCGGCGCGCTGGCGCCCATCTACGGCACGCTGGTGACCTCGATCATCGCCATGGTGATCGCCGTCCCGGTCGGCCTGATGATCGCGTTCTTTCTCACCGAGCTTTGCCCCAAGGCGCTGCGCCGGCCGATTGCCATCGCCATCGAACTGCTGGCCGGCATCCCCAGCATCATCTACGGCATCTGGGGTCTCTTCGTCTTCGCGCCGTTCCTGCAGAAGTACGTGCAGCCGTTCCTGATCGACGGGTTCGAGAAGGTGCCTGTCCTGTCGTCGCTGTTCGAAGGCCCGCCCTACGGCATCGGCATGCTGACCGCGGGCCTGATCCTCGCCGTGATGGTGCTGCCCTTCATCACTGCCATCTCCCGCGACGTGTTCGATGCGGTCCCGCCGGTCCTCAAGGAGGCGGCCTATGGCGTCGGCTGCACGACCTGGGAGGTCTTCCGCTACGTCATCCTGCCCTACACGCGCGTGGGCGTGATCGGCGGCTGCATGCTCGGTCTCGGCCGGGCGCTGGGCGAGACCATGGCGGTCACCTTCGTGATCGGCAACGCGCACAAGATCTCCGCCTCGATCCTGCAGCCCGGCACCACCATCTCGGCCTCGATCGCCAACGAATTCACCGAGGCGGTGGGCGATCTCTACACCTCCTCGCTGGTGGCGCTCGGCCTGATCCTTTTCTTCATCACCTTCGTCGTGCTGTCGATCGCGCGCTACATGCTGCTGCGCATCCAGCGGCGGCTGGGATAGGACCATGACCGATACAGCCACCGACAGAGCTCGAGTCGCCGCCAGCCCGCGCTACGCCAGCCGGCGCCGCAACAACTTCATTGCCAAGACCCTGGCCTATGCCGCCACCGCCTTCGGGCTGGGCTGGCTGGTCCTGATCCTGGGTGTCCTGGTCTATGAAGGCGTGGGCGGCCTGTCGCTCGCGGTCTTCACCGAGAACACGCCACCCCCGGGCGCCGCCGGCGGCCTGCTCAACGCCATCATGGGCAGCCTGGTGATGACGGTGCTGGCGGTGCTGCTCGGCACGCCGATCGGCATCCTGGCCGGCACCTACCTCGCCGAGTACGGCCGCCACGACCGGCTCTCCACGGTCGTCCGCTTCATCAACGACATCCTGCTGAGCGCGCCCTCGATCGTCATCGGCCTGTTCGTCTATGAGATCCTGGTGGCGCCGATGGGCCACTTCTCCGGCTATGCCGGCGCGGTGGCGCTGGCCGTGATCGTCATTCCGGTGGTGGTGCGCACCACCGAGGACATGCTGACGCTGGTGCCCGACACGCTGCGCGAGGCGGCGGCCTCGATCGGCCTGCCGCGCGCCCACATGATCCTGCGCATCGCCTACCGCGCGGCGCGCGCCGGCATCGTCACCGGCGTGTTGCTGGCCATCGCCCGCATCAGCGGCGAAACAGCGCCGCTCCTGTTCACGGCGCTGAACAACCAGTTCTTCAGCCTCAACATGAACGCGCCGATGCCCAGCCTGCCGGTGGTCATCTTCCAGTTCGCTTTGTCGCCTTACGAGGAATGGCAGAAGCTCGCCTGGACCGGCGCCCTGCTGATCACCGTGACCGTGCTGACGCTCAGCATCGTCGCCCGCTCCCTCACCGGAAGAAAGCAATCATGAGCACCGCTCCCCAGGTCGGCCCCACGGTCGCCACGCCCCTCGTCTCCCACGCCCGCATCGACGCCACGGGCCTTGCCGAGAAGATCTCGATCCGCGATCTCGAGTTCTTCTACGGCGACAGCCGGGCGCTGAAGGGCATCAGCCTGCCGCTCTATGCCAACAAGACGACGGCCTTCATCGGCCCGTCGGGTTGCGGGAAGTCGACGCTGCTGCGCGTGCTCAACCGCATGTACGACCTCTATCCCGGCCAGCGCGCCGCCGGCGAGGTGCTGTTCGACGGCGAGGACCTGCTGGCGCCGGGGCAGGACATCAACCTGCTGCGGGCGCGCATCGGCATGGTGTTCCAGAAGCCGACGCCGTTCCCAATGTCGATCTACGAGAACATCGCCTTCGGCATCCGCCTCTACGAGAAGCTGCCGAAGGCCGAGCTCGATGCCCGCGTCGAGACGGCGCTGCGCCGCGCCGCTCTGTGGGACGAGGTCAAGGACAAGCTCGCCGCCAGCGGCCTCAGCCTCTCCGGCGGCCAACAGCAGCGGCTGTGCATCGCCCGCACCGTGGCCGTGAAGCCCGAGGTCATCCTGTTCGACGAGCCGTGCTCGGCGCTCGACCCGATCTCGACCGCCAAGATCGAGGGGCTGATCGACGAGCTGAAGCGCGACTACACAATCGTCATCGTGACGCACAACATGCAGCAGGCGGCGCGCGTCTCCGACTTCACCGCTTTCATGTACCTGGGCGAGCTGATCGAGTTCGACTCGACGGCGACCCTGTTCACCACGCCGCGCGACAAGCGCACCCAGGCCTACATCACCGGCCGGTTCGGCTGAGAAGGATAGAGACATGGCGAGCGAGCATACGCTGAAGCGATTCGACGAGGAGCTGGAACGGCTCAATGCCACGATCAACGAGATGGGCGGACTGACCGAGAGCCAGTTCGCCAAGGCGCTCGAGGCGCTCCGCGACCGCGACAGCGCCACGGCCGAGCAGGTGATCGCCGACGACGCCCGCGTCGATGCGCTCGATGCCGCGGTCCAGGACCAGACGGTGCGGATGCTGGCGTTGCGGCAGCCGATGGCGGTCGACCTCCGGGTCGTGCTGTCGTCGATCAAGATCGCCGCCGCGCTGGAACGCATCGCCGACTATGCCAAGAACACTGCCAAGCGCAGCATCGTGCTCACCCAGGGCACGGCCCCGCCCTCGGCGGTGACCGGCATTGATCGCCTCGGCCGCCTCGTGCGCACGGCACTCAAGGACGTGCTCGACGCCTTCGCCAACGACGACGTGGCCAAAGCCTACGATGTCTGGCAGCGCGACGAGGAGATCGACCAAGTCTACACCGGCCTGTTCCGCGAGCTGCTGACCTACATGATGGAGGATCCGCGCACGATCTCGGCCTGCACGCATCTCATGTTCATGGCCAAGAACATCGAGCGCGCCGGCGACCACGTCACCAACATCGCCGAGCTGGTGAGCTTCCGCGGCACCGGCCAGACCTTCGCGCAGGTGCGGCCGAAAGGCAGCGGCTCGCTCTATTCGAAGGACTCGGCGCAGTGAGCATGGCCAGCACCGCCCCCTCCCGCCGCGACGCGCACTCCTCGGCGCTGAAGCCGCGCGTGCTGATCGTCGAGGACGAGACGTCGCTGGTCGAGCTGCTGCGCTACAATCTCGAGCAGACGGGCTTCGTCGTGGGCGTCGCCTACGACGGCGAGGAGGCGCTTGCCTCGGTCAAGGAGGACACGCCCGACCTCATCCTGCTCGACTGGATGCTGCCCTTGATGTCGGGCATTGAGGTCTGCCGGCAGCTGCGTCGCCAGACCGCGACCGCCAACGTGCCGATCATCATGCTGACGGCGCGCGGTGAGGAGGGCGACCGGGTGCGCGGCCTCGATGCCGGCGCCGACGACTATGTCTCGAAACCCTTCTCGCCCACCGAGCTGGTGGCCCGCATCCGCGCCGTGCTGCGCCGCATCCGGCCGGCGCTGGCCGACGAGGCGCTGTCCTACGCCGATATCGTCATGGACCTCGTGGCGCATCGCGTGCTGCGCGGCGGCAAGCCGATCCATCTCGGTCCCACCGAGTTCCGCCTGCTGCGCCATTTCATGGAGCATCCCGGCCGTGTCTTCTCGCGCGAGCAGCTGCTCGATGCGGTATGGGGCAAGGATGTCTATGTCGAGGCGCGCACCGTCGATGTCCATATCCGCCGGCTGCGCATTGCGCTGAACGGCGAGCAGAACGCCGACCTCATCCGCACCGTTCGCGCCGCGGGCTACGCGCTCGACGCTCAACCCGGCTGAGGCTTCTCTTCTTTCTGCGCGAAGTGTCGGCGCACGATCAGGGCCAGCACGAAGGCCGGCACGCCGAGCAGCGCGGTATAGACGAAGAAGATCGCGTAGCCACCGAACTTGTTCGCGGCCGGCGCGGCGGCCTGCAGGGTGTCGACGACCAGGCCCGAGTATCCCGCGATCAGCTTGCCGGGCAGGGTCATGATCGAGCTGAACAGCGCGTACTGCGTGGCCGTATAGGCCGCGTTGGTGAGGCCCGACAGGAAGGCGATGAACACCGAGCCCGCCATGCCGCTCACCAGATTGTCGATGCTGATGGCCGCCGCCAGCATCATCTGATCGGGCTGGCCGGTGTAGGCGAGCCAGGCGAAGGTGAGGTTGGAGGCGGCGATCAGGAACACCGAGGGCGCCAGCAGGTTGGTCGCCCCCATGCGGAACACCAGCGCGCCGCCCAGCAGCGCGCCCAGGATCGACATCACGAAGCCATAGATCTTCGTCACGTTGGCGATCTGCTGCAGGCTGAACCCCATGTCGATGTAGAAGGGGTTCGCCATCACGCCCATGGCGATGTCGGAGAGCCGGAACAGGCCGATGAAGGCCAGCAGCACGGCGCCGTGCCAGCGGTAGCGGACGAAGAAATCGACGAAGGGGCAGACGATGGCGCCGTAGAGGAAGACCAGGGTGTCGCGCGCCCAGGCCGGCATCGCGCCGAGGCCGGCCGCGAACTCGGCGATCTTGCCTTCGCGCTCGGCCGTGCCGGCCGGCACGCGCGCCTCGGGCTCGGCGATGTAGAGCGTCGTGGCGATGCCGACCAGCCCCAGCGCCGCCATGACACGGTAGGCCAGCGGCCAGGAGCCGAACTCGGCGATGTAGAGCGCGCCGGCGCCGGCGGCCAGGATGGCGATGCGGTAGCCCAGCTGGTAGGTGGCGGCGGTGGCCCCTTGCAGGCTCTCGTCGGTCGCCTCGATGCGATAGGCGTCGAGCGCGATGTCCTGCGTCGCCGAGGAGAAGGCCACGACCAGGGCGAAGACCACCAGCCACCACAGGCCGGTGCGCGGATCGCAGAAGGACATGGCAAGCAGGCCGAGCCCGATGCCGGACTGCGCCAGCAGCATCCACGAGCGCCGCCGTCCCAGCCACGCCGTCAGGAAGGGCAGGCGCACGCGGTCGACGACCGGCGACCACACGAACTTGAAGGAGTAGGTGATGCCGATCCAGGAGATGAAGCCGATGGCGGTGCGGGTGACGCCGAACTCGCGCAACCACGCCGACAGGGTCGAGAACACCAGCAGGAACGGCAGCCCAGCCGAGAAGCCCAGGAACAGCAGTGCCACCACGCGGGGATGGCTGTAGGTCGCGAAGGTCTCGCGCCAGCTTCGTGGGGCTGCCGTTGTGCTCACACCAGGTCCTTCAGCGCCCGCTCCGGCCGAGCGCCGACGTGGGAGATCACCTCGGCCGCGGCGATGCCGCCCAGCCGGGCGCATTCGGCCAGCGGCTTGCCGTGCGTGTAGCCGAACAGGAAGCCGGCCGCATAGAGATCGCCGGCGCCGGTGGTGTCGACCACCTTGGCGACGGGTGCTGCCGGCACGGCATGGGTCTCCGAACCTTTCACGATCATCGAGCCCTTCTCGCTGCGCGTCAGCGCGCAGATCTTGTTCTCTGCGCGCGCCGCTTCCAGCGCCTTCTCGAACGTGTCGACCTGGTAGAGCGACTTGATCTCGTCCTCGTTGGCAAAAAGGATATCGACCTTGTCCCTGATGAGGGTGCGGAACTCGTCGCGGTAGCGGCCGACGCAGAACGAATCGCTGAGCGTGATCGACACCTGGCGGCCGGCGGCATGGGCGGCATCGAACGCCTTCAGCACCGCCTTCTTGGCCTCGGGCGCATCCCACAGATAGCCTTCGACATAGGTGACTTGCGCCGAGCCGATACGCGCGATGTCGATGTCGTTGGGGCCGAGGCCGGTGCAGGCGCCGAGATAGGTGCTCATGGTACGCTGCGCGTCGGGCGTCACCAGGATCAGGCAGCGCGCGGTCGAGGGACCGGTGGTCGCGAGCGCCGTCTCGAACGACACGCCGATCGCCTTGATGTCGTGGCCGAACACGGCGCCGAGCTGGTCGTTGCGCACCTTGCCGATATAGGCGCCCCTGCCGCCGAACGAGGCGACGCCGGCCATGGTGTTGCCGCACGAGCCGCCGGAGACCTCGATGCCCGACCCCATGGCGGCATAGAGCGCCTCGGCGCGCGCCTCGTCGATCAGCATCATGCTGCCCTTGGTAAGCGCGTGCGTGCCGAGGAAGCTGTCGTCGGCCCGGCTGATGACGTCGACGATGGCGTTGCCGATTCCCAGCACGTCGAAGGCGGCGGATGTCATGAGATCTCCAATAGATGCATGCCGGGCCTGGTTTCTTCCAGAAGGGTCACGATGCCGGCGATCGTGAAGGGAACGTCGGTGCGCAGCTGGCCGCGCTCGATCCCGAGCGAGCGCAATCCCATCTCGCATACGATGAAGCGGCAGCCAAGCTCGACGCACGCCTGCAGCAGCGTCTCGAAGTCGCCGACGCCGCGTTCGCGGTTGATGGCATCGCGGCCCCAATCATCGAGCGCGGCCGGTGGGCCCATCAGGCTGCGGATCCCGCCCATGGTGAAGAACAGCACGGCAGGCTTGCTGACGGCGAGCGCGGCGGCGGCCAGCGCCAGCGCATAGTGTGCGTCCTCATAGGAGCCGCTGCGCACGATGATCGAGAGGCCGCCGTCCTTCATGGCGTCCCGCACGTCGGGCAATCCGCGCGCTTCTGCACTTCCATCTCGTCGAAGGAGCCGGCGAGCGCGTCGTACATCACCAGCCGGCCCGAGAGCGAGCGGCCGATGCCCAGAATCTCCTTCACCACCTCGGTGGCCTGCAGCGCGCCCAGCGTGCCCGCCAGCGCCCCCAGCACGCCCGCCTGGGCACAGCTCGGCACGGCGTCCTCGCTGGGGGAGGCGGGGAAGATGCAGCGCAGGCAGGGGTGGCCCGCACCCTGCCAGGCCTTGTAGGTCGAGAGCTGGCCGTCGAAGCGCAGGATGGCGGCCGACACCAGGGTCTTCTTCAGGCTGAAGCAGACGTCGTTCAGCAGATAACGCGTGGCGAAGTTGTCGCTGCCGTCGGCCACGATGTCGTAGCCCGCGACCAATCGCGCGGCATTGGCCTCGGTCAGCCGCTCGTGATGCGCCTGCACCCGCACCTCCGGGTTGATGTCCAGGAGCGCGCGCCGGGCGCTGTCGACCTTGGCGGTGCCGATGTCGGCGGTGCGATGGATGACCTGGCGCTGCAGGTTGGAGAGATCGACCGTGTCGTCGTCGATCACGCCCAACGTGCCGACGCCGGCCGCTGCAAGATATTGCAGCAATGGCGCGCCAAGGCCGCCGGCGCCGACCACCAGCACGCGTGCGGCGATCAGGCGCGCCTGGCCCACGCCGCCTATCTCCGCCAGCACGATATGGCGTGCGTACCGCCTGATCTGCGGCTCGGTCATGTCGGGGAGGGCCGTCATGGTCCGCTTATAGCATGTCCGCTATAGAGCCACCGCCCATGACAACAACCACGCCCGTTCGCCCGACCCTGACGCCGATGCTGCTGGCGCTGCTCGCGCTGCTGTCGGCCTTCACGCCGCTGTCGATCGACATGTACCTGCCGGCGCTGCCGGTGATCGCCGTCGACCTGCGTGGCACGGCAGGCGACATCCAGCTCACCCTGTCGGCTTTCATGGTCGCCTTCGGCGCGGGCCAGATCTTCTATGGGCCGGCCGGCGATCGCTTCGGCCGCCGCCCGGTCATCCTCGGCGGCCTCCTCATCTATGTCCTGACCAGCATCGGCTGCGCCTTCGCCGGCGAGGCGATGCACCTCGTTCTCCTCCGCTTCCTGCAGGGGCTCGCGGCCTGCGGCGGCGTGGTGCTGGCCCGCACCATGGTGCGCGACCTCGCCGAGCGCGACCAGGCGGCACGCGCCATGTCGCTGATGATGGCCTGCACCTCCATCGCGCCGATGCTGGCGCCGCTGATCGGCGGCCAGATCCTGTGGTTCCTGGGCTGGCGGGCGGTCTTCTGGACGCTGGCCGGCATCGGCCTCCTGGCCTTCATCGCCTCCTACTTCCGGCTGCCCGAAACCCTGCGGCCGGAATATCGCCAGCCTCTGGTCCTGTCGTCGATCTTGCAGCGCTTCGGAGAGCTGGTGCGCCACCGCGCCTTCATGGGCTATGCCTTCACCACCACCTTCATGTTCTCGGCCCTCCTGTCGTTCATCTCGGGCTCGCCCTTCGTGCTGATCGAGCGCTATGGCGTGGCGCCCCGCGACTACGGCCTGATCTTCGGCGGCATGATCGTGTTCATGACCATCGGCAGCCTCCTCAACGCCCGCTTCGTGCGCCGCCTCGGCCCCGGCAGGATCCTGCGCTACGCCGTCTACGTGCCGTTGATCTCCGGCACTTCGGCGATGGTGCTGGGCCAGATCGAGGCGCGTTACGGCACCATCGGCATGTGGCCGATCATTGCCTGCTTCGCGCCGCAGATCGCCACCATCAGCCTGATCGGTCCCAATTCCATGGCCATGGCGCTGCAACGCTATCCCCACATGGCCGGCACCGCCTCGTCGCTGATGGGCGTGCTGCAGTTCGGTGGCGGCGCGATCTTCGGCGCGATCGTGGGCCAGACCTACGACGGCACCATCGGCCCCATGACCATGGCCATGGGCGTCGCGGGCATCGCCTGCTTCCTCTCGAACCGCCTGCTGGTGCGCGGCGGCTGAGGGCAGCGCTTCCTATCTCGCCAAGGGGAGCTTCAGGATCACCCGCAATCCGCCCAGGGGCGCACGTCCGAAGTCGAGGCGGCCGCCGTAGAGCTCGACGAGCTCCTGGGTGATCGACAGGCCGAAGCCGAAGCCCGGCGCGCTCTCGTCGAGGCGCTTGCCGGGCCGCAGCACGTCGGCGATTTGTTCCGCGCGAAGCCCCGGCCCGTCGTCGTCGATGACGAGCGCCACGGTCCCGCCGCCAGCGTCCTTCGCCTGCACGGCAACGGCAGCGCGCGCCCATTTGTAGGCATTCTCCAGGAGATTGCCGGCGATCTCGTCGAAGTCCTGCTGCTCGCAGGCAACGGCAAGCGTTGGCGGCACGTCGATCATGAGCACGATGCGCCGCTCGCCATGGACCTTGGCCAGCACCTGGCCCAGCCCTTCGAGCCGGCCGGCGACCGCCGTTTGGGCCCGCGTGGGTCCGCCGAGGGCGGCGGCGCGGGCCCGGCCGAGGTGATGGCGGATGCGCCGCTCCATCAGGTCGACCATCTCGACCAGCTCGGGAGCGCGCTGGCGTTCGCGCGATAGCGCCACAGCCAGCGTGGCGAGCGGCGTCTTGAGCCCGTGTGCGAGATTGGAGACATGCCGGCGCGCCCGTTCGAGGTTGGCGGCGTTCTGCTCGAGCAGGCCATTCAGCTCCGTTACCAGCGGACGCACCTCGTCCGGCTGCGCGTCCGGCACGCGATCGGATCGGCCGGCGCGAACCTCGGCCAGGGCTTCGCGCAGCCTGTGGAGCGGGCGCAGGCCGAGCCTCACCTGAAGCAGCATCGCGAGCACGAGCGCGATGCCCAGGGCGGCGAGCGAGAGGCCCAGCGTCATCATGGCATCGATCAACGGATCGGTGACCGCAGCTCGCGGTGCCGTGGCGACGATCTCGACACGCGTTTCGCCGATCGTCAGGGGCTTGATACGATAGTGCAGGCGCCGCCCCTCCGGACCCGGTCCATCCCATGGCCGCGGCGCAGAACGCGGCGGCAAGACCGGGACATCGAGCGTGTTGCTTTCCAGGGAGCGGCCGTGCAACGCGCTTGTCGGGCTGTTGACCTGCCAATACCAGCCGCGCATCGGCCGATCGAAAGGTGGCCCATCGGCATTGCCGGCGAGACTCAAGCTTCCGCCGCTGTCGACGCGCAGCATCGACGCCAGGAAGAGGATCTGGCTGTCCAATCGTTCGTCGACCTGGCGTTGGATGAAGTGATGGAGCAGCAGGCCGATCACCCCTCCCGCCACGAGCAACGCTACCGTGATGAACAGCGCCGCGCCCGCGAGCAGCCGCCGGCTGAGGGAACGCACCGCCGGCATCAGCCGTCCACGAGCCTGTAGCCGCGACCGCGCATGGTCTCGATCATGGCGTGGCCGATCTTTCGCCGCAGTCGGGCGACGATCACTTCCAGCGAGTTGGAATCGGTGCCGGCATCGCCTTCGTACACTTTGTCGGTGAGCGCCGACCGCTCGACCACGATTCCCTTCTGCAGAATCAGGCATTCCAAGACGCGCCATTCGAGCGCCGTCAGCTTCAGGGGCAAACCATCGAGCTCGAACGCGCCGGCCTGCGCGTCGAAGGAGAGAGCGCCACAGGAAATCTTGGGCACGCCATGTCCCGCCGAGCGCCGCACCAGGGCGCGCAGGCGCATGATCAGCTCCTCGACCCGGAACGGCTTGGTGAGATAGTCGTCGGCGCCGGCCTTGAAGCCATCGACCTTCTCGCTCCATCCATCGCGCGCCGTCAGGATGAGAACGGGCAGCTGCCGCCCGCTCTTGCGCCACGCGCGCAGCACCGTGGCGCCGGGCACCTTCGGCAGGCCGAGGTCGAGCACGGCGGCGTCATAGGCCTCGGTCTCGCCGAGATGCTGGCCGTCCTCGCCGTTGCTCGCGATATCGACGACGAAATTCTCGTCGCGCAGGGCGTGGGCGACCTGTTGCGCGAGCAGGCGATCGTCCTCGACCAGAAGGATTTTCATGGGGACTCCGAGCATCGATCGTCATCGGTGCCTGCTGGAATAGGGGGCTGACCTTAACGCAGCCTGAACCGTTCGGTTCAGGGTGGATTTAGGCGCGATGCCTAAAGTGACGCCATCGCAACACTCACAGGAGGCGAAAATGACGACTCTCTCGACGATCCCGCAACGGACCCGGCTGTCCCGCAGCGGACTCTTGGCGATGGCCGCGGGCGCGCTGCTCGTGGCCGGTATCGGCGGCGTTGCCGTTGCCCAGCCGCCGGCCCCGCCGCCGGTCGCACCAGGCGCTGGCGCGCCACCCCCGCCGGCGACCGGCCAGCTGCCGCAAGCGGTCATGCTGCTGACGCCGGTCTCCATCGGCAAGCTGCAGGCCAGCGACGTCGTCGCCGTGAAGGGCAACGTCGTCGAAATCTACGGCAACAAGTTCATCCTGCAGGACGACAGCGGGCGCATGCTCGTGGATCTCGGCCCGCGCGGTGACGACGCCAATGCCGTGACCAAGGGCGAGCAGGTCTCGGTGCAGGGCCGCTTCGACCGCGGCTTCATCGCCGCGCAGGTCGTGTCCCATGCCGACGGCCGCAACCAGGCCTTCGGCCCGCCGGCGCCTGCGCCGCCGCGTCCCGCGGCCGACCGTGGTCCGGGCCACCGTCCGCCGCCGCGCTGATCGCCGAAGCGGCCGGACCGGCTTTCCCGGTCCGGCCGTCGCTTCTCTCTCGCCAACATGGAGCACGTCATGCCCGACAAGCACATCAGCGTTTCCGGAAAGATCCTGCACTTGTTCGCCCATCGCTTCGTCGTGCAGACGGCGGACGGTGCGATCCTGGCCGACGTCACACCCGAAGGGATCGAGCAGATCGCCCTGCATGTCGGTGACACGGTCTCTCTCGAAGGAGAGATGAAACCGTCGGAGCTGAAGGTCGCGCGCCTCACCTGCGGCGGTCGCCTCGTGCAGATCGAGCACAGGAAGAAGCCGCATCGCGGCGATCATGGCCATGCGCCGGCCGACGCGGAGATTGCTCTCAATGCCGCACGTGCCGCGGGCTACGCGCCGGTCGGAGCACCGCGCCGCAAGCCCAAGCATTTCGAGGGGCTCGGCCGGCGCAACGATGCCTTGACCGAGCTTCACATCGAGCTCGACGGCAATATCCGCAAGACCAAGCCGGCCTCGGCCGAAGATCCCAAATGGATCGCCGCTTAGCGCCGCAGGTCGATCACCATGAGATCGCCGCTCTCGTTCCCGACCGCGAGCGACGTGCCGTCAGGGGACCAGGCGAGGCAGGTGATCGCCGACTTGTCGGCGAGCTTGGCCACGGCGGTGCGCCTGGTCTTGATGTCGCCGAGCTGGATCTCACCGGTGTCGAAGCCGCCGGCCACGAACTCGGCCGTCGGATGGGCGGCCACGACCGTCATGATGCCCGCGCCTTCCTGGCCGAACTGCAGCGGCGGCTTGCCTTCCGGCCCCTTGCCGGAGAAGGGCCAGGCGGTGAACACCGGCTGCGCCGAGGTGTAGAGGAAGCGCGCGTCGGCGGTCCACGACAGTGACTTCACCTTGGCGGGATAGCCCTGCATGCGCATGTCGGTGGCCTGGGCGAGGCGCCAGACGTGGATGTCGTTCTCCTGCGTGCCGGTGGCGATGAACTTGCCGTCGGTGCTCCAGCGCAGCGCCACGTGGCTGCCGGCCCAGGCGAAACGCCGCGGCGTCCCGCCGGGCTGGTTCAGGCTCCACACCGTGACGCCGCCATAGTGCGCGCCGGCGACGCGGCCGCCGTCCTTGCTGAAATCGAGGTCGGCCACAGTGCTGGGGTGCGGCCCGAATTCGCGCGTCTCGCCCTCCTTGGTGACCACCAGGATGTTCCTGCCGACGCCGACCGCGACCGCGCCGGTCGCGCGATGGGCGGCGAGATGGTCGAGCCACTTGCCCTTCTGGTTGGCGAGCTCGGTCGTGCCACCATCGGCGGCGATGCGCAGCAGGCGGCCGTCGTCGCCGCTGCTGACGAAGCCGTCGCCCGTCGGATCGGCGACCAGCGACAGCACCGCGCCCTTGTGGGCCGCGATCATCCTGTCGTCGGGCAACAGACGGACCTGCCCGTCGCCCAGGCCGAAGCCCACGTGTGTGCCGTCACGGCTGAAGGCGCAGGCGGCGACCGGTGCATCGGTCGCGACCTTGCGTGTCGCCGGCAGGGAGGTGCGCCAGGCCGGGTTTGCGAGATCGAGCTTCACGGGCGCTATGCCAGGCAGTCTTCGAAGCCGCGCTTCAAATTCTCGAGGTCGAGATGGCGGCCGATGAAGACGAGCTTGCTCGAGCGCTTGTCGCTGTCCTTCCACGGCGTGCCCCAGTCGCTGTCCATCATCATGTGGACGCCCTGGAAGACGTAGCGCCTGGGTGCGCCGGCGATGGCGAGGATGCCCTTGGAGCGCAGGATGTCGGCGCCGCGCAGCTGCAGGAGCGCGCCCATCCATTTCTGGAACTTGTCGGGATCGACAGGGCGGTCGGCGGTGATGGAGAGGCTCTTCACCTCTTCCTCGTGGTTGTGATCGTGACCGTGCTCGAGGAAGTCGGGCTCGAACTCGAGGATGCGCGCGAGGTCGAAGGCGCCCTTGTCGAGGATCTCCGACAGCTCGATGCGGCTCTTCTCGGTCTTGTGGATGCGGGCATAGGGATTGATCGAGCGGATCTTGTCCTCGACCTTCCTGAGGTCGTCGCCGCTCACGAGATCGGTCTTGTTGAGCAGGACGACGTCGGCGAAGGCCACCTGCTCCTCGGCCTCCTTGCCCTGGCCGAGCTGGCCGAGGAAGTGCTTGGCGTCGACCACGGTGACGATGGCGTCGAGCCGCGTGCGGGCCTTCACGTCCTCGTCGGTGAAGAAGGTCTGGGCGACCGGGCCGGGATCGGCGAGGCCGGTGGTCTCGACCAGGATGCCGTCGAACTTGTCCTTGCGCTTCATCAGCCCTTCGATGATGCGGATCAGGTCGCCGCGCACGGTGCAGCAGATGCAGCCGTTGTTCATCTCGAAGACTTCCTCGTCGGCATTGACCACGAGGTCGTTGTCGACGCCCAGCTCGCCGAACTCGTTCACGATGACGGCGTATTTCTTGCCGTGCTGCTCGCTCAATATCCGGGTGAGCAGCGTGGTCTTGCCGGCGCCGAGATAGCCGGTGAGCACGGTGACGGGCACTTGCGCTTGAGCCATGGGAATTCCTCGAATGATGGCCCCTGAGATAGGGTGGGCGGGCATTCAAGTCCAGCCGG
>CANIRG010000046.1 GCA_947469635.1 Rhodospirillales bacterium | reverse complement strand
ATGGACCCCACCGAAATCCTGACCCAATTCTGCCGAACGGTAGAAGCCGGCGACGCAACCGCGTTCGCCGCCCTGTTTACCGAGGACGGGGTCTACCACGACGTCTTCTACGGGGCTTTCCAGGGCCCGGCCAAGCTCGCCGAGATGATCGACGACTGGTTCCACCGCACCGCCCGCGACTTCCGCTGGGACATGCACCGGCCGGTGAGCGACGGCCAGATGCTCTATGCCTATTATACCTTCAGCTACGTCTCGACCCTGCCCGAGGCCCAGGGCAAGCGCGTCGGCTTCGAGGGCGTGTCGATGATGACCCTGCGCGACGGCAAGATCGCCGAGTACCGCGAGGTCGCAAACGTCGGCCCCGCTTTCGTCGACCTGGGCTTCGCGCCCGAGCGCGTGTCGAAGATCCTTGCCAAGGAAGGCAAGCACCTCAAGGAGCAGCCGGACTTCAAACGCCACCTTTGAACTCCTCCCTGCGCGCAGCTGTATGGACCGGGGAGGTGGCGCCGCCTTACGGCGACGGAGGGGTCCTGAGCACCAAATGGTCGCTTCTGACCCCTCCGCCCTCGCACGCGAGGGCACCTCCCCTTTGCGGACTCCGCAAAGGGGAGGAAAGGCTCGAACGGGTGTGTTCAGCCGTTGTAGGCGCGGCTGCCGCGGTCGCGCAGCCAGAGGCGGACCAGCAGGCGCTTGCGTTCGGCCTCCGGCCAGTCGCGGAAGCCGGTGCGCCTGTGGCCGAGCGCTCGATTGTCGATGAGCTGCATCTGCCCCGGCTGGAACTGGAAGCGCGCGGCCATGTCGGGGGCATTGAGGATCGCCTCGAAGGCTTCGAGGGCGGCAGCACCCTTGGGATCGAGGTCGACGCCGGCGAGCCTGTAGCCGTTCTTCACCTGGAAATGGGAGAGGCGGGCGATCAGGCGGCCGTCCTCGCGCTCGAACATCGGGTGATGGGTGGTCATGACGTCGCCGGGCGCATGCTCGCGCTGGCGGTCGAAATAGAAGGGCTCGTAGAGCCGCTGCAGCAGGTCGGGATGGCGCCGCCGCATCTCCTCGTGGGCGGAGGCGAAGCTCACGATGCCGCTCACGCCGCCGTCCATCGCCGTACGGAGGCACAGCAGCCCGACATAGTGCGGCGGGACGTTGTTGTAGCTGTTGTCGGTATGAAAATTCTGCTCGGCGTTGGTGACGTCGGGGCGCACGCCGTTGCCGGGTGGGCGGCCGAGGTCGGTGACGTCGTAGATCGAGGTGCCGTCCCACTTCTGCGCCACCGGCCGCGCGACGAGAGAGGCCAGCAGCCACCACACGGCCCGTGTCCCGCTCTGCGACCAGCGCTCCACGGGCAGGCGGTCGACGATTGCGAAGCCCGGTCCCTCGTCGAGGCTCCGCCTCACCACTTCCCGCATGAAGGCGCGGGAGGCGTCGAGCGCGAAATCCTCCGGCCGCAGCAACAGCAGCGGGACCGGATCGCGATCGAGCCTTTCGACGAGACTGTCGAGCTCCTGCTCCACGTCGGACGGTAACGCGATCCGCCCGGCGTCGGCTGGCAGCGTGTCGCCACGCCAGAGCAGGCGGTCCTGCATGTGCGTCAGTCGCGCAGCAGCTCGTTGATCGAGGTCTTGGAGCGCGTGCGCTCGTCGACGGTCTTCACGATCACCGCGCAGTAGGTCGAGGGCCGGTCGGGGCCACCGCCGATGTTGCCCGGCACAACCACGGAATAGGGCGGCACCTTGCCGACATGGATCTGGCCGGTGGCGCGATCGACGACCTTGGTGGTGGCCGAGATGAACACGCCCATCGACAGTACCGCACCGGTGCCGACGATCACGCCTTCGACGACCTCGGAGCGCGCCCCGATGAAGCAATTGTCCTCGATGATCACCGGGTTGGCCTGCAAAGGCTCGAGCACGCCGCCGATGCCGACGCCGCCGGAGAGATGGCAGTTCTTGCCGATCTGGGCGCAGGAGCCGACCGTCGCCCAGGTATCGACCATGGTGTTGGTGTCGACATAGGCGCCGAGGTTCACGAAGGAGGGCATCACGACGACGCTGGGGGCGATATAGGCGCCGCGGCGCACGATCGAGCCCGGCACGGCGCGGAAGCCGGCCTTGGCGAAGCGGGCCGCGTCCCAGCCCGTGGTCTTGAGCGGCACCTTGTCGAACCAGGGCGCGGCGCCCAGGCCCGGGAACGACGCGCCGCCGTCCATCGGGACCGAGTCGTAGAGGCGGAAGGACAGCAGCACGGCCTTCTTCAGCCACTGATTGACCACCCACTCCTCACCGATCTTCTCGGCGGTGCGGAAGGTGCCGTCGTCGAGGCCGGAGATCGCCGCCTCGACGGCCTCGCGGACCTCGCCCTTGGTGGCGCTGCTGACGCCGTCGCGCTTTTCCCACGCGGCATCGATGACGGCCTGAAGCTGCTTGCTCATCGTTCCCCCAAAAAGTCGCCGGACCTTATATGCTGCCCCCGATGGGCTTCAAGCTTCCCGAATCGGTGCTGGTCGTGATCCACACGCCCCAGCTCGAGGTATTGCTGCTGGAACGGGCGCGCCAGCCCGGCCTGTGGCAGTCCGTGACCGGCTCGCGCGAGCCCGAGGATCTCAACCTCGAAACCACCGCCTGGCGCGAGCTTCTGGAGGAAACCGGCCTCGTGATGGGCAGGCTCACCGACTGGAAGCTGGTGAATCGCTATGAGATCTGGCCGCAATGGCGCGGGCGCTACGCGCCGGATGTGACGCATAATGTCGAGCATGTGTTCGGCTTCCTCGTACCCCAGATCAGCGTCGCCACCCTCGATCCCGAGGAGCATATCGCGCAGCTCTGGCTGCCTTGGCAGGAGGCCATGACCAGAGTGTTCTCGCCCACCAACCGCGAGGCGATCGGGCAGTTGCCGCAGCGGGTCGGCACATGAGCCGCGGCCAGTTCAGCTGGGCGATGTTCGACTGGGCCAACCAGCCGTTCTTCACCGTCATCACCACCTTCATCTTCGCGCCCTACTTCGCCAACGTGATGATCGGCGATGCGGTGCAGGGCCAGACCGCCTGGGCCTTCACGCAGTCGGTGGCGGGCCTGCTCGTCGCGGTCATGAGCCCGTTCCTCGGCGCCATGGCCGACGCCGGCGGCCGGCGCAAGCCTTTCATCGCCGTCTTCCAGTGCCTGGTCGTCGTCGGATGTGCCGCGCTGTGGTTCGCCTATCCGGCGCGTCCCGACCTCGCCCCCTGGATCGCCCTGGCGGTCGTGGTCGCGACGGTCGGCGCGGAAATGTCGATCGTGTTCAACAACGCCCTGCTGCCCACCATCTCGCGGCCCGAGCGCATGGGCTGGCTGAGCGGCTTTGGCTGGGGCCTGGGTTATGTCGGTGGCCTGATCGCGCTCTTCGTCGTGCTGGCGGGCACGTTCTTTCCGGCATTGTTCGGCCTCGACAGGGCAAGCCACGCCCTCGAGCGCCTGACCGGGCCGGCCTCGGCTGTGTGGCTGGCGGTGTTCGTGCTGCCGATGTTCCTGTTCACGCCCGATTCGCCGGGCAAGGCGCGCCTGCCGTTCCGGGAAGCCGCGCGCCAGGGCGGCCGCTCGCTGCTGGGAACGGCGCGCGAGCTCCGCCACTACCGCAACGCGCTCACCTACCTGATCGCCTTCATGCTCTACAACGACGGGCTCGCCGCCATCATCGCCTTCGGCGGCGTCTATGCCTCGGCGACCTTCGCCTGGACGACGACGACCCTTGGCATCTTCGGCATCATCCTGACCGTGTTCGCCATTCCCGGCGCCTTCCTGGGCGGCAAGCTCGACGACGTGCTGGGCAGCAAGCGCACGGTGCAGTTCGCCGTCGCCGGCGTGATCATCGCGACCCTCGGCATCGTGGGCGTCACGGCCGACCGCGTGCTGTTCTTCCTCCCCACCGACCCGATCTCGCCGACGCGCGGCCTGTTCGGCTCGACGCAGGAAAAGGTCTTCATGGGCTTCGCCCTGGTGCTGGGCTTCTGCATGGGGCCGATGCAGGCGGCGAGCCGCACCCTGATCGCCCGCCTCGCGCCCGAGGGCATGACCGGCGAGTTCTATGGCCTGTTCGCCCTCTCGGGCCGAGCCACCGCCTGGATGGCCCCGCTCGCCATCGGCATCATCACGGCGATCACGCAATCGACGCGGCTGGGCGTGGCCTGCGTGCTGGTGTTCCTGGTCGCGGGATTCATGCTGCTGCTTCGCGTGCGCGAGGTCCGAGCCGAGCCGGCCTGATGGACCTCATCCACGTCGCCGCCGCGCTCCTGAGCGCCCTGCTGCACGCCGGCTGGAACGCCGCCGTGAAGGCCAACCACGATCCGACGCAGGCCATGACGGCGCAGATGATGATGAGCGCCGTGCTGGTCCTGCCGTTCCTCCTGTGGTCCGGCCTGCCCGATCTCGCGTCAGTGCCGTGGATCGTGGCCTCGACGGCGACCAACCTCGTCACCGTCTGGGCCCTGCTGCGCGCCTACGAGGCCGGCGGCTTCGGCATCGTCTATCCCATCGTGCGCGCCGTGGCCGTGCTGCTGGTGGTGCCGTTGGCCGCCGCCCTCGCCGGGGAGCGGCTGGGCGTCATCGCTCTCACGGGTGTCGCCGTCATCGCCGTGGCCCTGGGCGTGCTCGCCTACGACGCCGCCCGCGGCAAGGCTGTCACCTTCGCGGCGCTGGGCTGGACCGTGGCGGCAGGCCTCGGCACGGCGGTCTATATCCTGTGCGACGCCAAGGGCGTGCGCGCCGCAGGCTCCCCCTGGGCCTATGGCTTCACCGTATCGGTGACCAACGCCGCCGCCATGTGGCTACGGCAGCGCCACGCCGGCTCACCGCTGAAGCAGCTTCAAGTCCACTGGCGCATGGCCCTGCCGACCGCGATGGCCTCCTGCGCCTCCTACCTGCTGATCCTCTGGGTATGGAGCGGCGCGCCCATCGCGCCTGCCGCCGCGCTGCGCGACACCAGCGCCGTCTTCGCCATCCTGATCGCCGCCCTGTGGCTGAAGGAGCCCTTCACCCGCACCCGCGTCGCTGCCGCCCTGCTCGCGGCCGCCGCGGTGCCGTTGCTGCGGCTGGGGTGAATGGCTATCGGCCCGCTGCAGGGCTAACCGAGAATTTCAAGCCAAGCGCATGCATCACCTTGAGCACGGTACCGAACTCCGGATTTCCGTCGGCGCTGAGCGCTCTGTAGAGACTCTCGCGAGATAGACCCGCCTGCTCGGCGATTTGCGACATGCCACGAGCACGCGCCACTTGGCCGAGTGCATAGGCGACAAAGGCCGGATCGTTGGTCTCCATCGCCTCTTCAAGATAGGCCCCAATCCCTTCGTCGCTATCGAGATAGAGAGCCGAATCGAATTTCGTCGTTTTCTTGGTCATGCTCAAAACTCCGAGGCCAATTTCTTGGCAGCTTTGATATCCCGGCTCTGACTGCTCTTATCGCCTCCGCTCAGCAAAAAAATGAGCACCTCTCCCCGTCGGACGAAGTAAACGCGATAGCCGGGGCCAAAGTGGATTCGCAGCTCGCTGATTCCGTCGCCCAATGCTTACGCGTTACCGGCAATGTCCCATTGCAAGATCATCGATGCGCGCGACGGTCTTCGCGCGACCGCGAAGGTCGCGCAGGCTCGCCATCCACTTGGTGAATTCAGCAGTTTGGCGGACTTCCAGCACAATAGCAGCGACTGTAGCTTTTGGGCTACAGGCCGGCAAGTCGATCAAAGCCCCTCGTCTCAGGATGACGCTGGGCTCATCCACTGCGCCAATGCCTCGCGAAGCCTGTCGAGGGTCAGAGGCTTGGTGAGGTAGCCGTCCATGCCGGCGGCGAGGCAACGGTCGGCCTCGCCTTTCAAGGCATTGGCCGTCAGCGCCAGGATCGGCGTGCGACCGGAGTCCCTCACAGCCTCCTCGGCGCGGATCTGGCGGGTCAGCTCGAAGCCGTCCATGTCGGGCATGTGGATGTCGGCCAGCACCAGAGCGTAAGGGCGTTCGCGCCACTTGGTCAGGGCCTCGATGCCGTTGAGAGCCGTCTCGACCGGGACACCGAGAATCTCGAGCTGGCCGGTCAGCACCTCCAGATTGATCTCGTAGTCGTCGACCGCCAGGACCGTGCCGGCCACGATCTCGCCGGCGGCAAGTGGGGCGCTGGCTTCGGCGGGCGCATGGTCGGCGAGCGCGAGATCGAGCGTCACGGTGAAGGTCGAGCCCTGTCCGGCTACGCTTTCCACCGTGGCCTCGCCGCCCATCAGCTCGGCCAGCCGGCGCACGATGGAAAGGCCGAGCCCGGTGCCGCCGAAGCGCCTCGTCGTGCTCGAATCGGCCTGGGCGAAGGGCTGGAACAGGCGGGCTATTTGTTCGGCGCTCATGCCGATGCCGCTGTCGCTGACTGCAAGGGCGAGGCGCACCTTCGAGGGAGCACCGGCCAGCCGGCGCACCGTCACCTTCACGCCGCCCGTGTCGGTGAACTTCAGCGCATTGCCGATGAGGTTGAACAGGATCTGACGCACCCGCGTGGCGTCGCCCTTCAGGAGATCGGGCGTTCCCGGCTCGACGGCCGCCGACAGCACCAGCCCCTTGCGCTCGGCCTGGCTCGCCAGCGTCTCGGCCGTGCCCTCGACGACCGCACGCAACGAGAAGGGCGCTTCCTCGAGCTCCATGCGCCCGGCCTCGATCTTGGAGAAGTCGAGCACGTCGTCGATGATGCGCAGCAGCGCCGCCGCCGAGGTACGGATCGTGCCGACCAGCCGGCTCTGCCGCTCGTTGAGCGGCTCGCGGCCCAGCAGCTCCGCGGTGCCGATGACGCCGTTCATGGGCGTCCTGATCTCGTGGCTCATGGTGGCGAGGAAGGTCGACTTGGCCTGGTTGGCAGCCTCCGCCTCGTCGCGCGCCGCCTCCAGCTCGCGTTCGCGCGTCTTGGTATCGGTCATGTCGGTGACCAGCGTGACCACGCCGCTCTCACGGGTCGGATGGCGCGCAATGCGGATCCAGCCGCCGTCCGCGGTTGCCATTTCGCGCAGCGTCTCCTGGAGCTCGCCGGTCTCGGCCGCGACCCCCTCCAGGGCGCCGTTACCGGCGAAGCGTTGATAGGCGTCGTTGTAGACGATCAGGCGACCGTCGGCGTCGTGGATCGAGAACCCCGAAGGCAGGGCGCGAATTGCATCCTCCAGGCGCTCGCGCTCGCGCACGATTGCCTGCTCGCCGCGTCGAAGCTCGGTGATGTCGCGGTGAATCGAGAGGATGGCGCCGCCCGGCACCGGCACGAAGCGGAACTCGAGCAGGCGGCCGGACGCGGCCAGACGCTCGTAGGCCGCGATGCCGGCCCGGACGTCGGCGATCCGGCGGGCGATCGCCGCGTCGATGTCGATGCCGACAGTGCTTCCCATGTCGCCCCGCGTCATCTGGTAACGGCCCACGTCCGCCATGGTCGGCAGGGTGGCCAGGATCTCGGGCGTGAAAGCGTGGAACTCCATCATCTTGCGGTTGGCGTATGACCATCGCCCGTCGGCCTCGTAGAGCATGACGCCGTCGGTCATGTTTTCGAGCACGGTGCGCATCGTGACGCGGGCCGATTCGAGCTCGGCCTGCCGCTCCTGCAGCTCCGTGATGTCGCGATAGGTGGCGAGAACCTCGCCGTTGGGGAGGGGATAGGACTTGAACTCGACGACGCGGCCGGCAGCGGTGCGCCGTATGTAGGAGGTGTTCCTGTCGCTTCGGATATCGATCGCCGTGCGCTCAATGGCTGCGACCTCCTCGGGCGTGGCGAAGTCGCCGCGGGCCATCTGGAAATCACGGATATCGGCGCTGCGCGCCCCCAGATGGGCCACCTCCTTGGGCAGGCCGACCAGCTCGCGCACGCGATCGCTGTCGATCGCCCAGCGCCTGTCCCGATCGAGCAGCATCACGCCGTCGCGCATGTTGTCGAGGACCGCGCGAAGCCGGTCGCGCGCCGATTCAGCCTCGGCCTGGGCGCGCTGCGATTCGAGCTCGTTGGTCTTGATCCCGCTGATATCGGTGCAACCAACGACATAGTTGCCGCGGGCGGTCTTGCGCGCGTGATAGCGTAGCCAGCGGCCGTCGGCGACGAGCCGCTCGATGTAGCCGCGGGGGGCCCGGATATAGCCCTCCCACATGGCGATGAACTTTTCGCTGCTTTGCGCATCGACGCCGGCGACGAGGCCGTTGCGCACCATGTCGCCCAGGATGTCCCGCAGCGGGCGGCCGACCAGGCGGCTCGGCGTGAAGCCGGGGGCGACCGAGGAAAAGGCGTGATTGGACACGATCGTGCGCAGGTCGGGATCAAACAGCGCCAGGCCATCGGCCAGGCCATCGATGGCATCGCTGAGATCCTCCCGCGCCCGGCGCGCATCGGCCTCGGCCGCCGCGTGGCGGCGCGCCAGGTCCTCGTAGGCCACGGTGAGGGCAACCTGGTCGTATGTGGCGCGGTGTTGCGAGCGGTTGTTGAGCAGCAACACGGCGAGGTAGAGCAGGCATCCGAGGCCCATGGCACGAGAGACCGGATCGGCGACCGTGAAGAGCCCCGCGGCGAGCAACACAAGGGTCGCTCCGGCAAAGGCTGTGTAGCTCCGCGGCTCGTAGAGCCGGCCCGGCGCCAGCGTGACGCAGACCGCCAGGATGGCGCATATCGCGAGCCGCGGTGTCTCGGCAGGCAGGGTGACCAGCAGGCCGCCGCCGCCGCCGTAGGCAACGCCGCTCAGGCCGGCATAGAAAACGTAGAGCCGGCGCCAGGCATCGACCGGCCGGGCCTCGGGATCCGCCTGCCAGGCCTGCGACAGCCGGATGAAGCAAATGCTGCTGAAGCAATGCAGTGCGAAGGGCGCGGCGAGAAGCAGCCATGGCCCCTGCTCCCAATAGGTGAAGCCGAGGACCGCCCACAGGGACAGGGACAGCAGACGCAGCAGGCTGTTGCCCGCCAGCAGGCGATCGGTGAGCGCCCGTCCGACGCGTTGCGCATCTGCCCGCACGGGACCGGCGCTCAGGGCGCTGGCGGGCTGCGTGTCGGTCATGACGTGTTCTCCGGCCATCCGCTCCGCCCTAGGCTGCCGTCGTCTTCGCCTTGAACAGGCAGAGATCGTTTACCACGCAACGCGGGCATTCCGGACTGCGCGCTTTGCAGGTGTAGCGGCCGTGCAGGATCAGCCAGTGGTGGGCATGCATGCGGAATTCCTCGGGCACGCGCTTCAACAACCGCAGCTCGACCTCCAGCGGATTCTTGCCGGGCGCGAGGCCGGTGCGGTTGCCGACGCGGAAGATGTGGGTGTCGACGGCGATGGTGGCCTCCCCGAAGGCCACGTTCATCACCACATTGGCGGTCTTGCGGCCGACGCCAGGCAGATCCTGCAACGCCGCGTGATCCTTGGGGACCTCGCCGCCGTGCCGTTCGATCAGGAGCTTCGACAGGTTGATGACGTTCCGGGCCTTGGTGCGGAACAGGCCGATGGTCTTGATGTGATCGGTCAGCTTCTTCTCGCCCAGCGCCACCATCTGGGCCGGCGTCTTGATGAACTTGAACAGCGGCGTCGTCGCGCGATTGACGCCGATGTCGGTGGCCTGCGCCGACAGCACGACAGCGACCAGCAGATGATAGGTGTTCTCGTACTCGAGCTCGGTCTCGGGTTCGGGAATCGCCTGGCGCAATCGGGCGAAGAACTCGGGGATGACGGCTTGCTTCATCAAGGCCATATCGGTTCATAGCATGAGCGACGCGCCCACAGTCCATTTCGCCGTCTCGCTGCAGCCCTACCGCAGCCTTTCGCCGGAGGGCTTCAGGTGGCTGATCCGCGGGGCCATCGCGGCCAACCTGCTGATTGGCGTGCCCATGTTCATCCTCGGCGCCTGGCCGGTGTTCGGCTTCATGGGCCTCGACGTCTGGCTGCTGTGGTGGTTCGTGAAGCGCAGCTATTTCGACGCCAGGCGCGGCGAGACGCTGACGCTCACCGACAGCGAGCTGATCGTCGAGCGCTGGACGCCCAAAGGCGATCGCGAGCACTTCAGGCTCGAAGCCTACTGGCTGCGTATCGAAGCAGACGAGGAGCGCCTGGTCCTCGTGTCGCGCGGAAGTCGCCTCACCATCGGCCGCTTCCTGTCGCCCGTGGAACGCGAGGCGCTGGCCGATCGGCTCAAGGCGGCGCTGGCGAAAAGACGCCAAAACCCGGGCTGAAGTCACTCAACGGGGAACGAGGAGAGGAACCTCTCCGCCGATTGAATGGCGCTGATTGATGCCGGTCAAAACAAGCACGAAATTTGGAACTTCGAAGCTGACGCCAATATTCCCGATAGTCTTGAAGTCTGGCAGTGGCGAGAAGTCGGTGACGCCTCCTCTGCCAACGGTGTATTGCCCGTCAACGCCAACTACCTTCAGTCGCTCCCTATCGCGCGAAATTCCGAAGTAGGCGATAGTGCCAGTGCCGAGCTTTGGACGGACGCCAGGAACGAGAATAATGTCGATCGGCTTGGAATAGAGCGTCTCGACTTGGTCTCCGCAAACTTCGACCAACCGACCTTTAGGCCCAAAATGCACGAGGCCGACCGCTACCGCGATGCAACCAGGTTTCCAAGGTACCGGCGCGATGCCGTTCACGGGCTCACAGTCTGGGTTCAGCAGGCCAGCGCATAGGCCACCGCTGGCAACCTCGCCAATGACCGTCACTTTGCCAGTGCGCCGATCAATGCGTCGCAGGCCACCACCCCACTCGCCGGCATTGTTGCCGACAAAGAGTTGATCCGCCATCGGATAGGTCGCGGTAACTCGTCCTCGGCCGGGCTTCTCGGATAGGGCGGCGACCTTCAGGGAGCCGTCTTGAACTTCCAAAAGCCGGCGATCCGACAAGAATATGACTGCCTTCGCACTGCAATCGATCGAGAGCAACGCGTCATTCTCCGAGGCAATCGTGACCGCCGCGCTCCAACCGCCTTCTACATGGGTCTGCAAAATCCAATCGGGGCCGCGCGTCGACTTTCCCGTGACGATCGTCGGACGTCCCTCGTGAACGCAGAGATCCAGCACTGGTTCGGAAAGGTGCTGCTCGACCTGTACGTTTTGCCCCTGGGCAATGGAAGATAGAATGCCGGCATCCGACAGCAACCATACGCGGTCGGAGGCAAAGACCGCCCGGCTCAGAAATGATTCCTGGCCGGGACGCACGGGCTGTTGGGCAAAGACGCTCGGGGTCTGCACCCCAACCAATAGCAAGCATAGAAGACCGACGTGGAGCCTCGTCCCAAGCCCCTTAACGAATCGATTGATGGAACCGCTCAAAGCCCCAGCACGTCCTTCATGCCGTAGAGGCCGGGCTTCTTGCCTTCGAGCCAGAGGGCGGCGCGCACGGCGCCAGTCGCATAGGTCTCGCGGCTGAAGGAGCGGTGGCTGAGCTCCAGCCGCTCGCCGGCCGCGGCGAACATCACCGTGTGTACGCCGACCTCTTCGCCGCCGCGCAACGTTGCAAAGCCGATCTCGCCAGCCGGTCGCGCGCCGGTGTGACCGTCGCGGCTCTTGCGCCACACTTCCTCGAGCTTTACCTGCCTCCCCGCCGCAGCCGAGTGACCAAGCGCCAGGGCGGTGCCGGAAGGAGCGTCGATCTTGTGGCGGTGATGCATCTCCACGATCTCGATGTCGTAGGTGGGATCGAGGAGCGACGCGGTCTTCTCCACCAGCGCCTGCAGGATGTTGATGCCGAGCGACATGTTTGCGGCCCACAGGATCGGCGTCCTCTTCGCGGCCTCGTGGATGGCCGCCGTCTGTTCGGGGTTGAGGCCGGTGGTACCGATCACCATCGCCACGCCCTTGTCGGCGGCGATCTTCGCGTGGGCCACCGTCGCGGCCGGTACTGTGAAGTCGATCAACACCTGGGCGTTGGCGATGGCCGTGCCTATGTCGGACACGATCTTCACGCCGCCTGCGTCCTGGCCCAAGGCATTGCTGCGCGGACCTTCGAGCGCGCCGACCAGGCTGCTGCCTTCGGTGGCGGCGATCTGCCGGATTAGCATCTGGCCCATGCGGCCGGCGGCGCCGGCAATGGCGATCTTCATTTCATTTCCCCTCGAATGCGCTAGCCTGAGCTTATGCTTTTTATGGTCGTCGAGAAATTCAAGAACCAGGACGGCAAGGCCGTCTACCGCAAGCTGCGTGACTCGGGCCGCGCGCTACCCGACGGGCTGAAGTTCGTGGCGAGCTACGTGTCGGCGGATCTCAGTCGCTGCTTCCAGCTCATGGAGGCCGACGACGTGACGCTCTTCCAGCGCTGGATAGCGGATTGGCAGTCGGTGGCCGAGTTCGAGGTCGTGCCGGTGGTCGAGGGCAAGACCACGCGCGAGGCGCTGGCGCCGCTGCTCTGACTATTTCCAGGGATCGGCGGTCTTGGGCCAGAACGGCGTCTTGCGCTTGGTGTAGGGCAGGCGCGTGACGTCGGGATCGGCGGCGCCGGGTGAGGCGACGTAGAGGATCTCCTTCGCGAGCCCCACGAAGCCGTTATAGAAATGCTGCGCCGACTTCACCACGACGACGCGGTAGTCGGCGGGGTCGGCGCCGACGGCCTTGAAGGCATCGGCATGGAAGGTCTGGGTGCGGAGCGTGCAGATCGCGATATCGACATGCTCCGATGACAGCAGCGCCATGTCGCCCAGCGGCACCATCACCGGCCCATAGGGCTGGCGCACGCCGCGCGCGAGCTTCTTCACCGTGACGTCGATGTCGACCGGATCGCCGCTCACCGCCCCCGACTTGCCGCCCAGCCGCATCCTGAGGCGCGCGCCTTCGCCTGCTTCCTCGGCGATGCGGAAGGCCGCGGGATCCCACATCACGCCGAACAGCGCCGGCCCGATCTGCTTCTCCACCAGCGCCTTCAGCACGAAGGTCGAATCGCCGGGCGCTCCCGAGCCGGGATTGTCGGCGCGGTCGGCCAGCACCAGCGGGCCCTGGTTGTGCGAGGCGGCACGTTCCATCGCCTCGGTGATGGAGAGATACTTGGTGGCATAGCGCTCGCGATTGTCCCATAGCTCGTCGCCGAGCTTCTTGGCGAGCTGTTCGGCCTTGGCCATGTCGCCGTCCGCCACCACGAGAGTGCGGGTCCCGACGTCCTCGACATCGGCGAAGGAGAAGCCGTGGCTGAGCGAGACTGAGAGGATGCCATCCTTGCCTTCGAGCGACTTCATGCGCACCACGAACTCGCTGATCGGCGGCACCGAGGTACGGTACTGCGCGATCATGCGGCAGTCGTAGCGCGCCATGACCGGCTTCACCTTGCCGTCGGCCGTATCGGCGATGATCGTGAACAGCTCGGCCGCGCGTTCCATCGTGTCGGTGTGGGGATATTCCTTGTAGCCGATCAGCACGTCGGCGCTGTCGAGCATCAGTGCACTCAGGTGACAGTGCAGATCGAACTCGGCGCCGATGGCGACCTTGGGTCCGACGATGGCGCGCACCTTGGCCAAAAGATCGCCTTCGCAATCGTCGTAGCCGTCGGCCACCATGGCGCCGTGCACGTTGATCAGCACGGCATCGAGGGGCAGCGCGGCCTTCACGTCGGCCAAAAGCTCGTCGCGGAAACCTTCATAGACCGAGCGCACGGTGGTGCCCGAGGGCGCGGCGAAGGTCGCGAGACCTTCGATCACCGTCCAGCCCCGTTTCTCGGCATCGCGGCGCCAGACATGCAGCGGCGCGGTGAAGTTGGTCGCCTCGTGCTTCGTCGCATCGCCGTGCCATACGCCATGCTCCTCGTAGGAGCGGCGGCCGGTGGGGAAGGGCACGAACTGGTTGGTCTCGGTGCCGAGTGCTGCAATGAAGAGACGCTTGCCCATGGTCATTCCTTGCAGCGGTGGCAGCCCACGACATGGTCGTCGACCATGCCTGAGGCCTGCATGAAGGCGTAGCAGATGGTCGAGCCCACGAACTTGAAGCCCTCCTTCTGCAGCGCCTTGGACAGCGCATCGCTTTCCGGGGAGCGCGCCGGCACATCCTTGAGTGTCTTCGGATGGTTCTTTCTGGGCTTGCCGCCGACGAAGCTCCACAGGAACTTGGCGAACGAGCCCTCGCGCTCCACCAGCGCCAGATAGGCCTGCGCGTTGCTCACGCTCGCTGCGATCTTGCCCTTGTGGCGGATGATGCCGGGATCGGCCAGCAGCTTGGCGAGCTTAGCGGGCGTGTAGCGCGCGATCTTCGCCGGATCGAAATCGTCGTAGACCTTGCGATAATGCTCGCGCTTGCGCAGCACCGTGATCCACGACAAGCCGGCCTGGCAGCCTTCGAGCGTCAGCAGCTCGAACAGCGCGCGGTCGTCCTTCAGCGGGCGGCCCCACTCCGAGTCATGGTATTTTTGGTAGAGCGGGTCTTCCGAAACCCAGCCGCATCTTGGCTTGCCGTCGGCGCCGGTCGTTCTATCGTGCTTCCAAACCATATGGGGGAAACTAATGCCGAAGGATCTCGCCGACCTCAAGGTCTGCATCTTCGACGTGTTCGGCACGGTCGTGGACTGGCGCGGCAGCCTGATCGAGGATTTGCCCAAGCTCGGGAAGAAGTACGGGCTCGAAACCGACTGGACGAGCTTCGCCGACGACTGGCGCGGGCTCTACCAGCCGCAGATGACCCGCGTCCGTAAGAAGGAGCTGCCCTGGACCCGCATCGACGACCTCCACAAGGAGGCGTTCGAGATGCTGCTCGCGAAGCGCGGCATGAAGCATCCCGGCGAGGCAGGCGCGTGGGAGTTCACGCATCTCTGGCACAAGCTCCGGCCCTGGCCCGATTCGGTCGAGGGTATCGGCATGATGAAGAAGAAGTACGTCGTGTCGACGCTCAGCAACGGCAATGTGGCGCTGCTGATCAACATGGCCAAGCACAGCGGCATCCCGTGGGATCACTGCTTCTCGGGCGAGACCTTCCACCACTACAAGCCCGATCCCGAGGCCTATCTCGGCGTGGTCGACAGCATGTACCTGAAGCCGCACCAGGTGATGCTCGTCGCGGCCCACAACGGCGACCTCGCGGCGGCGCAGAAGTGCGGCCTCTCCACGGGCTTCGTGCTGCGCACCAACGAGCACGGCCCCGGACAGAAGCGCGACCTCAAGGCCGAGGGCGACTGGGATGCCGTCGGCAACTCGATCATCGAGGTGGCGAAGAAGATCGGGTGCTGAGGCCGCGTCGCCCCCTCACCTAGCCTCTCCCCCTCGCGGGGGAGAGGAACGTGAATTACACGCCGATCGTCGTCAGGTCCTGGAACCAGTGTTGCGCCTGGGTGTAGGACTTGATCTTGGGTGACAGCGCGTGCGGGTTGGTGTCGTGGACGACCCAGATCAGCACGGCGTCGTCGACCACCTTCTCGTGCACCCGGGCCATCAGCGCGTCCTGCTTGGCGGCGTCGAAGGTGTTGAGCGCCTCGTTGACCAGCGCATCGACGTCGGGGTTCGAATAGTAGCTCCAGTTCACGCCCACGGGGGCGGCCTGGTTCGACGCGAAGAAGCGGGTGATGGCGTAGACCGGGTCGGACGTCACATAGGCGATGTTGTTGGCGGTGACGTCCTTGTTCATCTCGGCCTTGGCGCCGGCGCGCCACGCCGTGTACATGGCCTCGAGCTCGACGACCTTGAACTCGACCTCGATGAAGACGTCCTTGAACATCTCCTGGATGGCCTCGTTCATGGGCAGCGACAGCATCTGGCCGGTGCCGCCGGATGCCACTACGAACTTGGTCTTGAGCGGCTGCGCCTTGCTGAAGCCGGCCGCGCTCATGAGCTTGCGCGCCTCGTCGGGCGCATATTTGAGCTCGAAGCTTGGCTTGCCGAACCACGGATTGGTCTTGTCGACCTGGCCGTAGGCCGGACGCGCGAGGCCGTTCAGCAGCTTGACGATGGACTCGCGGTCGATGGCGAGATTGGCGGCCTTGCGCAGGCGGATGTCGGTCCAGGGCGAGCCCTGCACCATCGAGGGATGGTAGTTCCAGACGTGCGGCGTCACGTTCTGCTCGATCCGCATGCCGCCCTGCTTGAGGCGCGCCACCGCGTCGGGAGGCGGCGTCTCGATCATGTCGACGGCGTTCGACAGCAGCGCCGCGGTGCGCGCCGAATCCTCCGGCGCCACCACCAGCACCAGCCGGTCGGTCTTGGGAATGCGCTTGGGATTCCAGTAGGCCTCGTTCTTCACCAGCTCGGCGCGCTCGCGCGGCACCAGGCGGGCCAGCTTGAACGGGCCGGTGCCCGAGGGCTCGGACGCGAACTTGTTCCAATCCTTGCCCAGCTTCTCCCACTGCGCCGGGCTCGGCACGAGGAACCACAGCATCTGATAGGGGAAGAGCGCGTCGACGGCCTTGGTCTTGATCTCGACCGTCATGTCGTCGAGCTTCTTGTAACTGGCGATCGACGGCAGGCGCGGCCGCACCTGCGCCGCCTGGCGCTGGTCGAACTGCGGCGACTTGTTGTCGAACACCTTGTCGAGGTTCCAGACGACCGCGTCGGCGGTGAAGGCGGAGCCGTCATGGAATTTCACGCCCTCGCGCAGCTTGAAGCTCCACAGCGTCTTGTCCGCCTCGTTCACCTTCCACTCTGACGCAAGTCCGGGCACCAATTTGCCCGGCCGGTCGGAAACATCGAGCTCCCAGGCCACGAGCGGATCGTAGATCGTGAGGCCGGTGAACTTGTAGGCGCCGGCGCCGCGATCGGGCTGGCCCGTGGTGAGCGGCACGTCGGCCATCGAGATGCCGAAGCGCACGACCTTTTCATCGGCGGCCAGCGCGGGGAACGGCAGGGCGGCGAGCGCGCTGGCGCCCGCCATGACAGTGCGACGTGAGAGCTTCATGCAGGACTCCTGGATGTCAGAGCGAAGGTCGCTTGGATCGGAACGAGGTGGCGCGTTCGTAGGCGGCACCGGCGGCGAAGACGCTGGCTTCGTCGAAGGCGTGGCCGGCGAGCTGGAAGCTGAGCGGGAAGCCGTCGCTGCCGAAGCCGCAGCACACGGTCGCTGCCGGCTGGCCGGTGACGTTGAAGGGCATGGTGAGCGAGGGCTTGCCGAGGAAATGGAAGATCGGCTGCGGCTCCTCGAAGGTCTCCGGCGCGCCCCAGTGGTTGGCCGTCATCACCAGGTCGTAGCCGCGCATGCAGGCGCGGGTGTCGAGCGTGAGCTGGCGGCGGAACCGCAGGGTCGAGAGATACTGCTCGGCCGAGATGAAGGCGCCGAGCTGGAAGCGCCGGCGCGTCGTGTAGCCGAACTTCTCCGGCGTCGCGATCACGTCCTGGCGATGGATGGCATGCGCTTCGGTGGTGATGATGACGCGGCCGCAGATGTGATAGTCCCAGATGTCCGGGAAGACGACGTCCTCGACTTCCGCGCCCAGGTCCTTCAGCACCCGCACCGCCTCGTCGATGCCCTTCTTCATGTCGGCCGTGACGCTGTCCTTGCCTTCGTACCAGCTGCGCGCCAGCGCGATGCGCATGCCCTTGATCGGACGATGGCAGGCTGCGCCATAGTCGACCTTGGCCGTCTTGGCCGAGCCCTGGTCGTTGGGATCGTGGCCCGCCAGCACGTCGAGCATCAGGGCGCAGTCCTCGACCGTCCAGGCGAGCGGGCCCGCGGTGTCGAGGCTGAAGGCGAGCGGAAAGATGCCGCAGCGGCTCACCAGCCCATAGGTCGGCTTGATGCCGGCCGTACCGCAATAGCCCGCCGGGTTGCGGATCGAGCCGCCGGTGTCGGAGCCCATGGCGCCCATGCAGAGCGCCGCCGCGACCGCGGCCCCCGAGCCGCTCGACGAGCCGCCGGGCTGATGCTTCGTGTTCCACGGGTTGAGCACGGCCGGAAACGGCTGGTCGGGCGTCATGGCGCCGTTGGCGAACTCGTGCGTGCCCACCTTCCCCAGCAGCACGCCGCCCGCATCCTTCAGGCGTCGCACCGTCTCGGCATCGATCACCGGCACGTAGTCCGATTTGAGATGGGAATGGCCGGTCGTCCTGATGCCGGCGGTCTCGTAGATGTCCTTCAGCGCGAAGGGGATGCCGTGCATCGGGCCGCGCCTCACGCCGCCCTTCATCTCCATGTCGGCTTGGCGGGCTGCGGCGCGCGCCACGTCGGCGGTGACGGTGATGAAGCTCGCGATCTTGTGATCGACAGCTTCGATGCGCTTCAGGAAAGCGTCGGTCAGCGCCGACGAGGTGATCTCGCCGCGCGCCATCAGGCGGCCGGCGTCAGCAATGCTGAGCGTTGTAAGGTCGGTCATGGTGCGGCCTACTCGTCGGCGCGGAAGACGTGCGGCGGCTCCGCAGCCCAGGCCCAGCGGCTGGGGATGCGCTCCATCAAGGCAAGCAACCCGACATAGCCCTTGTGGAGATGCTCGATATCCTCGGGCGTCAACGTCAGCCCGGTCTGGGCTGCGCGCACGCGGAATTCCTCGAGCGTTGGCGGTGCTTTCGACGACGACATTCCATCCTCCCCGATGAAGGGCGCATGCAATCGACATGCCGGCCCTGCCAAGTCCCTGCGGCTTGGCTTGGCCCTTGCATAACTCTCCCTCGAACAGGGGAGTAGTGAATGTTCAATCGCTTTCGCGCCGCCGCCTTGGGCCTTGGTCTTCTCGCTGCATCCGCCGCGCCTGCCCTTTCACAGGGCACTTTGCGCATTGGCATGACAGCCGCGGACATTCCCAACACGACCGGGCAGCCCGACCAGGGTTTCGAAGGCTTCCGCTTCACCGGCTACACGATTTACGACGGGCTGGTGAACTGGGACCTCTCGAAGGCCGACGCCATTGCCGACATCAAGCCGGGCCTCGCCACCGAATGGACGCCGGTCGAGGGCGACGCCACGCGCTGGGTCTTCAAGCTGCGCCAGGGCGTGAAATTCCACGACGGTTCGGACTTCGACGCTGATGTCGTCATTTGGAACCTCGAGAAGATCCTGAACGACAAGTCACCGCAGTTCGATCCCAAGCAGGCGGCCCAGGCGCGCTCACGCGTGCCAACGCTCGTCGGCTGGAAGGCGATCGACAAATACACCGTCGAGCTCACGACGCGCATCGCCAACTCGTTGTTCCCTTACGATATGTCCTACATCCTCTATTCGAGCCCTGCGAACTGGGAGAAGCAGGGCAAGGACTGGGTCAAGGTGGCGCTGCAGCCGTCGGGCACCGGGCCGTTCAAGGTCGACCGCATGGTGCCGCGCGAGCGTCTCGAGCTGTCGCGTTTCGACGGCTACTGGGACAAGGCACGCGTGTCCAAGCTCGACAAGGTGCTGCTCTACCCGATGCCGGAAGCAGCGACCCGCACTGCGGCCCTGCTCGCGGGCCAGGTCGACTGGATCGAGGTCCCGGCGCCCGACGCTATCCCGCGCCTGAAGCAGGGCGGCATGTCGATCGTCACCAACAAGTATCCGCACAACTGGGCCTATCAGCCCAGCATGGTCGAAGGCTCGGCCTGGACCGACATCCGCGTGCGCAAGGCAGCCAACCTTGCCGTCGATCGCGCCGGCCTCAACAAGCTGCTGGGCGGCTTGATGATAGAATCCAAGGGCGTGGTTTATCCCGGCCATCCGTGGTTCGGCTCGCCCAGCTTCGACATCAAGTACGATCCTGAGGCCGCCAAGAAACTGCTGGCCGAGGCCGGCTACAGCGCCACCAAGAAGCCCAAGATCAAGATCGCCATCTCGACCTCGGGCTCGGGCCAGATGCTGCCGCTGCCGATGAACGAGTACGTCCAGGAGAACCTCAACGCCGTCGGCTTCGACTGCACCTTCGAGGTCATGGAATGGAACGCGCTCGTCACCTTCAGCTTCCAGCCGGTGACCGGAGAGGCCTCCGCCAAGGCCGGCACCAACGGCATCAACATCAGCCGTGCCACGGTCGATCCCTATTCGGCCTTCATGCGCCTCTATCACAGCGGCTTCGTGCCGCCGCGCGGCAACAACTGGGGCATCCTGAAGGACCCCAAGCTCGATGAGCTGATCGACAAGGCCCACGCCTCGTTCGATCGCGCCGCGCAGACCAAGGCGCTGGCCGACGTCCACACCTACATCGTCGACCAGGCCTACTGGGTCTACATCGCCCACGACCTCAACCCGCGCGCCATGAGCCCCAAGGTGAAGGGCTTCGTGCAGGCCCAGAGCTGGTTCCAGGACCTCACCACCATAACGATGCAGTAGAGCCAACGACGGGAGGGGAGCGGCGATGCTGCTTTATGCGCTCCGACGGCTGATCTACCTGGTACCGGTCGCCTTCGGCGTGTCGTTGCTCGTCTTCGCGCTGGTCCATCTGGCGCCGGGCGATCCGATCTCGGCCATCGTACCGCCCGATGCGCCCAAGGAGGTGATCGACAAGCTGAAGGAATATTACGGCTTCGACAAACCGTTGCCGGTTCAATATTTCCGCTGGCTCGCCGTCACTCTCACCGGGGATCTCGGCACCTCGATCGGCACCGGCCGGTCGGTGGCGACCGAGGTCGGCTCCGCCTTCGGCAACACCATCATCCTCGCCATCTCGGCCTGCCTTCTCGCCTTCTCGCTGGCGCTGATCCTCGGCACGGCGGCGGCCTACGCCAAGACGCGCATCGTCGACCGGCTGGTGACCTCGATCGCGCTGGTCGGGGTGAGCGTGCCGCACTTCTGGCTGGCGATCGTGCTGGTCATCATCTTCTCGGTCGAGAACAGGTGGCTGCCGCCGATGGGCCTGGGGCCGGAGAACGCGACGGGCTGGCGGCTCGACTGGCCACACATCCAGCACATGATCCTGCCCACCATCGCGCTGTCGGTGATTCCGCTCGGCGTGATGACGCGCACCGTGCGGTCGACGATCAAGGAAATCCTCAGCATGGAGTTCGTGACGGCGCTCCAGGCCAAGGGCATGAACGACCGGCAGATCCTGATCCATGTCCTGAAGAATGCCGCGCCCACCTGCCTCGCCGTCATGGGCCTGCAGGCCGGAAACCTGATCGGTGGGTCGATCCTGATCGAGACGGTGTTCGCCTGGCCGGGCACCGGCTTCCTGCTCAACAGCGCCATCTTCCGCCGCGACCTGCCGATCCTGCAGGGCACGACGCTGGTGCTGGCGTTCTTCTTCATGATGCTCAACCTCGCCGTGGACATAATCCAGACCACGGTCGATCCCCGCATCAAGCGAGGCTGACATGGCCCTCCAAACCCCTACGCTGGAACTCGCAGGCGTCGCCCCCATGCTGGCGACGCCCGCCTCGGCTGCGCGTGGTTACTGGCAATCGGTGGCGCGCCGCCTGCGCCGCGACCCGGTGACCGTGGTCTGCGGCGTCGTGCTGCTGCTGATCGTGATCTCCGCGCTCGCAGCGCCCTGGCTTGGGCTCGCCGATCCTTACAAGACATCGATGATCCGCCGGCTGCGGCCGCTCGGCTCGCCCGGATTCTGGCTCGGCAGCGACGAGCTCGGCCGCGACATGTTCGCCCGCCTGATCTACGGCGGCCGGCTGTCGCTGTTCATGGGCGTGACGCCGGTGGTTTGTGCGCTGCTGATCGGCGGCACGCTCGGCATCACCGCGGGCTTCCTGGGCGGGCGCGTGAACATGCTGATCATGCGCATCATGGACGTGTTCTATGCCTTCCCGTCGGTGCTGCTCGCCATCTCGCTGTCGGGCGCGCTGGGCGCCGGTGCGGAGAACACGCTGCTCGCCCTGACGCTGGTCTTCATCCCACCGATCTGCCGGGTCTCGGAAAGCGTCACCACCCAGGTGCGGGGCTTCGATTTCGTCGACGCCGCCAAGGCGAGCGGCGCCGGCGCCTTCACCATCGTGCGCGTCCATGTGCTGGGCAACGTGCTGGGGCCGATCCTGGTCTATGCAACGTCGCTGATCAGCGTCGCGATCATCCTCGCGGCCGGCCTCAGCTTCCTCGGCCTCGGCGTCAAGCCGCCGGAGCCGGAATGGGGTCTGATGCTGAACACGCTGCGCCAGGCCATCTACGTCAATCCCGTTCTGGCGGCGCTGCCGGGCGTGATGATCTTCATGACCTCGATCTGCTTCAACCTGATGAGCGATGGCCTGCGCGCGGCCATGGATGTGAAGGCCTGAGATGGATGCCCTCATAACCGACGGCGATCGCGCCAGGGACCGTGGCGGCCCCGCCCAGCCTCTCCTGCTGGCCACGGGCCTGCGCAAGCACTTCCCCATCGCCGGCGGGCTGCTGGGCCGCGCCACCCGCGTGGTCCGTGCCGTCGACGATCTCAATCTCTCGATCGCCAAGGGTGAGACTCTGGGCGTGGTGGGCGAATCGGGCTGCGGCAAGTCCACGGTGGCACGGCTGCTGGTCCGCCTGATCCGGCCCGATCGCGGCACCGTCGTGCTCGACGGCGACCCCGTGGACGAGCCGCACGGCATCACCGTGAACGAGCTGCGCCGCCAGGTGCAGATGGTGTTCCAGGATTCCTACGCTTCGCTCAATCCCAGGCTCACCATTGCCGAGACGTTGGCCTTCGCGCCCAAGGCGCACGGCCTGCCGGCCGCGGAAGCAAAGTCGCGTGTGCGCGATCTGCTGTCCAAGGTCGGGCTCGAGCCCGATGTCTATGCCGAGCGCTATCCGCACGAGCTGTCGGGCGGCCAGCGGCAGCGCGTCAACATCGCCCGTGCGCTGGCGCTCAGGCCGCGGCTGGTGATCCTCGACGAGGCGGTGTCGGCGCTCGACAAGTCGGTCGAGGCGCAGGTGCTGAACATGCTGGTCGACCTCAAGAACGAGCTCGGCCTCACCTACCTGTTCATCAGCCACGATCTCAACGTCGTGCAGTATCTCAGCGACCGCGTGCTGGTGATGTATCT
>CANIRG010000045.1 GCA_947469635.1 Rhodospirillales bacterium | reverse complement strand
CCTCCGGCTCGCTCATGATCATGAGATGAGCGAGCCGGAGGCTCGCGGTCCGGGAGAATATGAGGTGACTTCAACAGCGTCTCCAGGCTGATCGACCGCAGCGTCGCTTCGGCGATCTCGTCGATCTCGGTGAGCACGCGCTGCAGGGCGCCGCCGATGTCGGTGTCCTCGCCCGGCTCCTTGGCGCGATTGCCGGGGGCAGGCTCGAACAGGGCCACGATGTCCATCAGCGTCACGCGGCGGCGATTGCCGGTGAATCGATAGCCGCCGGCAGCGCCTCGGCCGCCGCGCACCAGGCCCGCATTGGCGAGCGTGCGCAGGACCTTGGCGAGATGATGCGTCGACACGTCGAAGCGCTCGGCCAGCTCGGCGGCGGACAGCGTGCGGTCGGGGTCGCGCGCCAGTTCCAGCGTCGCGTAGAGGCCGAGCCGCGTCGCCGTCTGCAGCTTCACGTCACATCCATGTCGAGCTGCAGCGACGGGCCCGCCACCATGCCCTGCGCGCGGAAGAAAGAGAGGATGAGGTTATCCTTGCGGTCCACCAGCGTACGCACGCGTGTCACGCCCTCGGCCTTGAAGCGCATCACCAGCGCCTCGAACAAAGCGCTGCCGGTGCCCTTCAGCCGCAGCTTCGGATCGATCTGAACTGCGAAGACCCAGCCGGCCGGCGGCTGGCCGAATTCCCAGGCGCGGACCTCCCCCGCAATGAAGCCCGCGAAGGCGCCCTTGTCGGTCTCGGCGACCAGGAAATGCAGCCCCGGCGCCAGCCGCGCGCGCCAATACTCCGGCTTGGCGGTGCCGGTGAGCCGCGCATCCAGCGCGGAAATCTTCGGCAGATCGGAGGAAAGGGCCAGGCGGACAGCGACCATGATTGCCGGCAGAATGGGCTTGCGACGGGGAAAGTAAATAGGTATTTCAGTACCGAATTACTGATATGGGAAACGCCATGGCCGAGACGCCCATCGACTTCCGCACCCAGCCGGACAAGTACCGGCATTGGAAGCTCGCCTTCGAGGGCGGCGTCGCCTACCTCACCATGGACGTGAACGAGGAGGGCGGGCTCAAGCCCGGCTACAAGCTCAAGCTCAATTCCTACGATCTCGGCGTCGACATCGAGCTGGCCGATGCCGTGCAGCGGCTGCGCTTCGAGCATCCCGAGGTCGGCGCCGTCGTCATCCGCTCGCAGCGCGACCGCATCTTCTGCTCCGGCGCCAACATCAACATGCTCGGCCTCAGCACCCACGACCACAAGGTGAACTTCTGCAAGTTCACCAACGAGACGCGGCTCGCCATCGAGGATGCGACGGAGCATTCCGGCCAGAGCTATATCTGCTCCATCAACGGCATCGCCGCCGGCGGCGGCTACGAGCTGGCTCTGGCCTGCGACCAGATCCTGCTGGCCGACGATGGATCGAGCGCGGTGTCGCTGCCCGAGCTGCCGTTGCTGGCCGTGCTGCCCGGCACCGGCGGCCTCACGCGCCTGGTCGACAAGCGCATGGTGCGCCGCGACCACGCCGATTTCTTCTGCACCACCGCCGAGGGATTGCGCGGCAAGCGCGCGCGGGAATGGCGACTGGTCGACAGGCTCATCCCGCCGTCGAAGCTCGTCGAGGAGACCAGGAAGATCGCCGACGAGATCGCGGCCACCTCGGCGCGTCCAAAGGAGGCCAAGGGGATCGCGCTTCCGCCCGTCGAACGCACCATCGACGGCGACACGATCCGCTATCCACATCTGGTGATCGAGGTCGACCGCGAGCAGCGGGCCGCCCGCTTCCGCATCGCCGGCCCGACCGACGCACCCCCGGCCGATGCCCGTGCCATCCACGCCCAGGGCGTCGCCTTCTGGCCGCTGGCGCTGGCCCGCTCGCTCGACGATGCGATGATGCACCTTCGGCTCAACGAGACCGAGATCGGCACCTGGGTGCTCACGAGCCAGGGCGACGGCGCGCTGGTCGAGGCCTACGACGCGCTGCTGGCCACGGAGGCGTCGAGCTGGCTGGTGCGCGAGATCGTGCTCTACTGGAAGCGCACGCTGAAGCGCCTCGACGTGAGCTCACGCAGCCTCATCGCCCTCGTCGAGCCCGGCTCGTGCTTCACCGGCACCCTGCTGGAGATCGCGCTGGCCGCCGACCGCTCCTACATGCTGGACGGCGTTTTCGAAGGCTCCAACCTGCCGGCCGCGACGCTGCGGCTCACCTCGATGAATTTCGGCCCCTATCCGATGGGCAACGGCCTGACGCGGCTCGGCACGCGTTTCCTCTACGACCCGAAGCATGTCGTGGCTCTCGAGGACGATCTCGGCGCCGCGCTCAATGCCGAGGCCGCCGACGCACTGGGCCTCGTCACCTTCACGCCCGACGACATCGACTGGGAGGACGAGGTGCGTCTCGCCGTCGAGGAGCGCGCCAGCATGTCACCCGACGGCCTCATCGGCCTGGAAGCCAACCTGCGCTTCGCCGGCCCCGAGACGATGGAGACCAAGATCTTCGCCCGCCTCTCGGCGTGGCAGAACTGGATCTTCCAGCGCCCCAACGCCACCGGCCCCGAGGGCGCGCTGAAGCTCTACGGTACGGGCAAGCAATCGAAGTACGACCGCAAGCGAGCATGATCTTCCCGTCATCCCGAGCGAAGCCGCTCGAAGAGCGGCGTAGTCGAGGGACCTGCTCATGCGTCCGCCAAAGAACAGGTCCCTCCGCTGCGCGCCTACGGCGCTCCGGTCGGGATGACGGGCAAAATTAGGAGGCATCAATGGCCATCGACTACACCCAGCTCATCCCCAACAACGTCGACCTCGGCAGCGACCGCCGCCTGCAGCGCGCGCTGGAGAACTGGCAGCCGCGCTTCCTCGACTGGTGGAAGGACATGGGGCCGGACGGCACATCGAATTTCGACGTCTATCTCCGCACCGCCATCTCGACCGATTCCAACGGCTGGGCGAACTTCGGCCATGTGAAGATGCCGGACTATCGCTGGGGCATCTTCCTCGCCGACCGCGACCCGGAGCGCAAGATCGCCTTCGGCGACAACAAGGGCCAGCCAGCCTGGCAGGAAGTGCCGGGCGAGCTGCGCTCGACGCTGCGCCGCCTGATCGTGACGCAGGGCGACACCGAGCCCGCAAGCGTCGAGCAGCAGCGCCTGCTCGGCAAGACCGCGCCCTCGCTCTACGACCTGCGCAACCTCTTCCAGATCAACGTCGAGGAAGGCCGTCACCTCTGGGCGATGGTCTACCTGCTGCACGCCTATTTCGGCCGCGACGGGCGCGAGGAGGCCGAGGCGATGCTGGAGCGCCATTCGGGCGATCCCGACAAGCCGCGCATCCTCGGCGCCTTCAACGAGGCGACGCCGGACTGGCTGTCGTTCTTCATGTTCACCTACTTCACCGACCGCGACGGCAAGTACCAGCTCGCGTCGCTGGCCGAATCGGGCTTCGATCCGCTGGCCCGCTCCTGCCGCTTCATGCTGACCGAGGAAGCCCACCACATGTTCGTGGGCGAGACCGGAGTGGGCCGCATCCTCCAGCGCACCTGCGAGCTGATGAAGGAGCACAAGACCGACGACGTGCGCAGCGTCGGTGGCATCGATCTCGCGACCATGCAGAAGTACCTCAACTTCCACTTCTCGGTGTCGCTCGACCTGTTCGGCCAGGAGGCCTCGACCAACGCGGCCAACTACTACACCCAGGGCGTGAAGGGCCGCTTCCTCGAGACGCGCATCGACGACGACCATCTGCTGGTCGGCGCGAGCTACGACATCGACACGGCGGAAGACGGCCGCATCGTGAAGAAGAGCGTGTCGGCGCTGTCGGCGCTGAACGAGCGGCTGCGCCAGGACTATATCGAGGATTGCGCCAAGGGCGTGCTGCGCTGGAACAAGGCGATCGAGCGCGCCGGCATCAACTTCGAGATGAAGCTTCCGCACCGCGGCTTCGACCGCCGCATCGGCGCCTTCGCAGGCCTGCGCGTCTCGCCCGACGGCCGGGTGCTGAGTGAGGCCGACTGGAAGGCCAACGAAGGCAAGTGGCTGCCCACCGACGAGGACCGTGCCTACGTCACCTCGCTGATGGGCCCGGCCATCGTGCAGCCCGGCAAGTTCGCCAACTGGATCGCCCCGCCCGCGCGCGGCATCAACAACCAGCCGGGCGACTTCGAGTACGTGCGCTTCAACTAGGCCGCTTCAACTAGGCTGAGTCGCGCTTGACGACGGTGATCTTGCCGTTGGCCTCCATGTAGGCGGCCTTCACCTTGGTGGGGTCGTCGATGCCATGGGTGCGGAGCTGAGACATCAGCTCCTCGTGCGTGACGAACTCGCGCCGCATGTTGCCGTGGAGCAGCTGGCCGTTGTGGATCAGCTTCAGCTTCCTGTCCTGCAGCAGCCGCTCCAGCCTCGGAAAGCGATATTGCAGCCACTCGAACAGGAAGCTCCACAGGAGCACGGTGGCGACCAGCACCGCGCCTTCGATCACCGATTCCGAGCCTACGGTGATGGCGTTGCCCGCGATCTCGGCGATCAGGACCACGACCAGGATATCGGGCGTTCCCAGCCCGCCCACCTGCCGGCGGAGGTCCAGCCGCAGCAGCACGAAGACCACGAGGTACATGACGGTGCCGCGTATCACGAGCTCGGCCAGCGGCCGCTTGGGCACGAAGAGCCCGACCCAATCGATGTTGGTGAAAATATCCATGATGCCTCCCGCCCGGCGTGAACGCTGGCGCGTCGGGCCGGTTGCCCCGGTGGGGTGCGGCGCCTAGGCTCGCCGCATGCGGGAGGCGGGAGCACGATGATGATCGGAAGACGCACACTGGCGCTCGCCGCGCTGATCGGGCTGTCGGGATCCCTGCCGGCCCTGGGGCAGGATGCGACCGCCCGCGCCAGGCTCGCCGACCAGCTCCTGAAGTCGGAGACGGAGAGCTGGGGCTGGATGAAGAACGGCAATGTCGCCGCGATGCGCGACTATCTCGCCGACGACGCGCTGCTGATCTTCGGTGACGGCACGCGCTTCACCAAGGCCGAGTTCCTCAAGGCCATCACGACCTCCAAACTCACGAGCCTGGCGATCGAGAAGGGCCACGACGCGATCCTGATCGCGCCGGACGTCGCCACGTTGCTCTACCGCGTGACCTACACCACCGCGACCGGCACCGAAAAACCCGTCACCACGAAGGTGGCGTCCTCCAGCACCTATGTGCGCCGCAACGGCAGGTGGCTGAGCGTGCTTTACCAGGAAACGCCGGTGAAATGAGCGCGGCAAGGTCGGGCGGCATCTCGATCCACGTCTTCGACGTCTCCCGCGGCATCGCTGCGGCAGGCCTGCGCGTCGAGTTGATGGGCCCCGACGGCAAGAAGCTCGCCGACGGCGCGATCAATGCGACGGGCGTGCTCGATCATCCGACGATTCGCGGCGACGGGCTGACAGCCACCGGCACTTACGAGGCGGTCTTCCACATCGGCGACTGGTATCGCGCGCAGGGCGTTGCCGTGCCGAGCCCCGCCTTCCTAGAGATCGTGCCCTATCGTTTCGGCATTGCAGACCTTGCGCAGCACTATCATCTGCCGCTCAAGATGACTCCCTGGGGCTTCTCACTTTTCCGTGGCGGCGCCTGACGGCGGCATATCGATTGCTTACCCTTCGGCATGAACGCATCGGGGGAAGCATGATCGTCCGCAGACTCGTCGTGGCAGCACTCGTCTCGCTCGCCGCAGCCGGCGCCGCGTCGGCGCAGCAGTGGCCGGCTCGCGCCGTGAAGCTGATCGTCACCTTCCCGCCGGGCGGGGCGTCCGATGTCGCGGCGCGCATCGTGTCAGGTCCGCTGTCGGAGAAGCTCGGCCAGACGGTGATCGTCGACAACAAGCCGGGCGGCGGCACGACCATCGGCGCCAATTTCGTCCTGGCGGCCAAGGACGACCACACGCTCATGCTGTCCAACTCGGCGCCGCTGTCGATCGCCCCCTATCTGTTCGACAAGCCGCCCTACGATCCGATCAAGGACTTCGCGCACGTGGCCTATATCGGCTCCGTCGCCAATGCCTTCGTGGTGCGCCCCGGCGTGCCGGCGAAGACGATGCCGGAGCTGATCGCCTGGATCAAAGGACAGGGCAAGGCCGTGCCGTTCGGCTCGGGCGGCCAGGGTTCCATCGGCCACATCATCGGCGAGATGTTCAAGGCCGAGCTCGGCCTCAGCATGGAGCATATCGGCTATCGCGGCGCCGCGCCGATGTTCCAGGACATGATGGCGGGCCAGCTCGACTTCGCGGTGGTGACGCTCACCGAAGTGCTGCCGCTGGCCAAGGACGGCAAGCTGCGCATGATCGCGCTCACCTCGACGCAGAAGCCGGCGAGCGCGCCCGACGTGCCACTGGTCACGGAGGTAGGCTACCCCAAGCTGGTGGCCGAGAACTTCGTCGGCATCTCGGTGCCGGCCGGCTTCCCTGCCGCCGCACAGGCCAGGCTGCACAAGGCGATGAGCGAGACCCTCGCCGATCCCGCGATCGTGGCCAAGCTGGGCGAGCTCGGGTTCGTCACCAAACCGATGACGAGCGCGGAGTTCGCCGCCTTCGTCGCAGCCCAGGTCCAGAGCTTCGCCGCGCCGGTCAAGGCGTCGGGCGCGAAGCTCTGAGCGGGCGTGCCTCCCGGATGTCGGGCCGTTACCTAGTCGTGACGGATCGACAGAGGTGAAGGTGGGAAATGATCATCTGGGGCAGCTACGTCATCAAGAAGCTCGTCCGCGAGGGTGCCTTCCATTGCCCCAATTGCCAGACCCAGAAAAGATATGCGCTCCTTCAGCCGCGCAAATGGGGACACCTGTACTGGATCCCGCTGTTCGTGATGAAGGAGTTCGACAGCTACGTCGAATGCAAGACCTGCGACAAGGCCTATGTCGAGGCGGTGCTGGAGCATGATCCTGCCCGGGACCGGCAGCTGCTGGAGGGCAACCTTGCAACCATGGTCACGCAGATCGTGGCCCTCATGGCCAATGCCAGGGACGAGCCGCTGGCGGTCCAACGCGCCGCTGGCCTCTTTCGGGCGCTCACCCGCGCCGAGCCTTCGGCCGAGGCCATCATGGCCGGCAGCGTGATCGTCGACCGCGACGCGGCGCTGCAGAATATCGCCCGCCATGCCGACATCCTGACCGACGGCGGCAAGGAGGGGGTGCTGCGCGGCGTGATCGCCGACGGGCCGATGGGCTCCGCAGCGATCGCCACCGCGACGCAGATCGGCGCCGGCCTCGGCCTCAATCCCGAGCGGGTGCGCGGCTTGCTGGCGACATCCGAATGGACGCCGGACACAACCGAAGGTAGCTGGAACGGCAACGGTGGCAGAGATAAAGTCGTGCCATGTCCGCACCCGATTTTGACCTTGCGTCGCTCAGCGTCGACGAACGTCTGGATCTCATCGACAAGATCTGGCTGAGCATCGCCGCCGATGCGAAGCGTGGAGACGAAAACGCGGCGGCGGTGCTCGATCTCGATCGCCCTCTGCCGCCGGATGTGCTGGCTGAGCTGCACCGGCGCGCCGATGAACTCGAACGCGATCCCTCGAAGGGCATTCCGTGGGAAGACCTGCTCGAAGAGCTACGCCGCACATACAAGTGAAACGCCGGATCGTATTCGGCCGCGTCGCATTGCAGGAGCTACGCGAGCGCCTATCGTGTTTCGAGGATGCTCACTTGGGCTCCGCTCTGAAGCTGTCCGCCGACTTGGATCATCTGCTGGCGCTGATTTCGGAATTCCCGAATCTGCATGCCCTATTTGGTCAGAGGCTACGCCGGGCGGTATTGCCACGCTGGTCCCTGGGCATTTTTTACCGATCGAATACGCGCAGTATCCTCGTCATCGCCATCGTCGACCTCCGCCGCAGCCCCACTGCCATCCGGCGCCGGCTTGGGCTACATGAAGCTCCAGCAGATTTCGCAGCAGGTCCCCTCATGGCGCTCCCGTCCGGCATCTCCTTCGGCCCCGGCCTCACGGTCCATCTGCCCGACCAGTTCAACGTCGCGATGCCCTTCATCGACCGCCATCTGGGCGAGGGCCGCGGCGACAAGGCCGCGATCCGCACCGCGCAGGAGACGGTGACCTACGGCGAGCTGGTGGAGCGGGTGAATCGCGCCGGCAACACGCTGCTGTCGCTCGGCATGAAGCCCGGCGACCGGCTGATGATGGTGGTGAAGGACTGCCCGGCGTTCTTCTATCTCTTCTGGGGCGCCATCAAGGCGGGCATCGTGCCGGTGCCGCCGAACACGCTGCTGCGCGCGCCCGACTATGCCTACATGTTCGAGGATTCGGACTGCACGCTCGTCGTCTATTCGTCCGAGTTCGCGGGCGAGATCGAGGTGGCCCTCGAGCAGGTGCCGGTCCAGGCGCTGACCGTCGATACCTTCCTGGCCGAGATGGCCGGCGCCTCGGACGAGCTCGAGCCGCGCCTCGCCGCGCCGACCGACGACTGCTTCTGGCTCTATTCCTCGGGCTCGACCGGCCGGCCCAAGGGCGCGGTCCATGCCCAGCGCGACATGGTGGTGACCAGCGAGCTCTACGGCGTGCGCGTGCTGGGCGTCGGCGAGGACGACATCTCCTACTCCGCCGCAAAGCTGTTCTTCGCCTATGGGCTGGGCAACGGCATGACCTTCCCGCTGTGGACCGGCAGCACGGCGGTGCTCGACGACCGTCGGCCGACGCCGGACACGACCTTCGGCAATATCGAGACCTTCAAGCCCACCCTCTATTACGGCGTGCCGACGCTCTATGCCGCGCAGCTCGCCGCGCTCGAAACCGGGCCGCGCGACCTGTCGAGCCTGCGCGCCTGCGTTTCGGCGGGCGAGGCGCTGCCCGCCGACATGTTCCGCCGCTGGCAAGAGAAGACCGGCACGGTGATCCTGGACGGCATCGGCTCGACCGAGGCGCTGCACATCTTCATCGGCAACAGCCTGGCCGACCATCGTCCCGGCACCAGCGGCAAGCCGGTGCCCGGCTACCAGGTGCGCATCCTCGACGAGAAGGGCGATCCGGTGCCTGCAGGCGAAAGCGGCGGCCTGTGGATCAAGGCGGAGTCGGCGGCCAAATACTACTGGAACAAGCCCGAGAAGACGGCCGAGACCATGGTCAACGGCTGGCTCAACACCGGCGACACCTACCGCGAGGATCCCGACGGCTACCTCATCTACGAAGGGCGCAGCGACGACATGCTGAAGGTGGGCGGCATCTGGTGCTCGCCGGTGGAGATCGAGAGCTGCCTGGTCGGCCATCCCGCCGTGCTCGAGGCCGCCGTCGTGGGCCAGGCCGATGACGAGACGCTGATCAAGCCCAAGGCCATCGTGGTGCTGAAGCAGCCGGGCGGCGGCGGCGCAGCGCTGACCGAGGAGCTGATGGCGCTCTGCAAGACGACCCTGGCGCCCTACAAATATCCGCGCTGGGTCGAGTATGTGACCGAGCTGCCCAAGACCGCGACCGGCAAGATCCAGCGCTTCAAGCTGCGCGGCTGAGTACAGCCGCACGTCTATTTCGCCAAGGAGCGCCGGGCTGTCCGAATGGTGTCATAGATTGTCCGCACGCCGGCTACCTGATCGAATCGGGAGGACTGCCGTGCGCCTGGGGTCGGCCAAGACGACATCCCGCCGGTCAACCAGTCGAGGGGCGAGGCGCTGCCGAAGACGATCGAGCCGGTGCCGTCTCGACGTTCCGACAGGGACATTTCGCCGAGAGTCCGCAAATCCAAGGTCTTGATGATCTTGCTAAAGATGCCGGAAACTATAATGACCCGCTCGGTCGTGACAGCGTAGTAAGTCTTGGCTCGTTGCCATGCGTCGATGAAAAAGCGACCAATGATGAGATAGATAGCGGCCGCAACGAACGGTAGCCCGAATACTGCGGCGGGTGCAGGCGCCCCGGAGGCGATCACCGATGCTTCCCACAAGAAGGCGAACCCACCCCACAGCAAACTGAAAGGAATAAGCAGGAAGTCGGCCTGTCGCAGCATGACTCCCTGCCGCGGCTGGCCAGACCAAAGCAGCGTCTCGGAGGCGACCAGCTCGCGCCCCAGCTCTTGCGGCAGCAACGACATCGACTAGGAAGATCCTTCCCTGTCAGCAACTCATGATAGCGATCCGACATGCCCCTGCCAGAGCATTTCCGATGCCCGAGCCAACCCCAAGTCAAGCTCTCCTCGGAATTCTGATCGGCTCCCAATCCCTCCCGATTCCAGCCGGCGGGAACCGCGACAGCGATTCGAATAATTCTCCGACATCATGTTCGCCATGCCCGGCGTCCCGCACAGCCAATGAATCATTGTTGCAGTCGCTGTTTTGAGCTTCTATAGGCGCTGCGAAAATATGGGGGAGTGGCCGACAATGAAGAGCAAATTGTTTGGCGCCGCAACAATTGCGGCACTGGCTTTCACGTTGCAGCCGGCGGCGGCGCAGCAGAGCATCAAGATCGGCTTTGTCAGCACCTTTTCCGGCCCACAGGCGGCGATCGGCGAGGACATGCGCCGCTCGGTCGAGCTGGCGCTGGAGCATCTCGGCGGCAAGGCGGGCGGCAAGAAGATCGAGATCGTCTACGAGGACGACCAGTTCAAGCCCGACGTCGGCAAGGCGCGTTCCGAGAAGCTGGTGCAGCAGGACAAGGTCGACTTCGTCGCCGGCTACATCTGGTCGAACGTGCTGCTGGCGTCGTTGAAGACGGTGACCGACGAAGGCAACACCATCCTGATCTCGGCCAATGCCGGCCCGTCGCAGATCGCGGGCGAGCTGTGCAACAAGAACTTCTTCTCGACCTCGTGGCAGAACGACCAGACGCCGATGGCGATGGGCGAGTACCTGAACACCAAGGGCGTGAAGAGCCTCTATGTCGTGGGTCCGAACTACGCCGCCGGCAAGGACATGCTCGCGGGCGTGAAGCGCACCTACAAGGGCCAGATCCTGGGCGAGGACTACACCAAGTGGCCCGACCAGCTCGACTTCTCGGCCGAGCTCACCAAGATCGGCGCGGCCAAGCCGGGCGGCATCTTCATCTTCTATCCCGGCGCGCACGGCGTTCAGTTCGTGAAGCAGTGGGCGCAGTCGGGCCTCAACAAGACCGTGCCGCTCTACCAGGTGTTCTCGATCGACGCGATCACGCTGCCGCAGCAGGGTGAGCTCGCACTCGGCACGCTGGGCGCGCAGGAGTGGGTGAACGACCTGCCGAACGAGCAGAACAAGCGCTACGTCGCCGACTTCAAGAAGAAGCACAACGTCTACCCGTCCTACTACGGCGCGCAGAGCTACGACGCGATCATGCTGGTCGCTTCGGCGGCCGAGGCGCTGAAGGGCGACGTCGCCAACAAGGACAAGGTCCGCGCCGAGATGAAGAAGGCCGACTTCAAGTCGCTGCGCGGCGACTTCAAGTTCAACACCAACCAGTTCCCGATCCAGAACTTCTACATCCAGGAGACGGTGAAGGACCCAGCCGGCGTGATGACCGTGAAGACCATCGCCACCGCCGTGACGGCGGCGAAGGATTCCTACTACGACAAATGCTCGATGAAGTGATTTCATCGGCCCGACGGTCGACGGGAGCGCGGCAACGCGCTCCCGTTTCGTTTGGGGATTCTGCCGCGAGAGACGTGACGGGGACATGGACTACCTGCTGATCCAGATGCTGAACGGCCTGCAGCTCGGCCTGCTGATGTTCCTGCTCGCCGCCGGACTGACGCTCACCTTCGGCATCATGGATCTCGTGAACCTGGCGCACGGCTCGCTCTACATGATGGGCGCCTATATCGCCTGGACCCTGATCGCCTGGACCGATTCCTTCGTGCTGGGCGCGCTGCTGGCGCTGCCCGCCACCTTCGCGCTGGGCGTGGTCGTCGAAGCCGTGGTGATGCGCCGCCTCTATGCCCGCGACCATCTCGACCAGGTGCTGGCGACCTTCGGCCTGATCCTGTTCTTCAACGAGCTGGTGCGCATGATCTGGGGCCCCGCCGGCAAGAGCATCGCCGTGCCGGCGTTCCTCAGCCACACGGTCGAGATCCTGCCTGGCGTGCCCTACCCGGCCTATCGCTTCGCCCTGATCGTGGTCGGCGTGATCGTGGCGGTCCTGCTCGCCTGGCTGGTGGCACGCACGCGGCTCGGCATGCTGATCCGGGCCGGCGCCTCCAACCGGCGCATGATCGCCGCACTCGGCGTCAACATCGAGCTGCTGTTCAGCCTGGTGTTCGGGCTCGGCGCCGTCTTCGCAGGGCTTGCCGGGCTGATGGCGGCACCGATCAGCTCGGTGAAGATCGGCATGGGCGACGACATCCTGATCCTGGCCTTCGTCATCATCGTGATCGGCGGCATCGGCTCGATCAAGGGCGCCTTCGTGGCGGCCATGATCGTGGGCCAGATCGACATCGTCGGCCGTGCCTTCCTGCCCGACCTGCTCAAGACCTTCATGGCTCCCGCCGCCGCTTCGAGCGCGGCGCCCGCGATCTCGCAGGTGCTGGTCTATATCCTCATGGCCGGCGTGCTGGTGTGGCGGCCCACCGGCCTGTTCGGGCAGCGGTCGTAGTCGTGTGTAGCAACAACAAAAACCTCACCCTGAGGAGCGACCCGCAGGGTCGCGTCTCGAAGGGTGGGATACAACAATGCCGTTGCCCATCACAGCGCGGGGGTTACCCCGCGCGGATCGAGACGCCGCGCTGTGCGCGGCTCCTCAGGATGAGGTTGGTTTGCTGTGGCGCGCTCCGATGAAAGACATGCTCGCGTCGATGCGCACGCCGCGCGGCCTGTTCACCGTGGCGCTCCTGCTCGTCTTCGCGCTCCTTCCGCTGCTCACCGAGGCCTTCGGCCAGCGCTATCTCCTGTCGGTCGGCACGCGCATCGTCATCTGGTCGATCGCGGCGGTGAGCCTCAACATGATCCTGGGCTACGGCGGCCTCGTGAGCTTCGGCCATGCCGCCTTCTTCGGCATCGGCGGCTATGCCGTCGGCATCCTGTCCGCCAACGGGCTCGGCAGCGGCTGGCTGCAATGGCCGGTGGCGATCCTCGCGTCGGCGGCATGGGCGGCGGTGATCGGCGCGCTGTCGCTGCGCACGCGCGGCGTCTATTTCCTCATGATCACGCTGGCCTTCGGCCAGCTCGTCTATTACCTCGGCTCCGGCCTCGAGGCCTATGGCGGCGACGACGGGCTCAACATCAGCCGCAGCCGCTTCGCCGGCCTGATCGACCTGCGCGACAAGGCGTCGTTCTACTGGCTCTGCCTTGCCCTGCTGTGCGCGACGCTGTGGTTCTGCAGCCGCTTCGCTGTCTCGCGCTTCGGTCTCGTGCTGCGCGGGGCGAAGTCGAACGAGCTGCGTATGACGGCGCTCGGCTTCCCGGTCTTCCGCTATCGTCTCGCGGCCTTCGTCGTTTCCGGCGCCTTCGGCGGCCTTGCCGGCGTGCTGCTCGCCAACGAGGGCGCCTATGTCTCCCCCGCCATGATGTCGTGGGTGAAGTCGGGCGACCTCATCGTCATCGTCGTGCTGGGCGGCATCGGCGTCCTGTTCGGTCCGCTCTACGGCACCGTCGCCTTCTTCGCCCTGGAGGAGCTGCTGAAGCCCGGGCTCGACCTGCTGCACAAGGGCTGGGGCGAATATTGGCAGGTCGTGTTCGGCCCGATGCTGGTGCTGATCGCGCTCTACGCCAGGGGCGGCATCGATTCCCTGCTGGGGCGCCGCGATGGTTGAGCCGCTGCTGTCCACCGACCGGCTGGTCAAGCGCTTCGGCGGCCTGCTCGCGACCGACAATGTGTCGATCGAGGTCCGTCCCGGCGAGATCCATGCGCTGATCGGCCCCAACGGCGCCGGCAAGACCACGTTGGTGGGCCAGCTCACCGGCACGCTCGCGCCCGATTCCGGCTCCGTCCGCTTCGCCGGCCGCGACGTGACGCGCCTGCCGACCCATGCCCGCGTGCGCCTGGGCCTCGCGCGCTCCTTCCAGATCACCGCCGTGCTGCGCGAGTTCACCGCGCTCGACAATGTGGCGCTGGCCGTTCAGGCCCATGCCGGCCATTCCTTCCGCTTCCTCGCCGACGCCCGCGCCGACCGCCGCCTGCGCGATCCCGCACGGCGCGGCCTCGAGTCCGTCGGCCTCGGCGACCGCGCCGACACGCTTGCCGCCTCGCTCAGCCACGGCGAGCAGCGCCAGCTCGAGATCGCCATGGCGCTGGCAGGCGATCCCAAACTCCTGCTGCTCGACGAGCCGATGGCCGGCATGGGCGCCGAGGAGAGCCAGCGCATGGTGGGTTTCCTCGGTGCGCTCAAGGGAAGCCGCGGCATGCTGCTGATCGAGCACGACATGGACGCCGTCTTCGCACTGGCCGACCGCATCACCGTGCTGGTCTACGGCCGCGCCGTCGCCACCGGCACGCCGGACGAGATCCGCGCCCATCCCGAGGTCCGCCAGGCCTATCTCGGCGAGGACGCCGCATGATGCTGCGCGTGCACGGCCTCGAGGCATTCTATGGCGCGAGCCAGGCGCTGTTCGGCATGGACCTCGCCGTCGATGCCGGCGAGGTCGTGACGCTGATGGGCCGTAACGGCATGGGCAAGACAACGACCGTGCATGCCATCATGGGCGTGCTGCCGGCTCGCCGTGGCATCGTCGAGTTCGAAGGCACGCGAGTCGACCATCTGCCGTCCTTCCGCATCGCCCGGCTCGGGCTCGGGCTGGTGCCCGAAGGACGGCAGATCTTCCCCAATCTCTCGGTGCGCGAGAACCTGATCGCGGCGGCGGCCAACCGCAGCGGCCGCGGCAATCCCTGGACCCTGGCGCGCGCCTTCGAGTTCTTCCCGCGGCTGGCCGAGCGCGCGCGCAATCGCGGCAGCCAGCTCTCCGGCGGCGAGCAGCAGATGCTGGCGATCGGCCGCGCGCTGATGACCAATCCCAAGCTGCTGATCCTCGACGAGGCGACCGAGGGGCTGGCGCCGCTGATCCGCCAGGAGATCTGGACCTGCATCGGCCGGCTGAAGAGCGAGGGCCAGGCGATCCTGGTGATCGACAAGAACGTCGCCGCCCTCATCGGCCTCGCCGACCGCCATCACATCGTCGAGAAAGGCCGCGTCGTGTGGACCGGCACCTCCGAGGTGTTGGCCGCGGACAGCGACCTGCAACACAGATACCTCGGCGTATAGCGGAACGAGTGCCGTTCACCAGCAATGATCTCGCCACCGCGTTTGTTGCCCATCCTTCGAGACGCATCGCTGCGCGATGCTCCTATGAAGCTCACAACCAGAGGTCCCCTCGGCATGGGGCATGGAGCTGGGGGTGCGCGACTCCAGTCGCGCGTCTTTGTTGAGGCAACGGAAGCTCACGCCACTGGAGTGGCGCGCCCCCAGCGCAGACCCGCTTCATGCATCGGGGTCGGCGTCGCCGATGGAGAACTCCTCAGGATGAGGTGGTTCTGTTGAATCGCCATCGACCAACAATGACCTGATCCTGAGGAGTTGCCCATCGGCGCTGCCGACCCCGAGACATGAAACCAAGCAGCGGTTCAATTTTGACCTCATCCTGAGAAGCACGCCGCAGGCGTGCGTCTCGAAGGATGGGCAACACCAAGACTGGTGGGGTCCACCCTTCGAGACGGGCGCTCTGCGCCCTCCTCAGGGTGAGGTGGTTTCATAGTAGGCCGCGCAGCGGCCGTCTCGAAGGGTGGGCAACAGGCACCGTCCGTGGGGCCTATGCTTCGAGGCGCGCACAACGTGCGCTCCTCAGCATGAGGTTGACTTCAACCTGACCTGGAACAAGGCACCGCTGTCGGTGGGACGGAGAGCCAGATCGCCACCGAAGGCCTTCACGCGCTGACGGGCGATGGCGAGGCCGAGGCCGGTGCCGCCAGAATCGCGGGCGGTGGTGAAGAAGCGGTCGAAGATGCGGCGGACATTGCCGCTCGAGACGCCGATGCCGCCGTCGGCGACGTCGACAATCGCTTCGCCGTCGACGACATGTCCGGAGAGAGTGACCGACACGCCCGCACCGCCATGCTGGCGGGCGTTTTCCAGCAGGTTCGACAGCACGATGTCGAACGACGCGCGATCGATTGCGCCTGACAGAGCCGCAGGCATCTCTCCGAGACCGACGCGATGGCCCTTGCGACGCTGCTCCTCCGCCATCTCGCGCACTGCCTGGGCGATATCGCAGCTCTCGTCACCACGCGGGGTCAGCGAATCGGCGCGCGCCAGCTCGAGGATGCGGCGCACGAGGCGCTCCAGCCGCTCGGTGTCGGCCAGGATGTTGGAGAGGAACCGACTCTTCTCCTCGGCCGACATCTCGTCGAGATGGTCGCGCAACAGCTCGGCGCTGCCGCGGATGCCGGTCAGGGGCGTCTTGAACTCGTGGCTGATCCCGAGAGCGAGTTCTCGCACATAGTCGGCGCGCGCCTCCAGCGTGCGCGCCATCGTGACGATCGACTCCGAAAGCGACTGTGCCTCGCGGGTGATCGGCATGGGCAGCGGATCGACGGCATGGACGTCGCCGCGCGCCACCCGGCGGGCCATGGCGGCGAGCTGGCGGGTCGGCCGCACCACGGCATGGCCGGCGAACCAGGCGAGCGCCACCACGGCGGCGATCAGCACGAGGACGAGCTGCAGCAGCGCGAAACGCTTGCTGTACAGCGTCTGCGTGAGATTGCGCGGCGTCCGCGATACCAGCACCGCCCCCAGGACGCGGCCGCCTTCGAGCACCGGGACGGCCACGAAGACGCGCCGATCGGTGTTGCGGCTGAGCGACTCCCAACCATAGTCGGCGGGCGTGACGATCCGCTCGCGCAGCTGCGCCACAGGCGCGCCCCGAAGCGCATGCGCCACCTCCTCCTGCTTGACCAGGCTGAGGTTGACGTCCTTGGCCGCCGTCGAAACGACGATCACGCCCCAGGCATCGACGATGCGGATGCCGGCCAACGTCATGCGGCGCACATCGACCACGATGGGCGCCAGCAGCGGCGCAAGCTGCGATGCCACCGCCTCGGCCGCGCGTCCCGCTGCGACGGGATCCGCCGCGGGCGGTAGAATGTGTGCGTCGGCGAGGTCGAGCTTTGCCAGCAGCGGATTCCATCGTTCCGGCGCGTCGTAGGTCGGCGGCCCGCCCCATGGCACCTCGGCGCGCGGCATCGCGGCGAGCGCTCCTGCCGGCGCCCGCTCAAGCCACGCCGAGCGATAGGCGGCAGACAGCACGGCCGCCTGGGCCAGCAGCTCAGATTCGGTCTGGCGGATCAGCGCGCTCTCGTAGAGCCGCAGGATGCCGATGCCGGCCACGGGCAGCAGCAGCACCGTCAGATAGGTCGCCAGCAGCAGCGAGCGGATGCCCGGTAGGCGGCGCAGGCGAAACGCCATGTCAGAGAGCGGCCAGCTTGTAGCCGACGCCGTGGACCGTCTCGATCGGATCGCTGCCCATCGCCTGGAACTTCGCGCGGATGTGCCTGACATGACTGTCGATCGTGCGGTCGCTCACGAAGCGCGCGTCGGCATAGGCCGCCGTCATCAGGTTCTCGCGCGTGAAGGCGCGGCGCGGCTGGGCGGCGATGGCTTTCAGCAGCGCGAACTCGGTGGCCGTGAGCGCGACCTCATTGCCGGCCCACGAGGCGACATGCGCCTCGAGATCGATCGTGAGCTGGCCACGAGTCACCTTCTCGCCGCCCGCCTCGACTGCCGGCCCCTTGCGGCGCAGCACCGCCTTCACGCGCGCCACCAGCTCGCGCGGGCTGAAAGGCTTCACCACATAATCGTCGGCGCCGAGCTCCAGTCCCAGGATGCGATCCATCTCCTCGTCCTTGGAGGTGAGGAAGATCACAGGCACATCGGACCTGGCACGCAGGCGCGCGCAGACGGCCGTACCGTCGAGCTCGGGCATCAGTATGTCGAGGACCACCAGCGCCGGCAGCTCGCGCGCCGCCACCTCGAGGGCGGCGTGGCCGTCGCGGGCTGTCAGCGGCTGGTATCCAGCGCGCCGCAGGGCAAAGCACACGACGTCGCGGATGTGCGCATCGTCGTCGACCACCAGGATCTTCTGCATATGAAGGAGTCTAGCGCTCGCGTGGCCGGTGTCGACTGGCCGGCGGCGAATTGCACCAAATCTCCACAAATCCTGCGCGAGCGTTGCACCGCTTCGCACGATGGTCGGGACCATCGTCGCAAACAGGAGCTTCGGATGACCGATATCGCCTCGCCCGCCTCGCCTCCCGCCGGACCGGGTTTCCTCCGCCTGCTTCTGAACTACTTCCTTGGCGGCAGCCTGCTGGCGCGCGTTGCGATCCTGACGGTGCTGATGATCTGCCTGAAAGTTCCGCTGGCGATGGTCGGTGGCGTGATCTCCGACCGGCAGGCCCATCAAAGCGAGGCCGTCCGGAACGTCACCGAATCCTGGGGCGGCCCCCAGGTATTCGTGGGGCCGATGATCGTGCTGCCCTACAAGCGCGCTGACCGGGCGGCATCGACCCTCACGCTGCTCCCCGAGAAGCTCATCATCGACGGCGAGGTCAGGCCCGAGCAGCGCCGCCGCGGGCTGCTGGCCGTCACCGTCTATACCGCGACGCTCGATGTCGTGGCCGAGTTCCAGATCAAGGCCCTGCGCGAGATGGCCGACGGCCGCGCGGTCGACTGGACGGCGGCGCGGCTCGCGCTCGACCTCACCGATCCCAAATCTGTCGACGCCGCCACGGCCGACGTCGATGGCCAACGGATCGAATGGCTTCCCGACAATCTCGCCGAGCTGGGCTCGCTGCAGGCGCCCCTCGGTTCTTCCGGATTGTCGTCGCGCGAGACGATCGTCGTCCGCTTCCGTATCACCTTCGGTGGCAGCGGCTCGCTTGCCTTCGCGCCGCTGGGCCGACGGACGGAGGTGAATGTGGCCTCGCCCTGGCCGTCGCCCAGCTTCAGCGGTCGCTCGCTCCCCGCCACCCAGACCGTCGACAAGGACGGATTCCGCGCCAGATGGACGGCGTCGCATCTCGGCCGGCGCTACGGCCAGCTGTGGGACAGTGCCAGTGCCACGAGCGATCCAAGCACGAAGACCGTGCTCGAATCGGCGTTCGGCGTGTCCCTGCTCAATCCCGTCGACGCCTATCGCGAGACCGACCGGGCGATCAAATACGCCATCATGTTCATCGGCCTCACCTTTGCGGCTTGCCTGCTGTTCGAACTGGCCACCGGCACGCGGCCGCACGTGGCGCAATACGGCCTGATCGGCCTGTCGCTCTGCGTGTTCTACCTGCTGCTGCTGTCGCTGGCGGAGCAGATCGGCTTCGCCTCCGCCTATTTCGCGAGCGCAGCGGCCGTCGTCGTGCAGGCCACGATCTACAATTGGGCGCTGCAGCGCCGGCGCGGTCCGGCAGTGGCGTTCGGCATCCTCCTCGCGGGCCTCTATGGCGGCCTGTATTCCCTGCTCCAGCTCGAGGAGGTGGCGTTGCTCGCGGGTTCGGTGCTGCTGTTCGGGGTCCTGTCGCTCGCCATGTGGTTCACCCGGAACCTCCATCGCATGCATGAGGCATAGAAGCTTGCCTTTCGAAGCCCCCGCCGGAATGATGCGTCTTGCCCATTCCGGAGTACCCGATGCGCCTTGGCTTCCTCGCCTGCCTGCTCACCCTGGCCGCTGCCTCCGCGCATGGCCAGGGGCAGGTCAACGTCTACAACTGGTCGGACTATATCGCCGAGGACCAGCTCAAGCGCTTCACGGCCGAGACCGGCATCAAGGTCAACTACACGACCTACGATTCCAACGAGATCCTCGACGCCAAGCTCAGGGCCGGCAAGTCGGGCTACGACGTCGTGCTGCCGACGGCCTCACCCTTCTTCGTGCGCCAGCTCGCCGCCAACCTCTATCAGCCGCTCGACAGGTCCAAGCTCAAGAACTGGGGCAACCTCGACCCCAGGATCATGGAGTCGCTGGCCCGCCTCGACCCGCTCAACGTGCACGGCATCCCCTGGATGTGGGGCACGATCGGCATCGGCTACAACGTGCCCGAGATCAGGAAGCGCATGGTCAATGCGCCCGTGGATTCGCTCAGCATGATCTTCGAGCCGTCGATCGTCTCGCGCTTCGTCGACTGCGGCGTCATGGTGATCGACAGTGCGACCGATGTCCTGCCGGCGGCGATGAAGTTCCGCGCCATCGATCCCGATTCGAAGGTCGCCGAGGACATCAACCGCGCGGGCGAAGTGGTCAAGGCGATCCGACCCTTTGTCCGCAAGTTCCATTCGTCGGAGTACATCAATGCCCTGGCGGGCGGCGACATCTGCCTCGCCTTCGGCTATTCCGGCGACATCCTGCAGGCCCGTGACCGCGCCGCCAACGCCGCCACGCCGCGCGACATCGCCTTCGCCAACCCGAACCAGGGCACGATGCTGTGGATCGACGTGGCTGCGATCCCCAAGGACGCGCCCAACCCGGACGCCGCCCATCGCTTCCTCGACTTCATGCTCGATCCCAGGACGGCGGCGGCATCGACCACTCTCACGCGCTATGCCAACGCCAATCTTGCCGCGACGGCGCTGCTCGACCCGTCGATCTCCGGGAATCGCGCCATCTACCCCAACGCCGACGATCGCGCGCGGCTCTACACCATCAGTGCCGGCACGCCGGAGCAGATCCGCGAGCGCACGCGGCTGTGGACCGCCATCAAGACCGGTCGCTGAGTTGACCGGCCCGATCGTCCGGATCGACGGCGTCACCAAGCGTTACGGCGCGGTCGAGGCGGTGGCCGGCGTCGACCTCGACGTCGCGCGGGGCGAGCTGTTCGCCCTGCTGGGTGGGTCCGGCTGCGGCAAGACCACCTTGCTGCGCATGATCGCGGGTTTCGAGAAGCCCGACGCTGGCCGCATCCTGATCGACGGCGAGGACATGACCGGCGTGCCGCCGCACAGTCGGCCGGTCAACATGATGTTCCAGTCCTACGCGCTCTTCCCGCACATGGATGTGGCGACCAACGTCGGCTACGGGCTGCGGCGGGAGGGCGCCGCCAAGGCCGAGATCACCACACGGGTGACCGAGGCGCTTGCCCTGGTGAAGCTCGACGGCCTCGGCACGCGCAAGCCCGCGCAGCTCTCGGGCGGCCAGCGCCAGCGCGTGGCGCTCGCCCGCGCACTGATCAAGCGGCCCAAGATCCTGCTGCTCGACGAACCGCTGGCGGCGCTCGACCGCAAGCTGCGCGAGAGCACGCGCTTCGAGCTGGTGCGCCTGCAGGGCGAGCTCGGCCTCACCTTCATCGTGGTCACGCACGACCAGCAGGAGGCGATGTCGATGGCCAGCCGCCTCGCCGTCATGAATGCCGGACGCATCGCGCAGGCCGGCACGCCGCACGAGATCTACGAGCGGCCGGCCACCCGCTTCGTCGCCGACTTCATCGGCATCGCCAACATCTTCGAGAAGGACGGCCGCCGCTTCGTGCTGCGCCCGGAAAAGATCGCGCTTGGCACCGAACGGCCCGCCACGGCAAACGCCGTCGAAGGCAGGATCGTCGACATCGCCTACGAGGGCGACCGCTCGATCTACCATGTCGACGTCGATGGCACGCTCATGACGGTGTCTGCCATGCCCAACGACACCCACCACCGCGGCGATCCGATCTGGCTCGGCTGGGCCGCCGACGCCGCGCACGAGCTGGAGTCATGACGATCTCAAGCGGACCGCGGGCCTCCAGGCCCGCTCCTGAGCGAGCCTGGAGGCTCGCGGTCCGATGAGGTTCATCATCGCGCTTCCCTATCTCTGGCTCGCGGTCTTCTTCCTGCTGCCGTTCGCGCTCGTGCTGGGGATCGCGCTCGGCACCAGCACGCCCGATTCGGTGCCGCCGGTGCAGCTGGGCTTCAGCCTCGCGAGCTTCAAGCTCCTCGTCACCGACGACCTCTATCTCGCGGCCTGGCTGTCTTCGCTGCGCATCGCCGCCACCTCGACCCTCGTGGCGCTGCTGCTGGGCTATCCCATGGCCTATGCCATCGCCCGCGCCTCGGCGGCACGCCGGCCGCTGCTGCTGATGCTGGTGGTGCTGCCCTTCTGGACGTCGTTCCTGATCCGCGTCTACGCCTGGATGGGGCTGCTGTCCGAGAACGGCATCCTCAACCAGTTCCTGCGCTGGTCGGGGATCGCGTCCAACCCCGGCACCATCCTCGGCACCGAATGGGCGGTGCATCTCGGCATCGTCTACGCCTACCTGCCCTTCATGATCCTGCCGCTCTATTCGACCTTGGAGAAGCTCGACTGGAGCCTGCTGGAAGCCGCGGCCGATCTCGGCGCCCGCCCGTTCAGCGCCTTCCTCACCATCACCCTGCCGCTGTCGCTGCCGGGCATCGTCGCCGGCTGCCTGCTGGTGTTCATTCCCGCGACCGGCGAGTTCGTCATCCCCGACCTGCTGGGCGGCACGCAGACGCTGATGATCGGCAAGGTCCTGTGGGACGAGTTCTTCACCAACTCCGACTGGCCGCTCGCCTCGGCGGTGGCGATCTGCCTGCTGGTGCTGCTGGTTGGCCCGATCGCCCTGTTCCAGCGCCAGCAGACCAAGAGCCTGGAGCGGCGGCCATGACCGGCAAGGCGCGCTTCGCCTTCTACATCCTCGCCTTCGGCTACGCGTTCCTCTACTTGCCGATCGCGCTGGTGATGGTCTACTCCTTCAACGAATCGCGGCTGGTCACGGTGTGGGCGGGCTTCTCGCTCAAATGGTGGGAAGCATTGTTCGCCAACGACGCGATGCTCTCGGCGGCCTGGCTGTCGCTGCGCATCGCGGCCGTGAGCGCCTCCGCGGCAACGGTGCTCGGGCTGGCGGCGGGCTATGCGCTGGCGCGCTCGCCCAACTT
>CANIRG010000044.1 GCA_947469635.1 Rhodospirillales bacterium | reverse complement strand
GCGGCGTTCGAGCTCACCTTCTGGAATGCCATCCAGGAGAGCAAGGATCCGGCGGAGTTCGCGGCCTACCTGGAGAAATTCCCCGACGGTGCCTTCGCCGGCCTGGCCGAGGCCCGTCACAAGGCCCTGCTTGCCAGGCAGCCCGACACCGACGAACCGGTCGCGGCCTCCGAAATCGTCACCGTGGAGCTCGCCTTTTGGGATGCCATCAAGGAAAGCCACGATCCGACCGAATTCGCCGCCTATCTTGAGAAATTTCCCGACGGTGCCTTCACCGCCCTCGCCGAAGCCCGTCGGCGGGCATTGCTCATCGAGGACGCCACGACCACCGCCGTAGTGCCGCCGCCCTCCGACGAGGTCGAGCTGGCGTTCTGGGATACCGTCAAGAACAGCGACAATCCTGCAATGTACAAGGCCTATCTTGAGCGATACCCTGTGGGCGCATTCGCTGCTTTGGCGGAAGTCAGGCTTGAAGAGATCGCATAGGCATTGGTTCTCCCCAAAGGTCCTTCATCGAGCCGGGAAGCGGCCGTGGTCGAGACTGCTCCCGACGCCCAGCCATCGTCGAACCTCGCCGAGCGAGCGCTTCATCAGCGGATCCGCCAGCAGGAGATTCTCGCGGAACTGGGCGTTTCGGCACTGCAAGGCACGCCGTTCCCCGTTCTCCTCAACGACGCCGCGCGCCTCACCGCCGAAGGCTTGAGGGCTGAATTCTGCAAGGTGCTGGAACACCTGCCGTCCGAGAATCGCCTGATCGTGCGGGCCGGGGTGGGTTGGGACGAAGGCGTCATCGGCACCGCAAGCGTCGGCGCCGACCTCGAATCGCCGGCCGGCTTCGCCCTGCATACCGGCAAGCCGGTCATTTCCAACCATCTCGAAAACGAGCAGAGATTCCGCACCCCGGAGCTTCTCGTCCAGCACGGCATTCACCGTGCGATGAATGTCATCCTGCAGGGCGACGGCTTGCCGTTCGGCGTGCTCGAGGTCGATAGCAGGGCGGAGGGCGAATTCGGCGACCAGGACATCGCCTTTCTGCAGGGTGCGGCAAACATCCTAGGAATGGCGATCGAGCGTCAACGCTACGAGCGCCGCCTGAAAGCGGCACTCGACCACCAGCAGATCCTGCTCAAGGAGATCAACCACAGAGCCAAGAACAGCCTGCAGCTCGTGGCCAGCATGCTCGATCTGCAGGCAAGGATCGTCGCCGACCCGACCCTCGGCGGGCATCTGGCGGAAGCGTCGAAGCGGATCTCGGCGGTCGGCCGTCTCTATGAGCACCTCTCGCACGACGGCACGGTCGAGAAGATCGATCTCGGAGCGTACATCCAGGAAATCTGCAAGGATCTGGGTGCGTCCGGGTCGAACTGCGAAGTCCATTTCGAGGCGGAGAACGGAATTCGGTTCGCGCCCGATCGGGCCATCCATCTCGCCCTGATCGTGAACGAGCTCGTCACCAACGCCTGCAAATATGCCTACCCCGAACCTTCGGTGGGGCACATCTGGGTAAATATCCGGCGCGAGGCGGACGCAGTGTCGGTCAGCATTCGCGACGCAGGCGTTGGCCTGCCTGCCGGTTTCGAAATCGCAAAGGCCAAAGGGCTGGGCATGCTCATCGCAACGACGCTTGCGGCACAGCTCGGGGCGAGCCTGACCTCGACCCGGCAGAACCCCGGCGCCGGCTTCGCGCTTCTCGTTCCCCTGGAGCCCCCAGCACCGCTGGACTCTGCGTAGGTGCCTTCGTCGCTCCCGGAGCAATTTCTCGGAGCTCATGCTCGTGCCATCAGGCCGGCGGCACCGTCGGCCGCCAAGCCGCCGCGGCAGCGCGCGCAATCTTCGCGAAGTTGCGGATCAGCACCGTGGCCTTGCCCTGGCGCCAGGCCATGGCCATGGGCAGCGGTTCGACCCTGTCGGTGATGTGCAGGCAGCGCAGCCCCGGAAAGTTGAAGCTGGTGATGGTCGAAGGCGCGATGGCCACCCCCATGCCGGCCCCGACGAACCCGGCCACCGTGTGGATCTGGTCGGCGAGCTGGATCGTGGCCGGCGTGAAGCCGGCCCGCAGGCACATCTGCATCACGTGCATGTGGATGAGCGGCGAGCCGGTCCGCGAGAACAGGACGAAGGGTTCGTTCGCGAGCTGGCGAAGCGATGTCGCCTTCTGGTTCGCCAGCCGGTGCCCGACCGGCACCAGGGCCATGAACGGCTCGCGGATGAGGGTCACGATCTGGAGCACGCGGCTGTTGATGTGGGGGCGCAGCAGGCCGACGTCGACGCTGCCGCCTTCCAGGGCCGGCACCAGGTTGTTGTAGTGCATCTCGCGGACCTCGAGCTGCACATCGGGGTAGGCCTGCCTGAACCGGCCGATGACGCTGGGCAGGATGGTGAAGGCCGTGGAGTGCACGAAGCCCACGGTGAAACGCCCCATCTCGCCCGAGCTGGCGCGCCGCACGTCGAGCTGGGCCTGGTCGGCGCCAGCCAGCAGCCGAAGGGCGCGTTCATACAGGAGCTGGCCCGCCTGGGTGACCTCGAAGCGCTTGTGCACGCGATGGAGCAGAAGCACGTCGAGGTCGCGCTCCAGCTTCTGGATTTGCCGTGTGAGCGGTGGCTGGGCTATACCGAGCCGCGCGGCCGCGCGGCCGAAATGGCCTTCGTGAACGACGGCGCAAAAATAGCGCAGGACGCGTAGATCCATATCGATACCTATTGGGTATTAAAACAAGCCCCATTCGATATTGGACGTATTGCGATGCATTTGACAACGTGAAGTAGCATTGCCGACGGGCAAGACCGACGTAGGGAGCTGGCGGGCCGATGAAGGTAAAGCGGCTGGCGCATGGTTTGGGCGCCGAGGTGACGGGGCTCGATCTGAGAACCGATATTCCGGCATCGACGGTCGCCGATATCCGGGCTGCCTGGCTGCAGCACCAGGTCCTGGTGTTCCCGGGCCAGGACATTCCACCCGAGAGCCATATCGCCTTCAGCGCCAAGTTCGGCGAGGTCGACCCTGTCTCCTTTGCGCCGCGCTTCCGCCATCCCGACCACCCCGAGATCCTGGTGATCTCGAACAAGCCGCAGAAGGGCAAGCAGTCGGAGACCCGCAACAACGGTCGCCAATGGCATTCGGACACGTCGTTCCGGCTCGCCCCGGGCACCGGATCACTGCTGCATTGCCTGGAGCTGCCGGATTTCGGCGGCGATACGATGTTCACCAACATGTACATGGCCTACGACACACTGTCGGACGTCATGAAGAAGATGCTGGAGGACCTCTGGGCCGTCCATGACAGCACCAACACCAAGGACGCCCGCAATCGTCCTCCGGAGGTGCTGAAGGAGCTGCGGAAGATCAACCCGCTGGTCGCCCAGCCGGTGGTGCGCGTCCATCCTGAGACAGGCCGCAAGGCACTCTACGTCAGCGAGGGGCAGACGACGCATATCGTCGGCATGACGGACGAGGAGAGCACGGCGATCCTGCAGTTCCTGTTCGCCCACTCCGTCGAGCCCGAGTTCATCTACCGCCATCGCTGGTCGCAGCACGACATCGTCATGTGGGACAATCGCTGCGCCATGCACCTGGCGGTTCGCTACGACATGACCAAGCCTCGGCACATGCATCGCACGACGCTCAGGGGCGAGCCGTCGGGCTACCTCTATCAAGCGCAATAGGGAAAGCGTGCGATGAGGACATTCCACTCGGTCGGACGGCGCGGCTTGGGCGCTATTGCCGTTGCCGGCCTGCTGCTTCCGGCCGCGGCCCGGGCGCAGGCCTGGCCTACCAAGCCCATTCGCGTGATCGTGCCTTTCGCCCCCGGTGGCGGCACCGACGTGGTCGCCCGCATCCTGGCGGAGCAGCTCACGCAGAAGCTCGGTCAGACGGTGCTCGTGGAGAATCGCGCCGGCGCCAACGGCAACCTGGCGGCGGCCTTCGTCGCCAAGTCGGAGCCGGACGGCTACACGCTGCTGTTTCCCAACACCAGCATCATGACGATCGCGCCCAGCATCTACACCAACCTGACGTTCGATCCGGTCCGCGACTTCGCGCCGATCGTGCGCGTGGGCGAGGTCCCCGCCCTCATTCTCGTGAACCCGCAGGTTCCTGCCTTCACGATCAAGGAGCTCGTCGCCCTCGCCGCCGCCAAGCCGGGTGCGATGGCGCTGGCGTCGGGCGGAAGCGGCTCGGTCTCGCACCTCACGGGCGAGATGTTCAAGCTCGCGGCCAAGATCAAGATGCTGCACGTCCCCTACAAGGGCAACGCGCCGCAAATCGCCGACATCGTGTCCAACCAGGTGCCGGCAGGCGTGGCCGATCTCTCGGGGTCCCTGCCCTTGATCAGGGCCGGCAAGCTCCGGGCGCTGGCCATCACCACCAAGACACGGTCTTCCTTCCTGCCGGACGTGCCGACGCTGGGGGAAAGCGGCCTGCTGACCTACGAAGCCTCGGTATGGATCGGCATGGTGGCGCCGGCGGCGACGCCCGCGCCGGTCATCCAGAGGCTCGACAAGGCGATCAACGACATACTGGCCGACAAGGCCATCTCCGAGCGCATCCAGGAGCTCGGTTTCGTCGTACTGGGGGGTACGCCTGCCGAGTTCGCTCAACGCATCGTGGACGAAACCAAGCACTGGAAAGAGATCGTGGTCACGTCGGGTGCCACCATCGAGTAGGTGCACCCTACCTGCATTCAACCGTCAGCAATGGATCGAGCGTCAAATGCCCAAGCTTCACCCCGTGGATATCTATGTCGGCACGCGCGTTCGCCAGCGGCGTTCCCTGCTCGGCATGAGCCAGACCGCGCTCGCCAATGCCGTCGGATTGACCTTCCAGCAGATCCAGAAATACGAACGCGGCTTCAACCGCATCGGTTCGAGCCGCCTCTTCGAGTTCGCCAAGGTGCTGGATGTGCCGGTGTCCTACTTCTTCGACGAGATCCCGTCGAACGTGTTGACCGCCAAGTCGGCGTCGGGGCGTAGCCGCGACGGCTTCAGCGAGGCTGCCGCGCCGTTCGAGCAGGAAAAGGACCCGCTGATCCGTCGCGAGACGCTCGAGCTGGTACGGGCCTACTACAAGGTCCGCGAGAGCCGGGTGCGCAAGCGCATCGCCGACCTGGTGAAGTCGTTGGGCACGGCCAGCGCCGCTGCGGCACCGGAAGGCCGCAAGAAGCGCTGAGGGAGAAAATTCTCCCTCGTCTCGCGTAACGACGAAAGCTTTCGTTCGTGGCAATGGCCAGCTGAAGGCATACGTTTCATTGCGACTCTACCTGCGCCCTCTAGAGTCGCCGCATGCCGATCAGCGCCAATGGCTTCCTGAGCCGCTTCCTCCTCCCGATCCTCGACAGCCCGAACGAGCCTGGGCTTTGGACCGTATCGATCCATGACCGCGTCGTCGGCTCGCTGATCTGCGAACACGGCGCATGGCGCCTGTCGTGGTTCGGCGATGCCGACACCCGCCTCACCAGCTATGCTGGTCCGATTACCGGCGATATCGACGCCCTGGCCGAGGCCCTCGGCCTTCGGCTGGGCGCCCGCGTGTCGCTCGACGCCCTGCCGGTTTGACCCAAGCTAGTGAACCAGGTCGATCTGGTTGATCAGCACGGAATGAAAGGCGGCGAAGGGCTTGCCGCGCCGGTCCCGATAGTCGGCGGCGATCCGGATGCCGTGAATGAGGCCACCATCGCTCCCCTTCAGGACATGGATCTTGGCGGGGATATCCTGGAATGCTCCAAGCAGCGGCTCGGCCACCACAGCGACGAGACGGCTCTCCTCACCCACCGCCTGGGCGCTCCAGGCCGGATGCGTCACGCCGCTCGAGGTCGCGGGCCATAGACCGACACGATGGAGGCGGACACTCCTGACCGGATGGGCGAAGCGCAGCATGTAGCTGACCGGCGCCGTCTGTCCCGTCCCGTGTTGCATGAGGCAGTTGGAGCTGGCCGACACCGACGTCGCGCGGCCGCCATAGAGGGCGAGGCTGTTGGCGATCAGCAGAAGCGACGACTCAGGCCAGCGGGTGCTGACCGAGATGCCGCGGCGATGGAGATAGGGATCGGCTGCGGTGTGGTAATCGGGCGCGCGCACCACCGCCTCGTCGAAGCGGACGCGCGTGACATACAGGCCCTCGACCCAATCGTAGATCGCATAGGCGCCGAACGAAACCGCGACGGCGGCCGGAACACCCACGGCGGCACGCACCAGCATGCTCCGCCGGCCGTGCTGCCGGGCGGAGCGTTCGACATAGTCGAGCGCCGGCCGGTCGCCCCCCGTCCAGTGCTCGCGCCGCTGCCGGCTGAGGGCCAGCGCCGCCACGAGCTGGGGGCCCGGCGGAACGAGGGCGCGCTCGCCGCGCAGCCACTGGCCAGCCTCGCGGTTGAGATCGAGCCATAGCCTGATGTCGCCTTCATCCTTGCACCGCTGCTCGACGGCGCGTGGCCAGTGCCGGAAGAAGGCTTCGTGGGCGACCCGCAGGCCGACATTGCCGTTGACGTCGCGATCCTCGACCAGCAGCCGTCGCGCCTGGAACGAGGCGACGAGGCTTTGCAGGGGATGGCTCGCCGGATACTCCGACGGCCGGATCTCGCCCGCCGTCATCAGCTTCCACAGCAACTGCGGCACCATGGCCTGCTCCGCCGCGGAGGCCTGCGCCTGGACCGCCTCGGCGCGCGCGCTCACGACGCCCTCCAGTCCGCCGACCGCGCGATAGGCCTCGAAGCGCAGCTCGTTCAGCGACGGGTCGCGCCGCTCGTAGAGCTCGGTCAGCAGCAATTCCAGCAGCGGCAGCACGTCGGCGCCGCCATGGCTGGCCGCCGCGAAAAGCTCGGCATCGAGGCCCGGCTCGAAATGCAGGCCCGCGGCACGCGCCGGCTCGTCGATCACCGCCTTCAGGCTGATCGCGCTGTGCTGTGGGGCGAGCGCGTATTGCCCCTCGATGCCGAAGATCGCCGCCAGTTCCGGGTATTGCTGCAGCTGGGAATGGGCAGCGCTGGTAAGGGTGCCGACAAGCCAGACGCCACGCCCGGCCAGCTCGACCAGGGACTGCGCAAGATGACGCACCGTCCCGGCCTGCAGCGGCCCCTGCAACCACTCCTCCATCTGATCCAGCACCAGCACGCAACGCGTGCGCGTTGCTTCGGTGCTTCGGTCCTCCAGCCAGTCCGTGAAGGATCCGGCGCCCCGCGACAGTCCGCCTTCCTCGCCATGCTGCCAGCAGGCGCGCAAGGCCGCTTCGAGACTCGCGAGCTCGCGGGCGGGGTCGACGTCGGCGGCCACCATCCGCGACCGCAGAATTCCCCAGCGCGTGTCGATGCCGTCCGGCGCACCGCGCCGCAGCAGTGCCGGGATCACGCCCGCCTGAACCAGCGAGGACTTGCCGCTGCCGCTCGGCCCGACGACGAGGACGGAAGGCGAGCCCTTCTCCGCGCGGCGGCGCAGGAGGGAGAGCACCGTCTCGATATCGCCTTCGCGGCCGAAGAAGATCGAGGCGTGCTTGAACTCGAACGGCTCGAGGCCACGGAATGGACATTCGAGCCAGGTGTGGGCAATGGCGACGCCGATGTGTCGAAGCGCCTCCTCGAGCCGATAGCAGGGCAGCAAGGCGATCTCGCGCGCCTTCGCCCGCAGGCGGATCTCCGGCGAAACCTCGGTTTCATTCGCCCCGGGAAAGACGATGAGGGATTGCGCCGGGAGCACGGCAAGAGCCGCAGCGATCTTTTGCGGCAAGCCGTCGACAGGCTGGATCGCGCCGTTCTCCCCCAGCACGCCCGTGGCCGCGATCGACAACTTGGCCGGCGCAACGGCGAGAGCGAAGGCCAGCGCAAAGGCGAGATCGGCGCTTCGGCCATGAACATTGGCGAGGTCGGCGCCGGGCTCGTAGCTCACGACGACCTGGCGATCGAGATACTTCTCGCGATAGAGGATTTCATAGACCTGCTGCGTGGCCGCGCCCGCCGATTCCAGCAGGTCGGTGCTGCCTTGACGCACCTCGACGCGCCGAACCGCCTTGCCCCGCGTGCCTTCGCCGATCCGGGCCGTGAGCGGCACCGCCCTGCCCTCGGCACCGGGGCCCGTCACAAGCATCCAGGGCGAGCCGTCGGTCACTGCGATGGTCCGAACACGACGCTGATCGCATCCCGGGACCACAGATCGAGCCCGACCAGCGACACGGCAGCAAAAAGCTCGCCGTTGCGGATGGTTGCCTCGGCAAGGACCCGCTCCTCGCCGTCCAGCGTCACGAACACACGAGCCGTGCGACCTTCATAGGTCTCACGATGATCGGGATGCACGGCCAGCAGCAGCGAACCGCTCTCGGCCCGCCCTTCCTGCCCGGTCTTGTCGACGAAAACCTCCAGTGTCCACAGGCCGCTTTGGCTGCGGCACAGGATGGCCTGGTGGTCGGTGGGGCTGGCCGCCGCCAGACGCTGGAATGTTTCCACTGGCAGCGGCCGTCTCGCCCGGAACGGGATGATCTGGGCCGACGGCGAGGCCGCGGCAATGGCGGCCGCGACGAGGTCGTCGGGCGCCGAGGTTCGTCGCTTCTCGACCTCGTCGAGATAGGCGAGGCTCGCGATCGCCTCCTGTAGCTCGGCCATATCGAGACCATCCGGCGCGAGCCGCGCCGCAAGCTCGGCGAGCAGCACCGGGTCTACACGCCCTGCATCGTCGAGCGCGGCGTCGAGCAGAGAGGCCAAGGCCTCGGAGGGCTTAGCGGAATCGGTCACGCCACGGAAACTCCTTGAGAAGACACTCGGGGCATTCGGTTAGACGGACACGCGCCATTTTTTGACAGCCTCATCGTCCTGCAGCGCGTCCCTGAGACGTTTCATCACCCGCTGCTTCAGCTTGTAGACCTCCTCGACGGGCCGCTGCATCAGGCGGGCGACCTCCCGTGCCGCCAGCGGCTCGGCGCCCGCGAGCGCGATCCGGAGATAAAGCCGCTCCTCCTCGGGCAGGCTCGCCGCGATGGCGCCGACGGCCCGGGCGGCAGTGGACAGCAGGCTCTCCCTCTCCCGTTCGAGCGCGATCTGCTCCGGCGATTCGACCGACGGCCCGTCCCTCGAGCCCTCCTCCGACAACTCAGGCGCCTCCGACAACGAGATGACCCGCGTCGCCGGCGCGGCGCCATAGCCCGCCGGCAACGCGCGTTGCACCCGCTGCAGCGCTTCCGCGACGGCTTGCGTGCTCGGGGCGGGCTGCACGCGGGTCGCCACGACGACCAGCAGCCTGGCGACGTCCGGTTCGGCCCCCTGCCAATGAACCAGGCGAAAAATCTCCTGGTCCAGTGGTTCCAGCCGGCCGATGGCGGCCGGCGCCCGACGGCGCAGGCTGAAGCTGCGGATGAAGTCGAGCAGCAGCCGGTCCACAGCCTGCAGGACGAAGCCCGCGAAGCTGCCGATGCCGCTGTGGGCCTTGAGGCGGCGGCATTCCTTGTCGAGCAGGGCGACACAGATTTCCTGATAGGCGTCGCGCCTCGCCTCCTCGTGCTGGGAGCCCGGCAGGCGCCGGCGGATCAGCCGCTGGAAGTCGGCATGGAAGAAATGCTCGAACGCCCGCCAACCGCGCCCGGCATCGTCCTGGAGCAGGCGCACCAACCGCTGCGCCAGCAGCTCGCGGGTGACGAGGGCGATGAAACCGTCGAGCGGGCTGCCGTGGCGATAGGGTTGCAGCCGGCGGAACTGGTCGGCCTGCAGTTGGGCCGCGACCTCCGCAAAAGCCTGCCGGGCATCGGCCTCCTCACGCGTGAGCAGCCGGCAGGCCGTCCAGATCGTGTCGGCGATCCGGCGCAGCAACGGCTCGGCCGCCGCCCGGTCTCCGGCAACGGCCGCGGCGACAAGCGCCCGATCGGCGGCACTATCGGCCCCCATCCCGTCCCCCGCTTTTCCCCTCGCCTCGCCACGCCATCGTATAGGGACCAACGCACGGGTGCCAAAAAATTCCTCGCCACAACCCGGCAAAAAATCCGGACGGTCCGTCTACCTCGACATCGCTACCGCGACTGACGCGATGGCCCATCGAGGAACCAGCCATGACATCGACCATCAAGTTCGCCCTGACGGGCCTCACCGCCGCCCTGCTTATGTCGAGCGCTTCGGCCTCGGCCCAGCCCCCGCGGTTCATTTCGCCCCATGTCTTCGCCGCTCCGATGGCACAGCCGCAAATCCAGCAGCAGCAGCTGCAGAGCACGATGCCCGACCTTCGTGCCCAGCCGCTGCCGCAGGCGGTCCCGGCCCCCCGGGCCGCGCAGCCCGCCCAGACGCGGTGACCGACTCTCACTCACTTGGAAAGGACCCGTCATGAAACTCGAGCACACATTCGCCGCCGCCCTCTGCGCCCTGTCCATCGTCCTTGCCCTGCCGTCGGCGGGATCGGCCAGGGACCAGGCCGCCGACGCCCGCGCCAGGCAGGCGCAGATCGACCGCCAGGCCGAAGCCCGCGCCGCCGCGCTCCGGGCACAACAGCGGGAGATCAACCGCCAGAACGACGCTCGCGCCGCCGCCGTCCGCGAGCAGCAGCGCCGGATCAACGAGCGCAACCAACCCCGGACGGCGCCGGTGATCTCGTCGGGCACCACCGGCGGATACAACGTCCCCCGGAGCAGCCAGACGGCGATCGGATCGGATCGCAACTCGGGTGGCCCCACCAAGGCCGACCGGGATGCCATGGAAAAGATCCAGAGGGACACCCAGAAGCTCAAGGAGCGGAAGCAGCGACCGTGAGCTTCCACCCCTGCTCGTCGAAACACAGCCGAGCGCCCCCGCGGGCGCCCGGCCCTTTTCACCCGGCATGAACTTTGCGTCCCCTTCCGCAGCATCGTGGAAGGAAAGCTATGGCCCACTTGAGCAAGCTGGCGGCAGCCGTCGCCGTTCTATTCGGGATGGCGACCTCGCCGGCCATGTCGCAGACGACTCTGCGCATGGTCTCGCACGCCGACATCAAGATCCTCGACCCGATCTGGACCACGGCGAACATCAGCCGCAACCATGGCTACATGATCTACGACACGCTGTTCGCTACCGATTCCGATTTCAAGGTCCAGCCGCAGATGGCCCAGAGATACGAGGTCTCGGCCGACAAGCTCACCTACACGATCACGCTGCGCGACGGGCTGGAATGGCACGACGGCACCCCGGTCACCTCGGAAGACTGCATCGCCTCGCTCAAGCGCTGGGGCGCGCGCGACGGCTTCGGCCAGCTTCTGGCGAAGGCGACGGCCGAGATGAAGGCGGTGGATGCCAAGACCTTCACCATCGTACTGAAAGAGCCTTTCGGCATGGTGCTCGAGGCCTTGGGCAAGGTGGGGTCCAGCACTCCCTTCATGATGCCCAGGCGCGTCGCCGACACCGACCCCAACAAGCAGATCGAGGACTACACCGGCTCCGGTCCCTTCATCTTCAAGAAGGACGAATGGAAGGCCGGCGAGAAGGTCGTCTACATCAAGAACACGAAGTACAAGCCGCGCGCCGAGCCACCCTCGATGCTGGCGGGCGGCAAGGTGGTCAAGGTCGACCGCGTCGAGTGGCTGGCCATTCCCGATCCCAGCACCGCGGTGAATGCCCTGATCTCGGGCGAGATCGACCTGATCGAGGCACCGCCGACCGATCTCTTCCCACTGCTCAAGGCGGAGAAGAACGTGTCGCTCTATCGCTGGAACGCGCTGGGCGGCCAGGGGCTGATGCGCTTCAACCACCTCCAGCCGCCCTTCAACAACGTGAAGGCGCGGCAGGCCGCCATGTATGCGATCGGCCAGGAGGACATGTTGCGCGCCCAGGTCGGCGATCCGGAAATCTACAAGGTCTGCAACGCACCCTTCATCTGCGGCACCGCCTACGGCAAGGAATATGGCGACTTCCTGATCAAGCCCGATCTTGAGAAAGCCAAGGCGCTCCTGAAGGAGAGCGGCTACGACGGCACACCCGTCGCGATGCTGCACCAGACCGACCTGCAATCGTCCAACCGCCTGCAGCCGGTGGCCAAGCAGCAGCTGGAGCGCGCGGGCTTCAAGGTCGATGTGCTGCCGATGGACTGGCAGACCGTGGTGTCGCGCCGCGCCCGCAAGGAGGCGCCCGCCCAGGGCGGGTGGAACATCTTCTTCACCACCAACATAACCATCGACATGGACAATCCCGGCACCAGCAACTTCGCCGCCGCGACCTGCGAGAAGGCGTGGTTCGGCTGGCCGTGCGATCCCGGGATCGAGAAGCTGCGCACCGCCTTCCTGGCCGAGACCGACCCGGCCAAGCGCAAGGAACTGGGCTACGCCATCTCCGACCGCGTGATGGAGCAGGCGGTGTACGTCCCGATCGGCGAGTTCAAGGGCTTCGGCGCCTATCGCAAGGACAGGCTCGAAGGCTGGCTGCCCGGTCCGGTGGCGGTAGTCTGGAACATCAGCAAGAAGAACTGAGCTTCGGATCGCGAAGGACGGTTAGACGTTCGACCCATATCGGTCGTTCATCATGTAGCAGGTGCTGCAAATGGAAGCGACCGGCCCCGGCGACAGGAGGCCGTCGCGGACGGTCTTCCACTCATCGGTGTTCATCACCTCGGCCGGAGCAAGATCGAATATGTTGCCTTGTGTGCAGTTCGCCGAGTTGCAGCACATCCCCATGTTTCCTTGGGAATCGAAGGTGACGAAATACCAAGGCATCCTGCAGAGCTTGAGCGGCGCTCTGACCATCGGCGCGGGCGCCGGCCAATAGATAGGGATGTTGCGGAACTTCGCGCCTATACGCTCTTTTACGGAGTTCAACAGTCCTTCGTCGCGGTCATAGATGATGCTGGTGTCCAGCGCGGTCGGCGCATTGTGGGACGGGAACACGTTTGCCAGGTAAATGCCTTGCGCGCCGACGGCCTGTGCGAGCTCGACGGCGGCCTCGATCTCGATCGGGTCGTCCAGCATCTGCCGCGTGATGACCTTGCATATCTTTGCGTGAATGCGAGGCGTGATCTCCGGTAATGTTTCGCGAACCTTGACGAAATTGTCCGGGTAGAGCGAGACATTGATCGAATCCAATCCGCTGCGGATCAAGTCATCGGCCTTCTGCGGCAGATAGTGGCCGTTTGTCGTCATCGCTACCAATCGGCCCTGCTTCTTGAGAAGCTGGATGATGGGGGCGATCTCCTGGTTGATCGTCGGCTCCCCGCCAGAGAGCATCACGTACAATGCCCGCTTTGCGACGGGCCGCCGAAAGAGTCGTTCAGTCGTCTCGACCGTCGCCTCGCGCGATCTCCAGTCCTTGGGATTGAGAACATTGCCTACCATGCAAAAGCTGCACGCCAGATTGCATCTGTTCGTCACGAAATAGGTGACGAAGACCGGGGACACTTTCGCATGGTCGACCGTGCGTCGCGGCTTGGTGAACTTGTAGCGCAGGTAATTGAGCGTGAGGGCGTTGGGGAAGAACAGGTGCGGATTGTTCCTCGCCAGCCTCAGGTACAGCTTCGATTTGACTTTGACTGCGTAGGCCAAGGGCCCTCCTTATCGCTGCGACACTAGCACAACTCAGAGGCTGACTCCCGACCGGCGCACGACGGCGTTCTCCAGAACCGTAAGGATGCGCGCCTCGAGCTGCTTCTTCTGGACCGGCTTTACCACATAGGCATTGACCTTGAGCGTGACCGCGCGCTTGACCATCGCAGCTTCGGTATGGACCGTGAGGAAGATCACCGGCACGTCCTTCGCCCGCGGCCAGGGGTGCTTGCGCAAGGAGCCGACGAAGCCGAATCCGTCCATCGGCTTCATCGAGATGTCGCAGATGATCAATTCGGGATCGACCCTCTCCAGCTGGCCCAGCGCATCGTTGCCGTCCCTCGCCTGGGAGATGTGGTGGAAGCCGATCTCGGCCAGCATGGCGGCGATCGTCTCGCGGAGGAAGTCGTTGTCGTCGATCACCATCACCCGCACTGCTGCCAGCGGAACTGCCATGGACGCGTCTCCTGTGGGCGGTCGACATCGCCGCGGATCATGATTTCAAACTGCCCCTCGGACCATGATATTTTGCGGACCGGAGCTTGGGGGCCCAGTGAAGATGCGTCTGGAGAGAACGAGCGGCAAGGAACGAAAGAAGCCGGCGCCGCGAAATGCATCACGCCTCCTGCCGACACCGAAGAAGCGGCTGAGCACCCGGGATGTGCGCAAGCTCATCGAGGACATCCAGCCGCTGCTCGCTGCGGGAAAGTCGGGCACCGCGACCGTCGCCAGGGAACTGCGCGCCATCGACCGGCAGTGCGATTTCTCGCCCAAGGCCTGGCCGATCTTCCAGGATCTGCTCGGCCGCTTCGGCGTCGCCACGCGGCGGCAGATCGTCATTCCCCAGGACGACCGGCCTTTCTGGTTCCGCTTCGGCTATCCGCTGTCGGGATACAGGACGAACCTCGAGATTCCCCAGGCCGTCGACGTGCTGGTGATCGGTGCCGGCCTCACCGGCGCCTCCGCCGCCTATCATCTGGCGCCGCTGGTCCACGAAAAGAACTGGCGCGTCGCCGTGATCGACCAGGGCGATCCCGCCGGCGAAGCCAGCGGCCGCAACGGCGGCAACTTCGAGCTGATCCCCGAAAATTCCGTCGGCATCTACGAGGGGCTGGCGACCGAACGCATGGCCTTCCTGGAACGGCAGCATCCCGGCATGGCGACCGAAGTCCTGCAGGCGGTGAGCGAGCGGCAGGCCTCGCTGGTCCTGGGCCTCGCGCTGCGCAACCGCGACCTGCTGAAGGGCATCATCCTGCGCGAAGGCATCGACTGCGATTTCTCGCCCAAGGGCTGGCTCTATCTCGCCGGCAGCGACCAGGAGGAGCAAGGCATCTGCGACGAGGTCTCGCTCGCCGCCGAGCATGGCCAGAGGATCGAGATCTGGTCACGCCGGAAGATCCAGGCGGAGTTCGGCTTCAAGACCGAGTTCCTCGGCCGCTTCATTCCCGGCGACGGCACCTACCATCCGGTGAAGTACGTCTGCGGCGTGCTGCAGAGCGCGATGCAGGCAGGCGTCGAGCTCTACTCCCGCGTCAAGGTGCTGAAGATCGAATCGGAGGACGACGACCTCCATCGCGTCGAGACCGAGGAAGGCACCATCGTCGCGCGCCGGATCATCATCGCGACCAACGCCTTCACCGGCCTGCTGTTTCCCGAGCTGAAGGGCATCCGTCCTTATCAGAGCCAGGTCATGGTGACTGAGGATGCGCCCGACCGCGCGCGCGGACGCATCTGCACCTCGGAGCGGGGGCCCGTCTTCTTCAACCAGCCGCGCGACGGCGCCGAGAACGGGCGCGCGCCGTTGCTGATGGGCGGCGGCAACGACCGGCCGATGAGGAACCCGTCGTCCCGGCGACGCTCACCGGCGATCCACGCCCGCCTGCTGGAGATGCGTGACCAGTTCTTCCCCGAGCTGCGAGGCCGGCCGCCTTCGACCGAATGGGTCGGCCCGATGGGCTTCACACCAGACCAGCTTCCCTGCATCGGATTCCTGCGACCGGGCATCGTGGTCGCCGCCGGCTTCAACGGCTATGGCGGCAGCTACACGACCGCAGCCGGCCTCGCCGCCGTCGAGATGGCCAGGACCGGGACCACACCCAACTGGGTGCCGGAAGATGTCTTCTCCCCTCGCCGCCTGCTCAGCCGCGATCCGTTCTTCATGTCGCGAAGCGACAGCCTCTGGCGCATCGCGACCTCGCTCTGCCAGCAGCTCAAGCTGGTCAACGAACAGATATCGGAAGCGCTGAGCCTTCGCACGGGACAGCAGCGACAGTCCCGGCCGGTGCCCGTCACCGTCGTCGAGCATCGCGGCCTGCAGGGCGGCACTCCCACGGCGCTTGCTCCCGAGCTGCTGATGGCCCTCCCGATCTTTGCCGGCTTCGGCCGGGAGGAGATCGTGGGGTTGCTGCCCTGCCTGCGTTTCTGGGAATGCCCCATGGGCACGCAACTCTTCAACGAAGGCGATCCGCCGAGCTGCTTCATCATCGTCCGCGGCGAGGTCGATCTCACGCTCCTGGTCCGGCAGCAGCGCCATCTGCTGGCCAGGCTGCCGGAGGGGAGGATCTTCGGGCTCGCGCCTTTCGTCATCGGTGAGCCGCACGGCGCGACCGGCATCGTGGTCGCCGACGCCGTCCTGATCGAGCTCGACGGTCCCGCCTGCAAGCGGCTTCTCGACCGCCGCTCCGCGCTGGCGCTCAAGGCTCTGTCGATCATCAGCCAGGGAGTGATCTCCGCCTTGCGCCGGGCCGATCGGCGACTGCTGCAGTTCAATTCACAGGACGACGGCACCGCGGCGTCGCCCGCTGCGGACACGCGCCGCCACGTCAGCGCCGGCCGCGCGCGCCGCATCAACCTGGACGTCGTGCCGCAACGCTGACCCGCTGCGCTTGTTGTGGTGCGTTCGGCCGACGCGCATAATAGGGCAATGCGCCTTCGCGGCCTTCTCTGGCTGATTGCCCTCGTCGCTTTGGCTTTTCCGCCTCTCTCCGGAGCGGCAACGGCGATGGCAGCGCATGGTGACGGCACGATGGCAGCGACGCCCGATTGCCCCGATCACGCTCCACCGCCCGATCCATGTCCGGCCAAGGGCAGCGCCAAGCATGCAGCAGGCGACTGTTGCCCAACGATGTCGGGCGCAATCGCCGTTCTGCCGGAAGTTGCCGCGGCCGACGCAAGGCCGGTGACCCGCACACGCGTGACATCCGTGGTCACCGGCCTGTCCGGCCTCCTCTTCACGAAGGATCCGCCGCCTCCCCGGGCCTGAACCGCCGTAACGGTTCATTCCCACAAAGGAGAGGCAAATGTTGTTCCGACGTACATTCGTCGGCGTATCGGCGTTGGCTGCAGCCATGCCGGCGTCGGCGCACGGACCTGGCCATGCGATGAGTGGCGGCAGGTTTGGCGAAGCCGGCAAGGTCGCGCGTGTCATCGACGTCGTCGCCACCGACAATGCGTTTTCCCTGAAGTCCCTGCAGGTCAAGGACAGGGAGACGGTACGCTTCGTCGTGCGCAACGAGGGCTTCGCCCCTCACGAGTTCATCATCGGCACGGTCGCCGAGCACGCCGAGCATCGCACGATGATGCGCGACATGATCGAGCGGCGGAAGAAGGGCGAGCCCCATTCGATGGCTGCCATGGATCATGCGAGCGGCGTCTGGATCGAAGGGGACAAGACCGCGACCTTCGTCTGGATATTCGCCCGCGCGCCAAACCTCGAATTCGCCTGCAACATCCCCGGTCACTACGAGGACGGGATGAAGGGCGCCATCACCTTCAGCCGCTGAAAGGAGCCTGGCCATGATCTCATATCTGCGCCGCGCGCTCGCCGTCGTTCTGCTGAGCGCTTCGCCGGCCTTTGCCGGCACCTACGATCTCGTCATCGATCGCACTGCCGTCCGCATCGACGGCCAGGAGCGCCGCGTCTTCTCCATCAACGGCCAGTTCGCGGGGCCGACCCTGCGCTGGAAGGAAGGCGAGGAGGTGACGATCAACGTCACCAACCGGCTCACCGAGGATACGTCGATCCATTGGCACGGCATCCTTCTGCCGTTCTACATGGACGGCGTGCCGATGGTGAGCTTCGCCGGCATCAAGCCGGGCGAGACCTTCACCTACCGCTTCAGGGTCCGGCAGGCCGGCACCTACTGGTATCACAGCCATTCGTCGGGGCAGGAACAGGAAGGCATGTACGCCCCCATCGTCGTCGAGCCGACGAAGGGCGAGCGCTACAAGGTCGATCGTGATTACGTCGTGATGCTGAGCGATCAGCACGCCATGTCCGCCGGGGCGATCCTGCGCAAGCTCAAGCAGGAGCCGGGCTACTTCAACGACCGCAGGCGCACCCTCCCCGGCCTGATTCGGGATCTGGCCAAGGCGAAGTCGCCGGAGGAACGCCAAAGGATCATTCGCGACCGCCTCGACTGGGGCGACATGCGCATGGATCCGACCGATCTCGCCGATGTCACGGGCTACACCTTCCTGGTCAACGGTCGAGGTCCCAGCGACAACTGGACCGGCCTGTTCAAATCAGGCGAGAAGATCCGGCTGCGTTTCATCAACGGCTCGGCCATGTCGATCTTCGATGCCCGCATTCCCGGGCTGAAGCTCCGGGTCGTGCAGGCCGATGGCCAGGACATCGTGCCGATCGAGGTCGACGAGTTCCGCATCGGTGTCGGCGAAACCTACGACGTGATCGTCGAGCCGAGGGAAGCCCGCGCCTACACCATCCATGCCGCGTCCATCGACCGACGCGGGGCCGCCCGTGGCACGCTCGCCCCACGCCCGGGCATGTCGGGACCGATCCCGGAGATGCGACCGCCGTCGCTCCTGACCATGGCCGACATGGGAATGAATCATGCGGCGATGGCGGGAATGGATCATTCGAAGATGGACCATTCGGCGATGGCGATGCCCACGGACAATGCCGACGGCCTCGTGCACGCACCGCCCGTCAACGCTTCGCCTGGCGAGCGTGTGCTGGGCTATCGCGACCTCCGCCGTCTCGACCGGACCTATCCGCTCAAGTCGCCGGATCGCACCATCGAGCTGCGTCTCACCGGCAACATGGACAAGTTCTTCTGGTCGTTCGACGACAGGAAATATTCCGAATCGCCGACGATTGATTTCGTCGAGGACGAGACGGTGCGGCTCGTCCTGAAGAACGAGACCATGATGAATCATCCGATCCATCTGCATGGCATCTTCATGGATCTCGACAATGGCGCGGGCGATGACCGGCCGCGCAAGCATGTCGTCATCGTGCCGCCGGGCCGCTCGGTCGCCGTCACGATCCAGATGACGGAGGTCGGCCGCTGGCCGTTCCACTGCCACCTGATGTTTCACATGATGACCGGCATGTTCCGCGAATTCGTGGTGCATCCGCGCGGCGCACCGCTACCCGTTACCACCGCTCCTCACAGCGAAGGAGGCAGTCATGTCCACAAGCACTAGAAAAGCACTGGTGGCGCTCCTGCTCCTCGGCTCGGCCCCGCCTGCACTGGCGATGGACGACGGCGCGATTTTCTGGCGCTTCGACGGCCTGGTCGAACGGCGTTTCCATGATCTGACGCCGACGGTGGAATGGAAGGCCAAGGGCTGGATCGGTGACGACTACAACAAGCTCAGGCTCGAAAGCTCAGGTGTCATCGCCGACAACGGCCAGATCGACGGCGAAGGTGGCACGAAGGGTGTCGATAGCCGCTTCTACTACAGCCGCCTGATCTCCGACTTCTGGGATGCGAAGCTGGGCATACAGGCGACGGTGTTTGGCCACGGCCTCTCACGAACGGGTTTCGTCGCCGGCTTCGAAGGGCTGGCACCGTTCGGCTTTCATGTCGATGCGGTGGCCGGCGTCAACCAGACCGGGATCGCGACGCTCAAGCTCGATATCGACTACGATATCCTGCTGTCGCAGAAGCTGATCGCCACGCCGTTCGTGGAAGCCATGGTGGCGAGCGGCGACGACCGCGCCATCGATCTCGGCTCGGGGCTTTCCCGGTTCGAGATCGGCGCGCGGCTGCGCTATGAATTCGCCAAGGAGTTCGCTCCCTTCATCGGGGTGAGCTTCGAGCAGTTCACCGGCCCGACCGCGAGCTACGTCGCGGCCGGCAACGAGCCGACATCCAAGCTGCGCGCCATCGCCGGAATCAAGATATGGTTCTGACGACCAACAAGCGGAGGAAACATGAAAGCGCTCACGCCGGGCGAGGTCGAGAGCTACCGGCACAATGGCTTCCTGTTTCCCTTTCCGGCGCTCGGCGAGGACGAACGCGCCGAGTGCCTGGCGGGACTCGACCGCTACGAGAGCTGGCTCGGCATGCCGGTGCCCAAGGCCGACCTCCGCTGGCGCACCCAGCCGCACGCCCTGTTGCCCTGGTACGCCAGGCTCGCTCGCCATCCGCGCATCCTCGACGTGGTCGAGGACGTCATCGGCCCCGACATCCTGGTGTGGACCGGGACCTTCTTCATCAAGGAGGCCGCCTCGCCCACCTTCGCGGCGTGGCATCAGGACGCGACATACTTCGGCCTCACGCCCTACGACCAGGTGACGGCATGGGTGGCGCTCACCGACGCAAGCGAAGAGGCCGGCTGCATGGAGGTCCTCTCCGCGCACGGCAAGCCGCGCCAGATGTATCACGCGCCGCTTCGTCTCGAGAACAGCATCAACCGCGCCGGCCAGACGATCATGGAGCCGCTCGAGGAGAACGACGCGACGACGATGCAGCTCGAGGCCGGCTCCTTCTCGCTCCACCATACGCTCTGCGTGCATCGCTCCGCGCCCAACCGCGCCTCGCACCGGCGCGTCGGTCTCGGCATCAACTACATCCCGGCGCATGTCCGGCCGACGGCGCCGTTCCGTATGTCGGCGATGCTGGCGCGCGGCACGGACCGCTGGGGCCACTTCGACCTCTACGATCCGCCGGCGACAGAGTTCGACACGGCGCGGCACGATGTTGTCTACGATCGCTACGCCGAGAACTATCGCGAGCAGGTGAAGCGGCACGAAGCTGCGTTCACGCCCGAGGGTGCGAACGCCTGACTATTTCACCTCGACGCCCGCCCAGGACTCCACGGCTTTCACGATCGTGGTGAGGTCGGCATCGGGGCCCTGCGTCGCCTTGGCGATCCCGAGCACCTGCTTCACCGCATTGCCGACGATCGTCGGAACGCCCAGCCGCTCGGCCTCCTCGAGGCAGAGGCGGATGTCCTTGTAGGAAAGCGCCAGCGCGAAGCCCATGTCGAAGGTGCGCGGCACGACGTTGCGCGGGAACTTGTCCTGCGTCGCGCTATTGCGCCCGCTGCCGGCGTTGATGGCGTCGAGCATGATGGTTGCGTCGATGCCGGCCTTGACGCCCATCGCCATGCCTTCGGAGGTGATGGCGAGCGCGGTGACCGACAGCAGGTTGTTGACCAGCTTCACGACCTGCGCCTGGCCCGGCCGCTCGCCGACGTAGAACGACTTGCCGATGACGTCGAGCGCCGGTTTCAGACGGTCGTAGACGTCGCGCGGCCCGGCCACCACGACGGCGAGCGTTCCCTTCTCGGCGCCCATGACGCCGCCGCTCACCGGGCAATCGATGGCAGTGATGCCGGACGCGGCAAGGGCCTCGCCGACTTCAGCGGCAACGCGCGGCCCCGTGGTCGAGAGGTCGATGAAGGTCCTGACACGATTGCCCGTTGCCACAGCCGCAGCGACGGCCTGCACGATCTCCGGTGTCGGCAGGCTGGCGAAAACCGTTTCCGCCGCCGAGGCGACCTGCGCGATCGAGCGGGCCTGCGTCGCGCCCAGCGCGACCAGCGGCGCCACCGCCGCCTCGTTGGTGTCGTAGACGGTGAGGCTATAGCCCGCCGCGATCAGCCGTCGCGCCATCGGTGCGCCCATGCGGCCGACTCCGATGAAGCCCAGAAGCTCCTTCGTCATGTTTCTCTCCCTGCGATAAGGTCGTAGCGCTACCAAGCAAGCGACGGCAGCGTCAAATCGGAGCGGCGATCACATGCTCGAGGGAAAATGCGCACTCATCACCGGATCGACGCAGGGTCTGGGCTATGCGATGGCCGAGCGCCTCGCCGCGCAAGGATGCGATATCGTCCTGAACGGCTTCGGCGATGCCGATGAGATCGAGCGAAAGCGTCTGCATCTCGCAAATGCTCACGGCGTCGCGCACTGCACCATGCCGCCGATCTCGCTCAGCCGAGCCAGATCACCGGACTCGTGGAGACCGCGCAGCGAACCTTCGGTGCCATCGACATCCTGATCAACAATGTCGTCGTCCGCCATTTCTCGCCGATCGAGGACTTCAAGGTCGAGGACTGGGACCGCGCGCTCGCGGTCAATCTCTCCTCCGCCTTCCACACGACGCGGCTGGTGCTGCCCGACATGCGCCGGCGCAACTTCGGCCGCATCGTCAACATCGCCTCGATCTTCGGCCTTCGCGGCACGGTGAACCGTGTGGATTACGTCACGACCAAGACGGCCCTGATCGGCTTCACGCGCGCCGTGGCGCTGGAAACGGCGAGCCAGAACATCACCTGCAACGCCATCTGTCCCGGCTCCTCGCCGACGCCTGCTATCGAGCAGCGGCTTGCCGAGTTCATGGCCAAGGAGGGGCTGCCACGCGAGGAGGCGGAGCGCGCCTTCATGGCCTCACGCCAACCCTCGGGCCGCTTCGTCCAGGCGGATCGCGTCGCCGGCCTCGCCGTCTTCCTGTGCGGGCCGGACGGCGCCGACACCACCGGCTCCGCCATTTCCATCGACGGCGGGTGGAACGCGTCCTAGTATTTCAGGCAAGAAACCCAAGGGAGGAAAAACAATGAAAATCACGCGTCGCAAGTTCGGCCCGGTCGCGGCATCCAGCATCGCCATGGGCGCCGCCGTTCCCGCCTATGCCCAGACCAGCGAGACCGTGAAGTGGCGGCTCACCTCGAGCTTCCCCAAGAGCCTCGACACGCTCTTTGGCGCGGCACAGACCATCGTGCGGGTCGTGGCCGAGATGACCGACGGCAAGTTCGCCTTGCAGGCGTTCGGCGCGGGCGAGATCGTGCCCGGCCTGCAGGTGCTCGACGCGGTTGCGAACGGCACGGTCGAATGCGGCCAGACCTATACCGGCTACTACATCGGCAAGAATCCGTCCTTCATCTTCGACGGCTCGGTGCCCTTCGGCATGACGCCGCGCATGCACAACGCCTGGATGATGTTCGGCGACGGCCGCAAGCTCATGAACGAGGTCTATGACGCCGCGGGCGTCGTCGCCCTGCCGTGCGGCCAGACCGGCGGCCAGATGTTCGGCTGGTTCCGCAAGGAGCTGAAGACGACGGCGGATTTCAGCGGGCTCAAGATGCGCACCGCGGGCTTCGGCGGCAAGGTGATGGCCAAGCTCGGCGTGGTGGCGCAGCAGATCGCCGGCGGCGACATCTATCCGGCGCTGGAGCGCGGCACGATCGACGCCTGCGAATGGGTCGGCCCCTACGACGACGAGAAGCTCGGCTTCAACAAGGTCGCCAAGTACTACTACACGCCGGGCGTCATGGAGCTCGAGGCCGTCAACCAGCTGATGATCAGCAAGGCGGCCTGGGCGTCGCTCCCGCCGCGCTACCAGGCGGTGCTGCGCTACGCCTGCGACTACGCCATGACCGAGATGCTGGCCTCCTACGACGCCAAGAACGCGGACGCTATTGCCCGTCTTGTGGCGGCCGGTACGCAGCTCTCGGTGCTGCCGG
>CANIRG010000043.1 GCA_947469635.1 Rhodospirillales bacterium | reverse complement strand
CCGATACCGAAATAGCCTTTCATGGCCGGACGATTTGTTGCACTAATCGGTTGCGGGCGTGACCTGTCCCCTCGGGGTAGCGCCCCATCTGCCGGGAAACAAGGGCATAATAACCGTGCCGTCGCCGCTGGATGACGTTCGCGCCCAATATGAAGCGCTGCCCTACCCGCCCCGCGATCCACGCGAAGAGGCGTTGCGCCTCATCACGGGCACGCCGAGCCACATTCTCGAGATCAATCACTATCTTTTCTCCGGCCGGCTGAACTTCACCCGGCCGTTCCGCGCCCTGATGGCGGGCGGCGGCACGGGCGATGCCTGCATCATGCTGGCCCAGCAGCTAACAGATCGACGCTGCCCGGGCGAGGTCGTCTATCTCGACCTGTCCACGGCCTCGCGCGAGATCTGCGAGGCCCGCGCCAAGGCGCGCGGCCTGCGCAACATCCGCTTCTTCACCGGCTCGCTGCTCGACGTCGCCGGCATGGGGCTCGGCCTGTTCGACTACATCGACTGCACCGGCGTGCTGCATCATCTGCCCGACCCTCCGGCCGGGCTGAAGGCCCTGGTCTCGGTCCTGCAACCGGAAGGCGGCGTCGGCGTCATGCTCTACGGCGAATATGGCCGCAGCGGCGTCTATCCCCTGCAGGAGATGCTGCGCACGCTGGCGCCTCAGTCCATGGCGATGCCCGAACGGCTGACGATGGCGCGCCGGCTGCTGCGCTTCCTGCCCACGACCAACCTGTTCCGCCGCAATCCCTATCTCAACGACCATGTCACCGGCGGCGACGCCGGCCTCTACGACCTGCTGCTGCACAGCTGCGACCGCGCCTACACGGTGCCGCAGATCGCCGAGCTGGCCCAGGGCGCGGGGCTGCGGGTCGTCGCCTTCCTCGAGCCGGTGCGCTACGAGCCCACGACCTACATGAGCGATCCGGTGATCGGCCGCCAGGCCAATGCCCTGCCGCTGCTCGAGCGTGCGGCCTTCGCCGAGCGGCTGGCCAACAACATCCGCACCCATGTCTTCTATGCCACGCGCGCCGGCTTCGACACGGTGGCGCGGCCGGAGGACACGCAGGCGATCCCGCTGCTGCGCGACATGGATGCGCAGAAGCTCGCCGCGGGCCTCGAGCCCGGCAAGCCGCTGGTCGCCAATCTCGACGGCTTCCCCTGGCGCGCCCAGCTGCCGGCGCTGGCCTCGCGCATCGTCTCCAAGATCGACGGCCGCAAGACGGTGGCGCAGATCTACACCTCGCTCGGCGCCGAAGGCCTGCCGCAGTGGGAGGATTTCTACGCCCAGTTCGAGGACCTCTACGTCAAGCTGAACGGCGTCAATCACCTGCTGCTGCGCTTCCGCACCTGAGATCCGGACACCATGAGCGGCCGTCTCCTGGCCATAGCGCTCGGCAACTCGCTGCTGTGGTCGCTCTATCTTTTGCTGACGCGCCACGTCGTCGCCGGCGCGCGGCTCGACGCCTGGGCCTACACGCTGGTGCAGCTTCTCATCGGCGGCCTCGCCATGCTGTGGGTCGGCCGCCGCGCCCCCGGAAGCTGGGGCGACCTCCTGGCGCCCTGGACCGTGGGCTACGCCTTCCTGCGCGTCGCCATCAACGGCGCCACCTCCGCCGCCGTCGTCTGGCTCGCCATCACGCAGAGCACCCTGCTTGCCACCGCAAGCGTGCTGATCGGCGCGCTGCTGGGCTGGCTGCTGACCAAGCAGTCGCCACAGCGCCGCGACTGGCCAGGCCTCGCGATCCTGGGGTTGGGCATCGTTGCCTTCGGCATTGCCATCGGTTCGGAGGCGACTTGGCGCGGCATCGTCTGGCTGCTGCTGTCGGAGATCCTGGCCGTCACCGGCTCGTGGATCATCGCCTACCATCCACGCAACCGCGCCACGGATATGGCGGCGCGCTGCCGCTTCACCGGCGAGATCCTGGTCGCGGCATCGATGGCCTTGATCCTCACCTGGTCGCTCGCGGGCCTCGCCGGCGTCATCGCCTCACCCTGGGCTGGCGGCGGCGACGCCTTTGGCCGGGTCGAGCTCTGGCTCTATGCAGCCTTGGCCGGCCTGCTGTTCCGCGCGCCCGGCACCTGGCTCGGGTTCTGGACCATCAACACCACGGGCGTTCAGACCTACCTGATCGCGCTCTCAGCCATGCCGTTCTTCGCCATTGCGCTGGAAGCCGCGGCCGCGCAGGCCGGATGGGTCAACCCGCCCCGCCTCGCCGCCGCCGAGTGGATTGCCGCCGCGATCATCCTCGGAGCGTCGACCTGGCTGATCTCGATTCGCCTGCGCGCCGCCGCTCCATGAGCCGCCGCTCGGGCTCGGTGCGGGCGAGTGCCGTGGCCTTCTCGAACTCCTCGCGCCCTTCCTCGCTTCGGCCGAGCTCGGACAGGAACACGCCGCGCGCCGCGTGCGCATAGGGATTGCCTTCGATCTCCGGCAGAGCCGCCAATCCCACGGCAGCTCCCTCGGCGCGACCAAGCGCGACGGCGCGCGCCAGCTCCACCATCGGCGAAGGATCGAGATCGAGGAGCTGATCGTAGACCGATGCGATGCGCGGCCAATCGGTCGCCACCGTGTCGGGCGCGGTGGCATGCAGCGAGGCGATCTCGGCCCGCAGATGCCACACCGTCAGCGCGTCGCCGCGCGCGGAGCGTTCGAGATGGGCAAGGCCCAGCACGATCAACGCCTGGTCCCACTGCTCGCGCGGCTGGTCCTCCAGCAATTGCGCGACGCCATCGGGACCGACGCGTGTCGCCAATCGCGCCGCCGTCAGCGCCAGCAAAGCCGCCAGCGCATCGCTCGCCGGACCGGCGGTCGTCGGATGCTGCGCCAGCGCGCGCGCCAGCCGCACCGCCTCGACGCAGAGTTCCGGCTGCACCAGCGTCTCGCCCGACGAGGCCGAGTAGCCTTCGTTGAACATCAGGTAGAGCGCGGTGCGCACCGACTCGGCGCGGTCCGGCAGCGCCTCGGGCGGCGGCGGCTCGATGGCGACGCCCGCGCGCTCCAGCTGCCGACGCGCGCGGACCAGACGTTGGGCGATGGTCGTGGGCTCGCTCAGCAGGCCCGAGGCGATCTGCGGCACGGTGAGGCCGCACACGGTCTTGAGCGCGAAGGTCACGCGCATCTCGGGTGACAGCGCGGGATGGCAGACGGCGAAGAGCAAGGCCAGCTCGTCGTCGTTCAGCTCGCGGTCGAAGCGGCCTTCGCTTTCGGCGTGCGGCGGCGAGATCGGCACCAGCGCGTCGGCGACGTCGAGGCCGCGCGCCTCGTTGCGCAGAAGATCGAGGGCGCGGTTGCGCGCGACCGTGGCGAGCCAGGCTTCGGGATTTTCAGGCATGCCCTTGAAGGGCCAGGTCGAGAGAGCCTGCAGCAGCGCGTGCTGCACGGCATCCTCGGCGACATCGATGCAGCCGGCGCCCAGCCGCCGCGCCAGCGCGGCGACCAGGCGGTGGCCGGCGTCGCGGGCGAGCGACGCCACCAGGTCGGAGACGGAAATGCGTCAGCTCGCGGCGGCGCGAACCTTGCTCATGTCCTCGATCGGCCGGATCTCGATCCAGTTGGTCGGCGACAGGCCGACGTGCGGGCAGTCCTTGGCGATGGCCTCGGCCTCCGCCGCATCCGCGGCCTCGATCACGAAATAGCCGCCGATCACATCCTTGGCTTCGGCATAGGGCCCGTCGCTGGCCACCGGCTTGCCGCCCTCGGCCTTGATGTGGCGCACGCCCCCGGCCGCGAGCTTCTCGCCGCCCGCCATCTTGCCCTTCTGTCGAAGCCCGTCGGCCCAGGCCATATAGCGTTTGGTCATCTCCATCATCTTCTCGCGCGGCAGGTCCATGTTGTAGTTGGGGGCCTGATGCAGCAGCAGCATGTATTGCGTCATGTCGATCTCCTCGGGTTGGGACGGAAGTGTCCGTCACCTCATCGACGTTCGAGGCGGCCGGGAATCGACATCCCTCTCAAATTTCCTCCCTGCGCGTAGCGCGGGGAGGGGTCCGCGAAGCGGACGGAGGGGTCGTGAACGCCAAATGGAGCCTCCGACCCTTCCGGCCCTGCGGGCCACCTCCCCAGCTTCGCTGGGGAGGAATTACTTGCGGGTGAGCGCCTCGGGATTGATCAGGTTGATCGGCTTGCCGTCGAGCCAGGCCTCGATGTCCTCGATCGTGCCGGCGTAGAAGTGGCGGTAGCTCTCCTCGACGACGTAGCCGAGGTGCGGGATCAGCGTCACATTGTCGAGCTTGCTGAGGGGATGGTCCGCCCCGACCGGCTCGTGGTCGTAAACGTCGAGGCCGGCATGGGCGATCGTGCCGGCCTTGAGCGCGGCGATCAGCGCCGCCTCGTCGACGATCGGCCCGCGCGAGGTGTTGATCAGCATCGCGGTCTTTTTCATCTTGGCGAGGTCGGCCGCACCCAGCAGGCCGCGCGTGCGCTGCGACAGCACGAGATGGATGGTGACGAAGTCCGATGTCGCCAGCAGCTCGTCCTTGCTCACGAGCCTGGCACCGCCCGCCGCCGCCTTCTCGGCCGTGAGGTTCTGGCTCCAGGCCACGATATCCATGCCGAAGGCCTTGCCGTAGCCGGCGACCCGGCTGCCGAGCCGCCCCAGCCCGATCACGCCTAGCCGCTTGCCTTCGAGCACCACCATGTTCTGGATACCGTCGTGCCACTTGCCGGCGCGCATCAGCGTCTCGGCCTTGGCGAGGTCGCGGGCGCACATCATCAGCAGCGCCCAGGACAGCTCGGCCGTAGGCGCGTTGGAGCCGCCGCCCGGCGTGTTGCTGATGGGGATGCCGCGCTCGGTCGCGGCCTTGTCGTCGAGGCTCGACGCGCGCGCGCCGGTCAGCACCATGAACTTCAGGTTGGGCAGCTTCTCGATCAGCGCCCGCGGAAAGGCCGTGCGCTCGCGCAGCAGCTGCACCATGTCGAAGGGCGCGAGCTTGGCCGCGGCATCCTCAACCGAGGTGAAGGGCTCGTGGAACACGGTTATCTCGACGCCGCGCTTGCGCAGCCGGTCCCAGTCGCCCAGGCGCTGGGAGACCTTCTGGTAATCGTCGAGCAGGGCGAGCTTGTAGGTTTGCGGCATGGCGTTTCCTGGAGGATTATAAGGGGAAGGCTTAAGGAACGATGGAGGCCAGCATGGTTTCGGTCAAGCAACTGCACCCGTTGTTCTTCGGCGAGATCTCGGGGGTCGACGTGTCGCGTCCGCTGAGCGCCGCCGACCACAAGGCCATCGTCGATGCGATCGATCGTTACGCCGTCGTGGTCTTCCATGGCCAGAAGCTCGACGACGAGGCGCAGATCGCCTTCGCCCGCCAGTTCGGTCCGGTCGAATCCTCGGCGCTGAAGCTTCGGCATCGCGACATCAAGCATCGCCTGCCGTCGAACGAGATCGCCGACATCTCCAACCTCGACGGCGACGGCAATGTCATGGAGCCCGAGGCGCGACGCCGGCTCGACTGGCTGGGCAACCGCCTGTGGCACACCGACGCCTCGTTCCGCCGTGTGCCCGGCGCGCTGTCGATGCTCTATGCCCACATCATTCCCGACGAGGGCGGCGAGACGGAATTCGCCGACCTGCGCGCGGCCTATGACGGGCTTTCCGAGAAGACCAGGACGGAGCTTGAAGGGCTGGTGGCCGAGCACTCGATCTGGCGCTCGCGCGAGCAGCTCGGCGTGGTGAAGTACAGCCCCGAGGAGCTCGCCTCGCTGCCGCCAGTGCCGCAGCGTGTCGTGCGCACCCATCCCGGCTCGGGCCGCAAGACGCTCTATGTCGCCAGCCACGCCTCGCACATCATCGGCCGGCCGCTGCCCGACGGGCGCCTGCTGCTGCTCGACCTGATCGAGCATGCGACGCAAGCGAAGTTTGTCCATGCCCATAGCTGGAAGCAGGGCGACCTGGTGATCTGGGACAATCGCTGCACCATGCACCGCGCCCGGCCGTTCGACACGACGAAGGTGCGTGACCTGCGCCGCGTCACCACGCGCGACGTGGCCTCGACCCTGGAACAGGCGGCTTAGGAACCGGACATGGCGAACGAAGCGCCCGACGACTTGCCGGCCATCGATATCGGGATCGATATCGACCAATTGAGGACGGAGCGGATCCTGCCAAAGGCTTCCGTCGTCCGCTGCACCGCCTACTACCCCCTGTCCGGGCCGTTCTTGCGGGCGGCGCTGGAACGGGCCGCCGACGGCGAGCTCATCGACCACGACGACGAGAGGCTGTTCTTTCGCGCTCTCTTCATCATCGGTGGCCGGCGCGATCCCCTGGGCTTCGAGCCGCTGCTGCGCTTCCTGCGCCGGCCGAAAGAAGAAGTCGAGCTGCTGGGCGACGTCACCACCGAGATCTTGCCGAAGATTCTTGTCGGGACCTACGACGGCAACGTCGACGGCCTGTTCGATGCCATCGCCGATCAGCGGCTCGGCGAATATATTCGCGATGCGCTGCTCGGCGCCGCCGCCTTCCTCACCTGGGAAGGACGCATCGACCGCGGCTTGTTCGTGGGCTTCCTGCAGCGCTTCGGCGCCGAGAGGCTGGCGCCCGATGAGGACATGGCGTGGATCGGCTGGACGATGGCCATCGGCCTGCTGGGCTTGCGCGATATGGAGCCCGCCGTCATGGCCGCCTGGGACCGCGGGGCCATTCCCGATCATGTCATGGAGCGCCGGCATTTCGCCGAGGACCTGGCGCGCGCCGAGCGGGAGCCGGACGATATCGGCCGCTTCGAGGCCGATCGTTGCGGCTATATCAAGGACGTGCTTACGGAGTTGAAGAGGTGGCCCGACGAAAAAGACGAGGAAGAGGAGGGGGCATGGACGAAGAAGGACGAGGCAGTGGCGGCGGTGCGGAAGGAGCTCCAAGCCCGCATGCCCGCCTTCAATCCCATGCGCGGTGTCGGGCGTAACGATCCCTGCCCCTGCGGCAGCGGCAAGAAGGCCAAGCGCTGCTGCCTGGCGGCGTGACCTGAAGGAGGGAGCAACATGCCGCGTCCTGTCGATGTCTGGCTGGCCTCGGGAGTGCGCACGCCCTTCGCCAAGGTCGATGGCGCGCTCGCCGCCTATGACGCCCTCGAGCTCTCCGTTCCCGTCGTGCGGCACATGGTGGGGCTGCTGGACGGCGGCCGGCCCGACTTCGCGGTGTGGGGCGCGGTCGTTCCCAGCCTGCAATGGAGCAACATCGCCCGCGAGGTGCTGATGGATGCGGGCGTCGATCCGACGACGCCCGCCTTCTCCACCGTCATGGCCTGCTCGACCAGCATGATCGGCGCGGTCGAAGCGGCCGGCATGATCGACGGCGACGCCTACAATCTCGCCCTGGTCGGCGGCGTCGACAGCCTCAGCCGCGTGCAGATCGGGCTGGGCCAGCGCCTCTCCGACTGGCTGCGCAAGTTCCAGCAGGCGCGATCGCTCGGCCAGAGGATCGACCAGGCGATGCATGTGCATCTGCGCGACATTCGCCTGTTCATCCCGGCGATCGCCAACCGCACCACCGGCCTCAGCATGGGCGAGCATACCGAGATCACCGCCAAGGAATGGGGCATCCGCCGCGTCGAGCAGGACGAGATCGCACTGGCGAGCCATCGCAACACGGTCGCGGCCTGGGACAAAGGTTTCTTCGATGATCTCGTGATCCCGGTGGGCGAGGTGAAGCGCGACACCATCCCGCGCAAGGACACGTCGCTGGAGAAGCTGGCGCGCCTGCCGCCCACCTTCGACCGCACCAGCGGCAAGGGCACGCTCACCGCCGGCAACTCATCTCCGCTGACCGACGGCGCGGCGGCGATCTGGGTGGCCTCGTCGAAGGGGCTCGACCGCCTGCCGGCGCGCACGCCGCGTGTGCGGCTGGTGGACTGGGAGATCGCCTCGCTCGATTTCAGGGTCGAGGGCCTGCTGATGGCGCCGGCCTTCGCCATCCCTCGCCTGCTCGCGCGCCATGACCTCTCCTATGCCGACATCCATCTCTGGGAGATCCACGAGGCCTTCGCGGCCCAGCTGGCGTTCCATCTCAAGGCGCTGCAGGACGCGACGTTCCTCAGGGAGCGGGTGAAGGTGCCGCGCGACTTCGGGCGCTTCCCGACCGAACGGCTCAATCCCAACGGCGGCAGCACCGCCAGCGGCCATCCCTTCGGCGCCACCGGCGCGCGCATCATCGGCATGGCGGTGAAGGAGCTTGCCGCGATGCCCAAGGGCCAGCGCGCCATCGTCAGCATCTGCGCCGACGGTGGTCTCGGCAGCGTGCTGTTGCTCGAATCGGCGCAGGAAAGACGAGGACCATGAACATCCTGATCCACGAGGGCGTCGGCTTCTTCGCCGGCACCATCATCGCCTGCTCGGCCCTGCCGCGCGTGATCGACATCGTGCGCGATCCCAGGGTGGCGAAGAACGAATCCTACTCCCGCAACGCCATGCTGGTGCTGGGCAACGCCATCTGGGTGGTCTACGGCATCTCGGGTGGTCTGCTGGCGACGGCCTGCATGTGCGGGCTGAGCGGGGTGCTGAACGGCGTCATCCTGGTCGCCGCTTTCCGGGCCAACCATCATGAGCGAAAATAGCGGCCGGCGTTCCGTCGCGGTCGAGGGATCGCGCTGGGGCGAGCTGATCCTGCCGGCGGCCGACGAAGCGCCGACGCAGCCCGATGCCGGCTTGCGCATCGTCCTGCTGGCGAGCTTCGAGTTCGGCTACATGGCGCTCGAGGCGGTGAAGGCCTATGCGCGGCGCTTTCCCGGCCGCCTGACGCTCGCGGCCCTCGTCACCGACGATCCGATGACCCCGACGGCGCGCATCGGCCTCAGGAAACGCGTGTGGAAGCACATGACGCGGGAGGAGATCGTCGGCATCGAGACGGCGATCGTCGAGGCCGCGCTCGCCGCCGGCGCACCGGTGTTCACGGGCGAGATCAAGACGCCGGGCTTCCATGCCCTGCTCGACGCATGGCGACCGGACGCCATCGTGAGCTGCGTGTTCGGCCAGGTGATCGACGCGGCGATCATCGGGCGGCCGGCCTACGGCATCTACAATTTCCACCCCACCGACCTCGCGCACGGCTTCGGCGCCGGGCCGACGCCGGCCGAGGATCTGGCGACGCGCGGCATGACCAGCACCGTCTGGACCATCCATCACGTCATCGAGGCGGTCGATTCGGGCGCGGTCGTCGCGGTCTCGCCCTCGATCAACGTCGCCGACACGAAGGGCACGCTGCCCGCCGATCCGCTGATGATCTACGACAAGCTGGTGGAGCCGGTGGGCTGCCTCGCCGCCTGCCTGGTGGATGCGTTGTGGCGACGCTCGGCCTCGGGCACGCCGGGAAGGCTCGATCGGCTCGACGTCGCACGCGCCCTGCCCGCCGATGTGGCCGCACGCCTGCAGGCCCCGATCCGGGCCGACCGGCACGGCACGGCGCTGCCGGTCTTCGATCCGGCGATCCTCGACGCCTTCACGGCACGATAGCCAGGAACAGGAACGCCGCGAACATGACCAGGTGGACGATACCCTGCAGCACGGTGGTGCGGCCGGTGCCCAGCGTCACGACGCCGAGGAACAGCGTCAGCGCGAGCAGGATCTCCTCCTTGAAGCCGAGCCCCAGCTCGAGCCGCTGACCGATCACGATCGACACGGCGGCGACGGCCGGGATGGTGAGGCCGATCGAGGCCAGCGCCGAGCCCAGCGCGAGGTTGAGGCTGGTCTGCAGCTGGTTGGCCCGGGCGGCCTTCACCGCCGCCATCCCTTCGGGCAGCAGGACCAGCATGGCGATGACGATGCCGACCACGGCCTTGGGCGCCTTCAGCCAGTCGACGGCGGCATCGAGCGTCGGCGTCAGGGCCTTGGCCAGCCCCACCACCGCCACCAGCGACACCAGCAGGAGACCGAAGCTCAGCAGCGCGGTGCGGACCGACGGCGGGCCAAATGGTCGACCTCGACCGTGCCGGGCGGCGGCAGGAAGTAGTCGCGATGGCGGATGGTCTGGACGAAGACGAAGGAGCCGTAGAGCACCAGCGACACCGCGCCGGCGAAGACCAGCTGCGCGGTGTTGAAGATCGGGCCGGGCGTGCTCAGGGTGAAGTTGGGCATCACCAGGGAGAGCACGGTGAGGGCGCCCAGCACGGCCAGCGCCGCGCTCGCGCCCTCGACCTGGAAGCCCTGCTCGCGATGGTGGGCGCCGCCCACCAGCAGGCAGAGGCCGACGACGCCGTTGCAGGCGATCATCACGGCGGCGAAGACCGTGTCGCGCGCCAGCCCGACGACGTCCGGGGTGGCGGTGCCGACCATGATCGACACGATCAGCGCCACCTCGATGATGGTGACGGCGATCGCCAGCACCAGCGTGCCGAAGGGCTCGCCGACGCGATGCGCCACCACCTCGGCGTGATGGACGGCGGCGAACACGGTGGCGATCAGGGAGATGCCGGCCAGCGCCGACACAAGCCCATGGTCGCCGAGGAACATCGTGGCGGCGAGAACCAGCCACGCCAGCAGCGGCCATGCCCAGGTCCACCAGGGAAGGCGCATCATCGCCTCGCCTCGGCAGCACCAGCGGATGGCGGATCAGTCCGAAAAGTCAAAATCCTCATTGTTGCTCTTGAGGCCCGCCTTCTTGAACCAGTCGGGACCGAGCTGGCTTTGCGGCTTGGCGTTGCATTTGAGAGTGGCGATCGGCTTGCCCGCGCGTTCCACGACGACGCCGGCTTTTTCCTGGATCTCTCCCCTCGGGCCCCATTTGCCGATGCCGGTATGGACGACATAGGCCACCTGGCCGGAGCGGAAGCGCATCCAGGCCCCGCCCCCGCCGGAGAAGCCCACGGTGTCGGCGGTCGCGGCGCGGGGCGGCGGCACGCGGGCGCTCGGCAGGGTGAGCTCCAGCGGCTCCGTCGAATCGGGCTTGCCGATGCGATACTGCACATAACCCCAGGCGGGGCCGGCCTCGGGCGAGGCGCAAACCGAGACGAGCTTGGTTCCGGTGCGGCAGGAGAAGACGACCGTTTCGAGCGCGGTGCAGAAGGAAGCCTGGCCTCCAGCCGCGGGCCCGGCCGCGGGTCGGGGCGGCTGCGGGGCCGCCGGTGGCGCGGTCGGCGGGGCGGTCGATGCGACGAGGACCCTGGCGGTGGCGACCAGGACGATGCGATCACTCTTCTTGCAGTCGATATCTCCCTGGCATTCCCGCGCCATCACATTGGCGACCGTGTAGGTCAGCGTCACGCGCTTGCCGACCAGCGACTGTTGCTGCTCGCAGATGCTGAAATTCGCCATCTCGTCGAAGACAGCGCCACGGTCGTCGCGCAGCTTCAGATAACAGGCGATGTCGCCGGAGGTCGCTTCCAGGATCGTGCCGCGCGTCTTCTTGGTCTTCCCCCCGATGACGACGGTGTCGTCGCCCTGCGCGTTGGCCACCAGGGAGCCAAAGGCCAGGGCGGCAAGGAGGACGACGGGAAAGCAACGGCTGGCAAGCATGGAGCGGCCTTTCGGTCGGGGGCGAACATAGCCAACACGACGCCGGTCGGAAAAGCCAGCCCCTATTGCGCCTTGATGCCTCTGACGCGAATCAGCTCGGCGATGCGCGGGATCTCGGTCTTGAGAGCGGCTTCGAACGCCTGGGGTGTGTTGGCGATGATCTCGAAGCCCCGCTCCTCCAGCCTGGCCCGCACCGCCGGATCCCCGATGGCCTTGATGGCCGCCGCGTGGATCTTGTCGACGATCGCGGCCGGCGTCCCGGCCGGCGCCAGGAATCCGAACCATGGCGTGACGTCGAAGCCTGGCACGCCGGACTCCGCCACCGTCGGGACGTCGGGTGCGACGGCGACCCGATGGGCCGAGCTGACGGCAATGGCGCGTATCGCGCCGGCGCGGGCCTGCTGCAGCGAGGTCACCGTGTTGGCGAAGCCCATGTCGACGCGACCGGCCATCAGATCGTTGATGTAGAGATCCTTGTAGGGCACGTGCACCATCTCGATTCCCGTGAGCTGGCACAGGATTTCCCCGCAGAGATGCTGGGAGGTGCCGATTCCGGTCGAGGCGTAGGTGAGGCTGCCGGGGCGCTTGCGGGCAAGCTCGACCAGCTCGCCGACGTTGTTGGCCGGGAGATCCTTTCGCACGACGAGGAGATTGGGCGTGCTGCCCACCTGGGTGATGGGCGCGAAGTCCCTGCGCGTGTCGTAGCTGAGTGTCGGCATGAGGGTGATATTGGTCACCGCGGCGGCGTCGCCCGACAGGACGAGCGTATGCCCGTCCGGCGCGGCCTTGGCGGCCCGCCCCACGCCGATGGTGCCGGCGGCGCCGGGCACGTTGTCGATGACGACGGGTTGGCCCCATTGGGCCGACCATCGCTCGCCGATCAGGCGCGCGGCGAGGTCCGCCGGATTCCCGGGCGGGAAGGGAACGATCAGCCGCACCGGCTTGCTGGGGTAGTCCTGCTGCGCGTTCGCCCGGGAAGCGGAAAACACCAGCGATGCAGCATCTGCAACGACATGCCGTCTCTTCAACGCGCCCTCTCGCACCGATGTTTCGACGGAGCATCGAACGCAGGAAGGGACCGGGCAAGCACAATCGGGAAAGCAGCCGCGCCTGCCCAAGGGAGGGCGAAGGCACCCTATCGCGTGTGCCGTTCGCCCCAATCGCGGAGCGCGCGTATCACCGGCCGCAGCGCCTGCCCCTTGGCCGTGAGGACATATTCCGCGCGCGGCGGATGGTCCTCGTAGAAGCGCCGTTCGACGATACCGTTTTCTTCCAGCGCCTTGAGCCGCCCCGACAGCGTGTTGGGACCGATACCCGAGAGCGACCCCAGGAAGTCCTGGAACTTGCGCGGCCCGTCGAGGCTCAAGTCGCGCAGGATCAGCAGGGTCCAGCGGTCCCCCACGACGTCGAGGGAGCGGGCGACGGGGCACAGCCGATCGGGGCGCTTGGTCTTCATTTCCGCGAATTTAAGTAATGGCGTCGACAGACATCGTGGCTTGTCCGACGACGATAGTCACTATCTATATGATAGTCACTAGCCGACAAGAGCGAGAGAGATGATGCACAGACGACACTTGCTGACCGCGACAGCCTTCACCGCCTTCTCGTCGAAGGCGTTCGCGGACACGACCAAGCCGGCAGGAAACATGAGCCAGCTAACGCAGCGGATGATCGAGACCAACGGCATTCGCCTGAACGTCGCCGAGCAGGGCGAAGGGCCGGTGGTGCTCCTCTGCCACGGCTTCCCGGAGTCCTGGTATTCCTGGCGTCACCAGCTGGGCGCGCTCGCGGCGGCAGGCTTCCATGCCGTCGCGCCCGACATGCGCGGCTACGGCCGAAGCGACGCCCCGGAGGCGATCGACCAATACACGCTGTTCCATCTGGTCGGCGACATGGTGGGCCTCCTCGATGCACTCGGGGCGAGGACCGCCGTCATGGTGGGCCACGACCTTGGCGCCCGCGTCGCCTGGCAGGCGGCGCAGATGCGCCCCGACCGCTTCAGGGCCGTCGTCGGTCTCAGCGTGCCCTTCTATCCGCGCGGCAAGGTGCGTCCAACGAGCGCCATGCCGCGATCGGACAGCGCGCAGTTCTATCAGCTCTATTTCCAGGAGCCCGGTCCCGCCGATTCGGAGTTCGCGCGCGATCCGCGCCTGACCCTACGCAGCATGCTGTTCGGTGCGTCCGGCGAGGGCACCGCCGCAGCCCGCGCGGCCGCATCGAGCGGCGGGGCGCCGCCCAGCCTCGGCATGGTGCCGAAGGGCAGCGGCTTCCTGCGGGGTCCGGGCGCGCCGGCAGCCCTGCCGGCCTGGATCACCGAGGGTGATGTCGACTTCTACGCCACCGAATTCCGGCGCACCGGCTTCACCGGCGCTCTCAACTGGTACCGCAACGTCGACCGCAATTGGGAACTGCAGGGCTCCCTGCAAGGCGCGGCGGTGACGGTTCCGGCGCTCTACCTTGCCGGCGACCGCGACTTCGTGGCGATCGCTCCCGGCATGGACCAGCTCCTGGCCAACCTCAAACGCTTCGTGCCGGCATTGCGCCCCATAGAGATGCTTCCGGGTTGCGGCCACTGGACCCAGCAGGAGCGGCCGGGCGAGGTCAATGCGGCACTCATCGATTTCATCCGCAGCCTGCCGGGCTGAACGGAGTCAAAAGGTAAGCTTGTTCTCCGTTCCCGAAAGCAGCCTTTGTATATTTTCCCGATGCTTGAAGACGACGATGAGCGCCATCAGGCACGCGAATATATGAAAATAAAATGTATTCCCGAAAGCCGGCACGAATGAGAGAGCTACTAAAAGCAGCGTGGCACATATGGTGCCCAGGGAAACATAGCGGGTTGAAGCGACGACGATCACGAAGAGGGCGACGCATATGAGGGCCATGACCCAGTTGATCATGAACAGCACGGTCACCGCCGTAAGGGCACCCTTGCCCCCTTTGAACCCGAAATATACCGGCCAGTTATGCCCCATGACCGCTCCCGCGCCGGCCGCCAGAAGGCTTACGCAATTCGTGGCCTCCCCCGACTGAACATGGACGCCGAGGTGCAGCCCTATGAGGCAGGCAACGATCCCCTTCAGTATGTCTCCCACCAGCACGAGCACCGCAGCCGATTTCCCGAGCACGCGCAGAGCGTTGGTGAGCCCGGCACTCTTGCTTCCATGGTTTCTGATGTCCTTGCCATATATTTTTCCGACGATCACAGCCGTGTTGAGGCTGCCTAGAAGGTAACCCAGGCCCAGGGCCGCACAGACCTTCAAGATATCGATCACCGACTCTTCTCCCTGGAATTGCTTCCAATCTTCTCTTGATGCGGTTCGCAGGAAACAATCGTCGAGAGCGAAAGCGCGATACCGCCCTCGCGGAGCCGACCGAACGAGTGAAGCATGCCGACGGCTCGCATGATTCACGGCTACCTTGGTGCGGGCAAGGCGACTTTTGCCGAGCGCATGGAGGCGCACCGCACCTCAGTCCTCCGGGCGCAGGGTCGCTTCCACGCTTCGGATCAGCCGCTCCCGCTGGGAGGCAGGACTCGATCGCCGCCGTCAGCGCCGCTTGGAAAATGCCGTCCTGCCGCGCGCACTCGGACGGTGCGGTCGCATTGACCGCGCGCGGCCGCTCAGCGTCGTCGGCATATTCCGGAGCGATCTCGGAGCGGCGGAAATGGGTGGCCGCAAGATCGCGAGCGCGGCAGCGCCATGGCGAAGCGGTCGTCGAGCGTCATCACGCCGAGCACAGACGCCTTCGCCTATCTCTTCCCCGAGGATCTCCGCATCGCCTGTCCTCCGCCGCGGGAGCAAGCACCCGGCGGCGGGGGAAGACAAACGCCTCGATTGGTTGCCCGTGGTTGCGCAGGCTCGAAGGTAGCGGAGCGCTGAAACGAGCGACGATGCCCGAAAGCGCTTCAGTAGCCGCGGTAAGGATAACCACCGTAGACGGGGCCAGGTCCGTAGAAGCCGGGGCCAGGGTGATTTCCGTAACCATAGCCATTGCCGTAGCCGTTATTGTTGTTGTTATTGTTGCTACTGATCACCCCTCCAATGAGCGGCGCGAGCTGCTGGACGATGCTGCCCAAGCCGCCGATGCCGCCGCCACCGCCACCGGTCTGGTTCCCGGCGGAGGTCGACCCCCGTCCCTGGGAGCGCGCCTGCGACCGCGCGGCGACCTGGTCGTAGGTAAGGCGTGGCGCGGTGTCCGCCTTCAGGCGGGCGAGCAGCGCGCTGTCGATCGACACTCGACCGCTGCCGCCGCGGCTCTGGTCGTACTGCTGCGCCGCCGAGACGGTGGACGGACCGGCCTCGCCGTCGGCCGCCCCCGGATCGAAGCCCAGCGCGATCAGCTGATTCTGGGCTTCACGCACCTCGTCATGGCTGAGCGGAGCCAGGGGAAGACTCGGCGTGCTCCCCAGCAATGCGGGCTGGGGCTGCGGGCCGGCCGGCGCCTGCGCGGAAGGCGGCACATTTTTCGGCACCGTGTCGCCCTGCATGGGGGGTGGCAAAGGGGGCACGCCGGGTGGGCTGGCGCTTTGCGCGCCCACACCGGCAGCCCAGCCGATCAGCAGGGCAGCGGTTGCCACGCCCGCAATTGGCTTGAGGGGCGTGGCGAAGGAAGAAAGCGGCTGGCGGAAGACTTTGAACATGATGGGTTACCTCGCGAGGGCAACGGCTCAGGCCGTCGTAAGTTCCCGATCCGAGGGTCCCGTGGTGTCACGCCAGCAAGGCGTCGAGCGTGCTCTGTTCGAATGCCGCGGGTGGCAGCATCTCCGGCCCGATCAGCGCCGCTGGTCCCGGCGTCAGCATCTTGTTCACTCGCACCCGATGACCAGCCCGTCGACGCCGCAGACGAACCTCTTCGCCATATTCGGCCTTGAGCGTTGCCGACAAGCGGGCCGTGATCCGCAATCGGCGCATCAGCTCGAGACGCTCCTCGACGTAGGGTCGGAACGACGGCTGGTCGCGACCGCCGGCAAGGATGGCCTCGCTGACGAGGCGAACGTCACGCAAAGCGATCGAAAGCCCTTGGCCGATGATCGGATCGTTGTGCCCGGCCGCGTCACCCACGAGAACGACTCCGGGCGCGGTCGGGTCCTCTATCCAATGATCCTCGTTCGAGAATGAATTGAACGGCCCGATCGGTCGCGCCTGGGCTATGCTCCGCGCATAGGGCAGGCAGCTCAGGCCAGCGAAGGCTGCGATCAGATTTTCCTGACGCCGGGGTCCGACATAGGGCGCCTTGTCGGCGAAATCGTAGCAAAGGTAGAGCCGCACTCGATCGCCGCCCAGGGGGAAGACCAGGAAATGCGTTCGGCCCTCGGTGCCGATGACCTGCGTTTCCGCAGGCCAGTCGGGCACACCTTCGACCAACATGCCGCCGACCAGGTTATGCGGCGGGTCGGCAAGAACAGGAAAGGCGAGTTGCCGGCGCACCCGGGAATGTTGGCCATCGGCGCCAATGACGAGACGTGGCCGCCATTTCATCTGCGTGCCGTCGTGGCTGAAGGCGATGGCGGGCGGCGATCCGACAGCGACCTCGATCTCCTCGACACCCCGCAGCCACGTCGCACCCGCCCTCTCGGCCGCCGCCGCCAGGGTCGCGCACATCGACGGGTGGCTCATGCAGAACGGGCCAGGCACTTCGGGTCTCACCTTCGACAGATCGAGCGCGAAGGGAAGCGCCGCGTCGCCCGGCAGATTCTCGTCATAGGGAATGCTGCGCCTGCAGAAGGCCCCTCCAGCCGCCAGCAGCGGATCCAGCAGACCAAGGCGTTTCAACTCGACGACGCCCCAAGGCGCCATGTATTCGCCGCGCACCTTGTCGGTCGGCATGAGGTCCCGCTCCAGGACGACGACGGCAACACCGCTCCTGGCCAGGACCGTTGCCAGCGCCCCACCGGCGATACCCCCGCCGACAATGACGACGTCGTATTCGTTGGACATGAGGCTTCCGGTCGTTGCGATACGGACTCGAAGAGACGCCTTCAATCTGGCCGGCAATTTTTGCACGATCCAGGCGGCCGAAGGGAGTCCAGCCGCAGCTTCCAATTCAATCCAGCCAGCGATTTCGTTCCAGATCCAGGCGGTTCCTGTCGTCGAATTCGACGCCTTCCTTTTCCAGCAAGCGTCGCTGGAGAACGTCCCCGCCATTGCGAGAGAGGCTGAACGACACTTCGCCCTTGGCGTTGACGACACGGTGCCATGGAACCTTCGTTGCCGGGTCGAGGCGCTGAAGCACCCGGCCGACAAGGCGGGCTCGCCTCGGCATGCCGGCCATCGTGGCGACCTGGCCATAGGTCGCCACCCAACCAGAAGGAATGCGGCGAACCACGGTGCAAATTGCCTCGGCGGCTGCATCGCCTTTCAGCGTGACGGCCGGAAGTGGCTTTCGTGCCGGAAACGCCGATGGCTTCCGACGTGCCGTTGCCGAGCCGTCGACGACTCTCGACGCAGGACCGAAGCTGGCTCGAGGCCATTTGGGAGAACGTGTCACGCTGGTTTCTCCGGAACGAGAGCGCCGCCCTTGGCAAGGCCAAAGGCTAGATCCTCGATCCCGGTATCTCCTTGGAGCGGAATTGGGCCGAGGCTGTGGTGACCACGGCGGCCATGGTAGGATGACACTATGTCCGCGTTCGAAACACCACCGCCCGAACAGCTGATGGCGCTGTGCCGCCGTTGGAAGATTCTCAAGCTGAGCCTGTTCGGTTCCGCCGCGCGCGGGGAGACGCGTCCCGACAGCGATATCGATCTATTGATCGAGTATGAACCCGACGCCGACTGGAGTCTCCTCGACACGGCGCGCTTGCGTGCCGAGCTTGTAGGGCTGTTCGGGCATCCGATCGATCTGGTGCGCGAGCGTAACATCACCAATCCCTATCGACTGGCCTCTATTCGCCACGATCGTCGCCCGCTGTATGCCGCCTGACACGAAAGACCACGCGTGGCTTGTCGACATGCTGGGCTTCGCTCGCGAAGTTTTGGTGTTCATCCAAGGCCGCGTCCGCTCCGATCTCGACCATGATCGAGCGCTTCTGCGATCTCTCGAAAGAGCCTTGAAACTTGTCGGAGAATGCGCGCGGCGAATTTCACCAACCACGCGGCAAGCTCATGAAACCATCCCCTGGCAGGACGTCATCGGCATGCGCAACATCATCGCCCATGAATATGGTCGCGTTGATCTCGACGAAATCTGGAAGACCGCCGAACGCGACGCCCCGCTGCTCGTGTCCGCGCTCGAAGCGATTGTCGCGACCCTGCCGCCGCCACGCTGACGCGGCGGCGAGCCACTGCCAGGATTGATAGAAAAATTGGAGCGGGCGAAGGGATTCGAACCCTCGACCCCGACCTTGGCAAGGACGTAGGCCTGAGAAACTCTATAGTGGCGCTTAGCCCAAGTCGCGCATAGGTTGTCTTTGGCCGCCATACCACTCAACGGGGGAGAGAAATGATGTTCCGTTCCGCTTGGATGTCATGCATTGCCATCGCCGCCGCCAGTACGGCGTATGCGCAGCAGCAACTTACCGACGACGAGCTAAAGAGTACGGTCGTAGGAAAGCGGATCGTCTGGGGGTCGGCCTCGACCGGAGTGACATCCGTATATAATGCCGATGGCATTTATAAAGCTTTTAATAATTCGAGTGGCCGCACCGACGAGGGCAAGTATCAAGTTGCAGGCGGGCGGGTTTGTGTCGACTTCACCAACAACGTTAGCCGATGCGATCGCATATTTAGGGACGGCGAGGGCATCTACCTCTTGAACGGTCAGGGGACGAAGTTCCGGGGAACTATTCGCCCGAATACGCCTTAGAGCTGAATAGCGGCAACGGCGACAGCCGCAGCAATCAATGCCGCTCGCAGCACGCGCACCTAGGTCGAAGCACGTCGGCTCGGCCCACAGCCGGACAACGTGTTTGACAATGCGGGAAGAAAAATTGGAGCGGGCGAAGGGATTCGAACCCTCGACCCCGACCTTGGCAAGGACAATGACTAAGCTAAGTCATTGATCTTGTTGAGCACGATGGATCACGCCGTGCCACGATGCGCAGGATCATAGCACGAATGGCGCGCAACTTGCGCGCACAGCTTTCCACCAGACAGAAAAACGAATTTTCCAATTAGCCGCACCGAGCGGTCTACGTTTTGCCTAAGCGAAGGCATCGAGAAGCTCCGGCAAAATCTTCTCTTCAGCCTTGCCCGAGTTGATCAACAAGATCGCCGCTAGCGGCTTCCTCCCCTCAATCGGTGTGCCGAACATTGACATGAGCTGTTGGACCAGTGGCTCCAATGGGTACGACCCTTTAGACGCCAAGACATCCTCGACAGCTTTTTCAATTAGCTCAAGGTCGCCAATCGCGTCCCGTTCGAGCGCTGCGTATTCAGGATCACCCATCCCAACGCCGCTGACTTCCTCCGTTGCCATGCGGACTTCGATCGATCTCCTAATCGAATTCCAAACCACGAGATGTACGTTCATAGCCGTCTTTCGAGCTGCATATCGCATCGATCCGTACACCGAAGCGCAGCAATTCCAGCGGCAGCTTCTGCCATTGCCTCTGAGCGGTCCCCATAGAGAGTATTGTTCCGCGTATGTGATGTGCGTCTCGATGGCAATGTCTAGTTCGCTAATATGAATTCCATGGTCATTCCGGCGACGCGTGACTGGCTTCGCTCTCGGTCGCCCCTCGACAGCAAGCGGTGCTCGCTCATTGAGCACGTTCTTTAGCGGCACATTGCTAGAGGTCTTTCCCAACAGGGTGCCGAGCCATTCCCGGGAACCAAACCCAACGAACAGCAGCAAAGCGGCTATTAGAAAGGAGACCGCCCATCCACGGCTCTCGCTTAAGCCATCATTCGCTATGCCATAGAGCTGAATAACGGCAATGACGGCTCCGACCGTAATCAGTGCCGCGCGCTGATATTTGTTCATTTGACACCGCAATCAGCCATTGATCGGAGAGCCGAGAGTGTACGCAGCAATCGCATTAGTTGCAAGCCCTCGATAACCCTACGCGACCTTCAGAGCATCATCGCGGCCGCTGATTTCGCTTCGTCGGCATCCTCAGCAGTTCGGCGGGCTCAACGCCAAGAGCCTCTGCCAAGCGGCCGAGAACGTTGAGGCTTGCGTAGAAGACACCCTTCTCAAGTTGGCTGAGGTAGCTCCGGCTCACGTTCGCCTCGTAGGCAAGGTCATCCTGCGATACGCCCTTCGCGTTGCGTAATCGTCTTAGATTGACGGCGAACACCTCCCGCAGATCCATTCGAGAAGCGTCATCGCCCGTTCAATATATGACACCTCGATATATTGAACAAAGCGCACAACGCAGGCACGATCCCGACTTAGCAAGCCTTGCTAAATCGCTTGGGAGGACCCAATGAGCTGCCGCGTGATTTTTCTCTGTCTGCGTTGCCACTATGGCATCCATGGCTTTCGTTCCGGCATCAGCAGAAACCGACGCACAACATGCTGCTTATTCGTTCGCAATGCATTGCGCGAAGGGGGTCGGCGACACCAAGACTGCCGTAGCTTTTTGGGACTGTGCGAAGACGGGGCTTTCGTTCAAAGGCATGGACCCCCAAACTTCCTATCAGGCGGTCCTAATGGGGGACTACTGCGTAAAGCTGCACCAGCTCGGACAGAGCACCGACAAAGAACTCTATGAACAACTTATCGATGTCATTATGAAAGCTACCCAATAGCGCTCGCCCCTCCGATATCTACGGGTCGTTAGGTGCCTCTCTAAGCGGTTTCCAGCGCCCTACAGCACGATTTCAAAGGCAGCGGGCATCCCCCTAGCCGCCCGCCCGGAGCCGCAAAAAATTGCAATTTAAGCGCCCCTGCGCCGTCCTCGATTTTAGCAAGCGCTTGCTAAATCGAGCGCCTGACGGGATGGACTTGCAGGAAGCCCAGGTGGCTGGCTGGCTGCAACAGGTCAACGAACCCTCGTTGCAAGCAATGTTGCACCTGCCGATCCGGGGCTGCCGCCATGCCAAGCAATCGCTATATCGCCTACTACCGTGTCAGCACTGCCCGCCAAGGACGCTCCGGGCTGGGTCTCGACGCTCAGCGTGACTCCATACGAAGCTACCTAGCGGGCACGGCACATGAGCTACTAGCCGAATTCACCGAAGTGGAAAGCGGACGACGAAGCGACCGCCCCAAACTGGCGGCCGCTCTTGCCGCCTGCCGTGTGCACCGCGCCACACTCGTAATTGCCAAGCTCGACCGCCTCGCTCGCAACGTCGCTTTCATTTCCAATCTTATGGAGGCGGGCGTGGAATTCTTTGCCTGCGATTTGCCGATGGCGAACGGCCTCACCATTCATATGCTTGCGGCGGTCGCAGAGAATGAAGCACGCATGATATCGGATCGCACGCGTGTTGCATTGGCAGCAGCGAAGCGGCGGGGGGTACGCTTAGGCGGATTTCGCGGGCGTTGCGCGAATGACGCGGACAGAGAGCTTGCACGAATTGCCAAAGGCGCACTCGCGGACGCACGGGCGAGGGATCTTGCCCCGACAATCAGCTTGCTACGTTCAGAAGGCGCATCGTCTTATCGAGCCATCGCAAGCCGCCTCAATAGCTTGGCTATCCCTACAACCGGCAGCCACGACAAGAATGGTCGCCCCACGGGCCACGGCGGGACGTGGTCAAGCTGTCAGGTACGCCGTGTCATTGCCCGTATCGAAAATCTCCCAAACGGCAAGTAGTCGGGGAACCCTCCGGAGCGTGTCATGTCTCCAAATGTGGACCAAAATTTCACAAAGTTGACCCCCAAGATGCCTCGCCCAAGTTCACCGCTAGAGGGGCGGTGCATCCAGAGCTTCTTACCCATAAAGCAATAGACCCGTCGTTCCTCCAACGCAAGATAAAGTGCTTTATTTTCAACTAGTTAAGCCCATTTCGTTCCTCCCCTTCCACCCTTCGAGGGCGGGGCGTCCATCGCATCTTTCCAAACAACCTAGACGCACAGAGAAGCACATAGGAGCATGCCCGAGCGCCACCGCAACGCATGACTGCTGGTGAGTGGAAATTCATAGAAAATTTTTCCAGCCACTCTTGCCTCTGCCCATTTAGCAGGCGGCTTGCTAACTAGCCGGCATGACTATGCAGCTGATGCCGCTCTTACTTGACCTGCAAGGCCATATCGTCGCTGAGATAGAGCAGCTCGCAACCGAAGTGGCTCAAGTGGGTCACGAAGCAGTCTTGGCGCGCCGGCTTCAACCCAGCGATTTCGACGAGGCGACCGACGGGAAGGCACGGCTTACTTCAATGGCGGCCATGGTAGCTGCCCACGTCTGCTTGTCTCAATTCATGGCCTCCGCCAATCGACGCGAGACGATTGCGGAAATAAACCGAGACCTCCACACATTGCAGCAGCGACGGGGCAAACGAACGGCACGTCGGGCCGATTTGGGTGACGGCATCTACGCTCAAATCACACTCGAGGGGGAGAAGCTGCCATACCGTTACCGCTGGTCGAGCTCTCTCCTTTCACTTCTTTGGCTCGGGTACTTTTCCAGCTGTGGCGTTGACGGCTATGCCGGACGCCCGATGAATTGGGTGGCCGCGCCTATTCTCCTACGCATGAATGTCCCGCCATCTTTTGCGGAGGAGCGGAAGCTGGCCACCAAGGTGAGGAAGCGCGTCGAGCGGCTCAAGGAGGGTCACTCCGATGAAGGAATGCTGATCGTCAGCGCAAGGCAGTACCTTGACCGGATAGAGGCATGGGTACCCCACATGCAGTCCGTCGATCCAATGGACCGGACACCAATCTAGAGGATTAGCTAACAGCGCCGTGTTGTCCGCAATCCACAGCGGAAATTTCTCGGAGGGCATATCCCTTACCCATGCACACAAGGCCAATCGGTCTTCCGATACTGTGTATGTGAGGAAGAAATGCCTGTGGCGCGACAATCAGGATGAGAGGGGCGCGACAATCAAGATGAGAAGAAGCGGCCGGATGGTTAATGATTGTCGTTGGCCGCGTGTTTTACAAGCTGATTGACGGCGATGATGGGTCTTGATCGTCGCGCAGCGT
>CANIRG010000042.1 GCA_947469635.1 Rhodospirillales bacterium | reverse complement strand
CCGGCCGCAAGCGGCACGTGCTGGTGCGCGCGGTCTAGTTGCGCTCAGGCGCCGGAGGCGGCGGAGAATCGCGCATGGTTTCCGGCGCCGCGGTGAAGAGCTCGCGCAACGCGCCCGGCGTGATCGCCGACAGCATGCTGACGTCGGGCTTCAGGTCGTCGAAGCGGCCGTCCAGCCGGTAGGAGAAGGCGAACACGCCGCCATCCTTGCCGCCGGTCAGCAACGGGCCGAGCAGCGGCACGTTGGACAGGAGGTTGTTGATCGCGAAGCCCGGCACGATCACGCCGCGCAGACGCGCCGTCTCGGCGGCGAGATCCATGGTGCCCGCGGCCGTGAGCCCGATCGACTGGCCGCTGGTGCGGGCTTCCTTGATGTCGATCCGGTCGCCGACCTTGAGGAACTTGGCATCGAGTCCGTTGAATTGCTGCAGGGCGTTGCCGGCACGGTTGAGGCCGGTAATGGTGGAGTTGAGGTTCCCGATATCGGCCCGGGGCGTGACCTGCTCGAGCCGGTAGGGGCCGAGCTTCACCATTCCCTCCAGCGCCGTCGGAGGGCTCGCATCTTCGAACCTGCCTTGAAGGTCGAGGTTGGCGCCGCTGCCGATCCCGTCGAGCCAGCCTGCCGTCCTCAGCAGCAACCCGAAGTCCGGCACATAGATAGCGAGCCTTCTCCCAGTTCCCGCCGGCGCGATCTGAAACGAAGATCCCTTGCCGCCGCCCATCCCGAGCTCCGCCAGGCTGATGCGATCTCCGTTCATCACCACCCGACCATTGACACTGCCGAGAGTGCCGCGCTGGACCAGGAAGTTGCCGAGCTGCAGCGACAGGGTGGTTCGGCTGGCAACCGCCGCACTCCCCGGCGATCTGGCAGCCTGCTCATCGCGCACGCGCAGCACCTCGCGCACGCGATCCAGCTCGAGCGAAGGCCCTCGCAGCGCGATCTCGACGCCACCGGCGAAGCGTTTCCAGTCGAGCGCCAGATCGCTGCGGCCAATCGCAAGCTGCTGCAGCGCCACTTGCTGGACGGCTCCGTCGCCGTCGAACCGCAACTGGCCCTTGGCGACCAGCCCGTTGCTGCGGCCGTCGAAATCGACGCTCTGCATCCTGGCCCCGGGCGCGAGCTTGAGGGTGAAGGAAGCCTGCCCCTCGGAGCCGGCGAGCTTGCTCCAGCCCAACGGCACGAGCGTTGCCTTGGCCGCCCTGAGATCCAGCTTGCCGACCACCTCGCCCACACCGCTGGGTTGCACCTGGTACGACAGGACGACCCCGACGGGCCCGCTGAGATAGGGCTCGGGCGATGGAAATCCTGCCTTGACCATGACCGACGCCGGCAACGTTCCCTTGAGATCATAGCGTTGGCGGAACGGCACCCTGGGGCCGAACATTTCGCGCCATGCAACCTCGGCCGGATAGCCGTCGAGCTTGCCGCGGCCCGCGACGCTCAGCTGCGAGGCGACATAGCTCACCTTGCCGGCGGCCTCGGTGAAATCGACATTGCCGATCGCGTTCTTGAGCGAGAAAGCCGTGAGCGCTGCGTCGGCCTTGATGTCGATCTCGTTCACGGTGAGGGAATTGAGCAGCGGGAACGCGAGCTGCAGGTCTATCGCCACCTCGCCGATGACGCGCTTGGGATCGTAGAGCGCCTCGCGCGGCAGCCCGAGCTTGGGGCGCGCCAAAAGCGCCATGACCGCAGGCGCGGGTCCGGCGATCGGCAGGCGCATCGTGGCGACCTGCGGGCCCGGTGCGGCCCCATCGAGATTGGAGAGACCGATGGTGCCTCCCGTCACACGCAGCCCGACGGAAGTGCCCGCGGCGATATCGAAACTCAGCGTGGCGCCCTCGGAGCGCGCCGTGCCCGAGACCCCTTCGATCTCCGGCATCTGCGGCATGTAGCGGATCTTCATGTCGCGGTATTCGAGGAAGGCCGCTGCCCGGGTGACGGCGATCTGGGACATGTCGTTGCCCGGCGCCGCCAGGCCGAACTCGGCCGCCAGGTTGGCCGAACCGCCGCTCACATTGGCGATCGCCCACTCCCGCCCTCCAGCGGCAACGGAGATCGGCCAGTAGTCGCCAAGGCGATCCACGGGAACGGCGCGCAGATCGACCCGTCCGGCGAATGTCTGGCCCTGGTCGGTCTTGATGCCGTTGCCGGTGATCGACAGCTTGGAGACGCCAAGATCCACGTTGATATGGTCGATGCGGCTGGTATGGCTGGCCGCATCGACCGAGGCGTGGGCATTCACCGAGCGCACCTGATGAACGACCGGAAATATGCCCGGGAGATTGACCGTGCCCGCACCGCCGGTGATGTCGATCGCCACGGTGCGCACCGCGCCATGCCCGTCGGCCTCGATGGCGAGCCGGCCGGACAAGGCGACGTCGATGCCGCGCAGGATCGCGGCGTCGGGCGACAGGTCGGCCAGCATATAGGGCTTCAGCCCTTCGATCTTGGCTTCGGCCGAGATGCGGCTGCGATCTCGAGCATAGGTTCCCGACAAGGCGATATCGACCGGCTCGCCGCCGTTGGAGAATCGGGCGTCTGCCGCAATGATCACACCCGCCGCGTCGCGCTTCAGGCTGGCGCGGGCATCCGGCGCCAGCCAGGCGACGCCGCTGCGCACATCGCGCAAGCTTATTCGCGCATGCTCGACCTCGACGGTGTCGAGCTGGCCCAGCAGCGACGTATGGTTGGCGTCGGCCATCAACTGCTCGATCAGGAGCTCGAGGATGCCGCCGTCCGAGCCCGATTCGGTCGTCGCCATGATGCGCTTCATCATGCCGCCTTCACGGTCGATCTGGGCGTCGAGCGTCGGGCGCTCCACGACGATCGACTTCGGCAGCAGCCGCCCGCGCACGACACTGCGCGGCTCGAAGCTCAGCGCCACGCTCGGCGCCATGGCGATCTCGACATCACCTTCGATGACGCGCAGCCGCTCGAACACCACCCGCATCGGATAGCGAAGACCGCCCCACTCGGCATGGACGTGGGCGGCACTGATCTTCATCTTGCCGCCCGGCGTCTCGAACTCGTGAGCCGTCGGCAATCCCAGAAAGTCGAGATTGACGGGGCCATCCATCAAGCGCAGCAAGGCCACAGCCACGAATGCTGCCACCAGGGCGACCGCCCCGACCACGACGCGCACGAGCACGAGCACGCGATATACTCTTCTCACCAAAGCCCGGCTCTTCCGCGTTTTCAACAATCTAACCGCAGCCATCCCGCATGTCTTGGCTTTCGACCGCCCGCCTGCCCCGACCACACGATACGCAACGCTGCGAGGTAGCGTGGACACGCTGGACCGAGCAAGCGGCACGGCCCGACGACGCAGGCGCAGTGGCATTGCTCGATACCCTGTTCGGCAATAGCCCCTATCTCGCCGAGACGGCCTTACAGAATCGCGACTTTGTGTCCGATCTGTGGCGCTGCGGCCCCGATGCAATCCTCGACGGCCTGCGCCAGAAGCTGGCCGAGGCACAGGTGGCCGCTGGAGCCGGCGCCGCACCGGAACAGATTGCCGCAACACTGCGCCGGCTGAAGCGTCAGGCAGCCTTCGTGATCGCCGTCGCCGATATCGCCGATGCCTGGCCGCTGGAGAAGATCACGGGCGAGCTCAGCGCCTTTGCGAGCGCCTGCCTCGATGCGTTGACCGATTCGATCCTGCTGCAGCTCGGCGAGCGCGGCCAGCTCGCCCTCGGCGGCGCACCCGAGCAGGCCGGCCTCACGGTCATTGGCATGGGCAAGCTCGGCGCCGGCGAGCTCAACTACTCGAGCGACATCGACCTGATCCTGCTCTACGACCGCGACGCGCCCGCCCTCGCCGACGACGAGCAGGCGTCGCGCCACATGGTGCGTGCGGCGCGCCTCCTGGTGCAGCTCATGTCCGAAGCCTCGATCGACGGCTACATCTTCCGTACCGACCTCCGGCTGCGGCCCGATCCCGGCTCCACGCCGCTTGCCATGTCGGTTCAGGCGGCCGAACTCTATTACGAGAGCGTCGGCCAGAACTGGGAACGGGCTGCCATGATCAAGGCTCGGCCCGTCGCCGGCAACCGCGCTGTCGGCGAGGCCTTCCTCGCCTCCCTTCGCCCCTATATCTGGCGCCGCCATCTCGACTTTGCGGCGATCCACGACATCCATTCGATCAAGCGCCAGATCGATGCCTACCGCGGCGGCGGCACGGTGGGCGTGCTGGGCCACAACGTGAAGCTCGGCCGCGGCGGCATTCGCGAGGTCGAGTTCTTTGCCCAGACCCAGCAGCTCATCTTCGGCGGGCGCAATCCGTCGCTGCGCCAGCGCGGCACCTGCGATGCCTTGCGGGCACTCAGCGCCGCCGGCCATGTCGAGCCGCGCGCGGCCGAGGAGCTGATCGAGGCCTATCGCTTCCTGCGCCGGGTCGAGCATCGGCTGCAGATGGTCGACGACCGCCAGACCCACAGCCTGCCCGACGACGGGGCCGGCGTGGCCGCCATCGCCACCTTCCTGGGCTATCCCGATTCCCAATCTTTCCAGAGCGATCTGCTGGCGAGGCTGCGCTGCGTCGAAGGCCACTATGCCCACCTGTTCGAGGAGGCCCCGAGCCTCGCCGGCCCCGGCGGCAACCTGGTCTTCACCGGCACCGACGACGATCCCGGTACGCTCGATACCTTGCGCACCTTGGGTTACCGAGACCCGTCGGCCGCCGCCGGCATCGTGCGGCGCTGGCACCATGGCCGGTACCGGGCGATACGCTCTGCCCGGGCGCGCGAGTTGCTCACCGAGCTGATGCCGGCGCTCCTGAAGGCGTTGGGCACGACGGCATCGCCGGATCAGGCGTTGCTGAATTTCGACCTGTTCCTCGCCAATCTGCCGGCGGGGGTGCAGCTCTTCTCGCTGTTCAAGTCGAACCCCGCGCTGATCGACCTGGTCGCCGCGATCATGGGAAGCGCGCCGCGGCTCGCCGCCCATCTCGCGCGCCGCACGGTGCTGCTCGATTCGGTGCTGTCACCGGATTTCTACAAGCCCTTGCCGGAAGCCGGCGAGATGGCCGCCGAGTTCGCCGCCCTGCTGGCGCCACTCGACGACGACCAGGACATCCTCGATGCCGCACGCCGCTGGGCCAACGACCGGCGTTTCCAGGTCGGCGTCCGCCAGCTCGAGCGCATCGTGCGGCCTGCCGAAGCCGGCCTCGCCTATTCCGACATCGCCCAAGCCACGATCTCGGCGCTGTGCGAGCGCCTGGAACGGCGCTTCGCCGACGCACACGGCGGCTTTCGCGGCCAGCGGCTGGCGGTGATGGCGCTGGGCAAGCTCGGCAGCCGCGAGATGTCGACGACGTCCGACCTCGACCTGATCTTCGTCTACGACATCCCGCCGGGCCTCGACACCTCGGATGGACGCCAGCCGCTGCCGCCGACGCAATACTACACGCGGCTGAGCGCCAGGATCGTGACGGCTCTCACGGCCCTCACCAACGAAGGCGCGCTCTACGAAGTGGACATGCGGCTGCGGCCCTCGGGCCGATCCGGTCCGCTCGCCAATTCGCTGGAGGGATTCGAATCCTATCATGCGCAATCGGCATGGACCTGGGAGCACATGGCGCTCACCCGCGCTCGCGTGATCCACGGTCCCGTCGAGCTGGTGCAGCGACTGACCGACATCGTGCGGACGACGCTGTGCCGGCCACGCGATACGGCCGGGCTGGTGCGCGACGTCGCCGACATGCGCGACCGCATCGCCCAGCACGCGCCGCCCAAGAGCCCGTGGGACTTCAAGCACCTGAGCGGCGGCCTGTTCGACATCGATTTCGTCGCCCAGTACCTGGCGTTGCGCCATGCCGCCCAGCGCCCGGATATGCTGACGCCCCACCCCGCCGAGATGCTGCGACACGCGGCAGCGGCCGGCTTCATCGATCCCGCCGACTCGCAACGTCTGGTCTCGGCACGTGCCCTCCTGTCGGACGTGCAGAGCCTGCTGCGTCTCACGCTGGATGGCGACGATGCGAGCTTCGACGAGGCCAAGGCACCGGAGGGCCAGCGCCGCCTCATCGCCGCCACCGAGGGTGTCGCCGATCTCGCCGAGCTGCGCGCCCGCATCGCGGCGGAAACGGCCGAAGCGCGTGCTATATATCGGCGTGTCGTCGAGGAAGCGGCCGAGGCCGCCGGCTGGAAGGCCCGCACCAGGAGCGAGGGGAGCAGACCATGAGCGTAGAGGAAGGCAAGAAGGCCCCGGATTTCACCGCGCCGACCGATGGCGGCGGCAAGCTCAAGCTCTCCGAGCTGCGCGGCAAGCCGGTCGTCCTCTACTTCTACCCGAAGGACGACACGCCGGGCTGCACGACCCAGGCCTGCGGCTTCCGCGATGCCGCCCCCGCCTACAAGAAGCTGAAGGCGCAGGTGATCGGCATCAGCAAGGACAGCGTGGCCCGCCACGACAAGTTCAAGGCCAAGCACGACCTCAACTTCCCATTGGTCTCCGACGAGGATGGCAAGATCTGCGAGAAGTACGGCACCTGGATCGAGAAGAGCCTGTATGGCCGCAAGTACATGGGCATCGATCGCGCCACCTTCCTGATCGACAAGGACGGCGTGGTGCGCAAGGTCTGGCACAAGGTGAAGGTCAAGGGCCACGTCGAAGAGGTCGCCGAAGCACTGGCCGCCCTGTAGCCTGCCATGAACGCACGCGCCGGAGCACAGGGCGTGCTCCTGTCGATCGCCCTGTGGATTGCCCTCGTCGGCGTGGTAGGGGCCGCCTACGCCATGCTGCTGCCCGCCTGCGGGCTCCTGCCGTCGTCGAACTTCTGCCCTCGGCCGCCGACCGGACTGACCGGCGAAACCGAACGCGGCGCGGCGCTCGCCCGTGTGGCCAATCAGCTCGAGCTCGAGCTGACACGTCGCAAGCTCGCCTGCGCCAGCATCCCACCGCCGGAGGCGCCGCCTCTCGAGCTTCCGACGGAAGCCGGCCCGCCACGGCCGCAGCAGATGGCCGCCCTGAAACCACCGCCTCCGCCACCACCGCCGCCACCACCACCCAAGCCGGTCGAGAAGCCCAAGCCGCCGGAGCCGTCCCCGGTGCTCAAGATGCCGGACAAGCCGACACAGGACATGTCCTTCCTCAAGGGCTGCTGGCGAACCGATCCGTTCAAGCACGATCCGTCGCGGAGCTATACCGGCGTCTCCACCTATTGTTTCGACGAGCAAGGCAATGGCCGACTGGAATACAAAAGTCCTGTGAATACCTGCAGGCCGAGCGCCCGGGCGCGTTTTTCCGGCACCGAGCTGATGATCGACGATTCCGATACGATCTGCGTCAACGGTGGGCCATGGACGGCCGATCATCTGGTCTGTCGGCGCGCCGGCGACGGCGTCGCTCAGTGCAGCGGCAGATCGTCCTCCAACGGCACCCCGACCTCGTGGACCGTCCGGCTTCACCGCGTACGGTGACGAGATGAAGACCGCCGTCAAAGCCGCCTTTTTTCTCGCTCTCCTGGTGCTCGGCGTGCGCATCCACGGCGACTACGGGATGGCGTTCGACGAGGTGCAGCAGCGGTATATCGCCCTGGTCTCGATGAAGCACATCGTCGAGCAGGTGGCCCCGTCGCGCCTGCCGGACAAGTACAAGGAAGTGCCCGCGTTGAACGACTATTACGACCGGGACTACGGCGTCGCCGTCGAACTGCCGTTCCTTGCGCTCGAAGCCTTGTTCCGCATCGACGACAAGAAGGACGCCTTCGTCTTTCGGCACCTGCTGACGTTCCTGCTGGGCGTTGCGGGCGCCTTTGCCGTCTATCGATTGGCAAGTCGGCGCTTTCTCGATTGGCGGATCGGCCTGCTCGCCACCCTGCTCTTCGTGGTGTCGCCGAGGCTGTTCGCCGATTCGTTCTATAACTCCAAGGACGGCGCGTTCATGGCGGTCTTCGCCATAGCCATGGCGACGACCGTTTCGTTCGTCCTGCGACCAAGCTTCCTCACCGCATTCCTACATGCCTTGGCAACGGGGTTTGCCATCGACGTACGCATCGTGGCGGTGATGTTGGCTCTGGCGACGCTCGCCATCCTGGCCGTCCGGCTGGTCAAGGGCGAACTCCCGCTGCGGGCCACGCTTCAGGCGCTGGCCCTGTACGTCCTGCTGACGTTGGCGGCCGTCGTTGCGATGTGGCCCTGGCTATGGTCCGACCCGATCGGGCATTTCGCGCAGGCCTTCGCAAACATGTCGAAGTTCCGCTGGAACCTCAATGTCCTCTACATGGGCGAATACATCCGATCCAGCCAGCTTCCCTGGCACTACATACCCGTGTGGATCGGGATCACGACTCCGCTCCTCTACCTGCTGCTGTTCGTCATCGGCGCCGTCGGCACGCTGACGCAGATCGTCCGCCGGAACGTGACCCTGTGGAAGGGTGACGCCGAGCTGCAGGACATCGTTTTCCTCGGCCTGTTCGCCGCGCCGATCCTCGCGGCCATCGCAACCCGAGCGGTGCTCTACGACGGCTGGCGGCAGCTGTATTTCCTCTATCCCGCCTTCATCCTGGTGGCGGCGAAGGGATGGGTCGTGCTCTGGCAGATCGTGCCCTATCGGATCGCCCTTCGGCCGCTTCTGGTCGGCATGACGGCTGTCTCGATCGCCTTCACCGCAGCCTGGATGTGGCGAGCTCATCCCTACCAGAACGTCTATTTCAACGATCTTGCCGGCAAGAACCTGCGGACGCGCTTCGAGATGGATTATTGGGGGCTCGCCAACAGAAGGGCGCTCGAGCACATCCTGAGCGTCGACAAGAGTCCCATCGTCCATGTCCTCAACGATGCGGTCACGCCGGTCTACTTCGCCTTCAACATCATCGATGCCGCCGGCCGCGCCCGCCTCCGATATTCATCCGACGGGCAAACACCCGATTACATCGTCACCAACTATCGTTTCTCCCGGCCGACCGACAACACCGACCAGAGCGATACGCGCTATGCCAAGGACTACGATCCGTTCTATCGGATCGAGGTCGATGGCGAGGCGATCCTGGCCGTGTTCCGCCACAAGAGCCTCGCTCGTTAAGCGGCGGAGGCGTCGCCCTTGCGCGTGAAGGTGAACTTGTCCCGGATATGCAGATTGACGAACTCGCCCTTGGATAAGGCAGCCTTCATCGCTGCGTAGGTTTCCACCGGAACGTCGGCATAGCTGTAGATGCGCCCGGTCTGGAAGACGATCACGAGCTCGCGCCGGAATGAATCACCGAGGACGGCATGGACGGACAACGCCCATGCCGCACCCTGGGATGCTAGGCTTTGGCGGCAGGCGCCCAGCCATAGACCTTCGTCAACGTGCCGCCCATCAGCCGGGCGCGGTCGCTGTCGGAGAGACGATCGGCGACGCGGAACGCGTCGACGCCTTCCTTGTAGGTCAGCAGGGCCGTGGCGCGGGTCCAGTCGGTCCCCCACAGGCAGCGGTCGAGGCCGAAGGCATCGAAGACTCGGCCGAGCGGATCCCAGATGTCCTTGTAGGGAAATTTCTCGTGACTGTAGGTGCAGGCGCCGGTGATCTTGATCGCGAGGTTCTTGTGCCTGGCCAGCGCCAGCACGTTGGCCAGGTCGTCGAAGGGCTGCGGCCGGGGCGGCGGCACGAAGACCTGGGTCATGCCGACGTGATCGACGACGACCTGCGTGTCCGGATTGCGCGCGGCAAGCTCGCCCACCTGCGGCAGCCGCCCCCAACACTGGATATTGACCGGCAGGTCGTGCTTCGCCGCGGCGGCAAGCACGCGGTTCAATCCGGGATCGGCGGGGTCGCTCGAAATCTCCGGCCGCATCATGATGCGGACGCCGACCGTTCCGTCCATGCCGGCCCATTCGGCGATCGTCTCGGCAACTGCGGGATCGTTCGGGTTCACCGGCTTGATGAGCGCGAAGCGGCCGGGGTGGGCTTTGTGGGCGGCCACCGCATAGGTCGCGTCGAAGCGATAGATGGCGAAGACCGAGATCATCAGCGCGCCGTCGACGCCCACGGCGTCCATAGCCTTCACCATGTCGTCGCCGGTCATCTCGGTCGGGCCAGGGAACGGATCGACCCACGGATTCTCCGGCGTGTTGCGCCCGTAGCAGTGAACCTGCGCGTCGATCGTCGGCATCACGATCATCCCTTCTTTTTCGGGGCCCAACCATAGATCTTGGTCAGCGAACCGCCCATGAGCGTGGCACGGTCACTGTCGGAGAGCCGGTCGGTCACGCGGAAGGCATCGACGCCTTCCTTGTAGGTGAGTAGCGCCACAGCCCGGGTCCAGTCGGTGCCCCACATGCAGCGGTCAAGGCTGAAGGTGTCGAAGATGCGGCCCAGCGGATCCCAGATGTCCTTGTAGGGAAACTTCTCGTGGCTGAGCGTGCAGGCGCCGCTGATCTTGACCGCGATGTTCTTGTGCGGCGCCAGCGCCAGAAGCTTGGGCAGCTCGTGCCAGGGCTCCTTCGGCGGTGGCGGCTTCATCGGCTGCTCGAGGCCGAGATGGTCGATCACGATCTGGGTATTGGGGTGACGCGCTGCCATCAGCCCGACCTGCTCCAGCCGTCCCCGCGCCATCAGGTTGAGCGGCAGGTCGTGCTTGGCGGCGGCAGCCAGCACGCGGTCGATGCCGGGGTCGGCTGCATCCTTGGACACGCTGTCGTTCATCATGATGCGGATGGCGACCGTGCCGTCCATGGCGGCCCATTCTGCGATCGTGGCCTCGACCTTGGGGTCGTTGGGATCCACGGGCTTGATGACGCCGAACTTGTCGGGATGCGCCTTCTGGACAGCGACGGCGTAGCTCGCGTCCCAGTGATACATGGTGTGCACCGACACCAGCAGGGCGCCGTCCACGCCGACCTCGTCCATCGCCTTGATCATGTCGGCAGCGGTGACTTCCGGCGGGCCGGCCAGCACGGCGTGCCACGGGCGGCCGGGATGGTTGCGCTCGTAGCAGTGAACCTGGACGTCGATCGTCGTCATTGTTTCCCCCAACTGAGTTGGCGGAAGGCTACACCATTGTGCCGCCGGTGAGGTAGGCTCGGCGAATGCATGACAAGGTCGACGTATTGATCATTGGCTCCGGCGCCTCGGGTGCCGCAGTGGCCTGGAGCCTCGCCGAGACGAAGATGCGCATCCTCTGCCTCGAGCAGGGTGATTGGGTGAAGCCCACCGACTATCCCACCAACGGGCGGGACTGGGAGGCGCGGCTGTTCGGCGACTTCGCCATCAACCCCAACCGCCGCGCCCGCGAGACCGACTATCCGATCAACAACGGGACCTCGCCGATCCATGTCGTGAACTTCAACGGGGTCGGCGGCAGTACCATCATGTACACGGCGCACTATCCGCGCCTGCATCCCTCCGATTTCCGCGTGAAGACGCTGGACGGCGTGGCCGACGACTGGCCTGTGGATTACCAGACGCTGGAGCCGTTCTTCGCGGAGAACGACCGCATGATGGGCGTGTCCGGCCTCGCCGGCGACCCCGCCTATCCGCTCCATCATCCGCCCATGCCGCCACTGCCCCTCGGCAAGTCGGGTGCGCGCTTCGGCAAGGCGCTGAACAAGCTGGGCTGGCACTGGTGGCCGTCGGACTCGGCCATCGCCACCACCGACTACGACGGCCGGGCCGCCTGCATCAACCTCGGCCATTGCACGCCCGGTTGCGCGCAGGGCGCCAAGGCCAGCACCGACATCACCTACTGGCCGCACGCCATCCGCGCCGGCGTCGAGCTGCGTACGCGCTGCCGGGTGCGCGAGATCGTGACCGACGACAGCGGCCTCGCGTCAGGCGTCATCTACTACGACGCCGAGGGCGAAGAGCACTTCCAACCAGCCGAGATGGTGATCGTAGCCTGCAACGGCGTCGGCACGCCCCGCCTGATGCTGAACTCCATCTCGGCGCGCTTCCCCAACGGCATCGCCAACTCGAGCGGGCTGGTGGGCCGCAACCTGATGCTCCACCCCTTCGCCCTCACCTACGGCTATGTCGAGGAGCCGCTCGACGGCAATCGCGGGCCGCCGCTCAATTTATGGAGTCAGGAATTCTACGAGACCGATCCCAGGCGTGACTTCGTGCGCGGCTACACGCTGCAGCTCCATCGCGGCACCGGCACGATCGTCGAGGCGATCACCAGCACGATCCACGGCCGCCTGCCCTGGGGCGAGGATCATCACCGTGTCTACCGCCAGCTCATGAACCATCGTCTCGGCATGTCGACGATCACCGAAGACCTGCCCGAGGAGCACAACCGCGTGACGCTCGATCCGGTGCTGAAGGACTCCAACGGTATCCCTGCACCGCGGATCGACTACACGATGAGCGACAACACAAAGAAGATGATGGCGCACGGCGTCGCGCGCTCGAAGGAAATCCTCGAGGCGGCGGGCGCCAGCAACTTCGGTGTCGAGGCGCCGATCCTGAACGGCGGCTGGCATCTCATGGGCACCGCGCGCATGGGCACCGATCCCGAGCGCTCGGTCGTGAACGAATGGGGTCGCTGCCACGATGTGAAAAACCTGTTCATCGTCGACGGTAGCATCTGGGTGACATCGGGCGGCGTGAACCCGACTTCCACCATCCAAGCGCTGGCGCTCTACATCGCCGACACGATCAAGCAGCGCCTGTCGTCCGCCACCCTCTTCGATTGATCGGAACGACATGTCCCTCTCAGACACCGAACTGAGCGACCTCCGCGCCTTCGTTGGCACGATGATCCCAGCCAGCGCGCGCTATGGCATGCCCGGCGCTGACGACGATCTCATCTTCGCCGATATCGTGAAGAACATCGGCCGCGACCTCGACGATGTCCGCACCGCCCTCGGGCGCCTGGCCGGCATTGCGAAGCTAGATCCAGTGCGCCGCCTGGAGACCGCCAACGCCTTCCGCGCCGAGGGCGGGCCAACGCTGGTCGCGATCGCCCGCGTCATCCTGCTCTGCTACTACCGCGACGATCGCGTCATGCGTTCGCTCGGCCAGGAGCCGCGGCCACCCTTCCCCAAAGGTCATGTCGTCGAGCAAGGCGACTGGTCGCTGCTCGACCCGGTGAAGGCGCGCAAGCCGTTCTGGCGTTCGGCGTCGTAGCGATGCGCAAATGGCTGGCGAAGCTGTTCGCCGCCCCGACGGCGCCGAGGGACCGGTCGTTGCGCGACCTCACCCGGTTCGACATCGGAGTCTGTCCGCGCTGCCGCGGCCTCCGCGCGATGGCGAGCCCGCGCTGCAACCACTGCAGCAGCGAGGCGCCGGTCACGGCCGACGCCTGACTCCGCTTCAAGTCCGCCGCGTTGCGGCGGCCCTCTCTCTGACGGCTAAGCCTTCGGCGGCCGCTGCTCCTCGAGCCGGTCGGTGGCCGGCGGCGGCGTGCGGGACAGCTCGCCCATCTCTGCGCGCAGCTCGGGCGTCATCTTCACGTCCACCGATGCGAGCGAGTCCTTCAGCTGGTCGAGGTTGCGCGCGCCGATGATGGGCGCGGTGACGGCGGGATGGCTGCTCACCCAGGCGATCGCCGCGCTCACCGGATGCAGGCCCTTGTCCTTGCAGAAGGCCACGTACTTCTCCGCGACCTCGAAGGTCCAGGCCTCGCCGTAGCGGGCTTCGTACATCTTGTTGGTCTTGAGCCGGCCCGACGCCTGACCGAGATACTTGCCCGAGAGAAGACCGGCCGCCGCCGGGCTGTAGGGAATGACGCCAATGCCGTTGGCCGCGGCCATCGGCAGGATCTCGACCTCGGCCTGGCGCTTCACCAGGTTGTACATCGGCTGCGTGACCTGCAGCCGCGCCCAGCCCTCACGCTCCTGGATGTCGACGGCGCGCTGCGTCTGCCAGGCCGACCAGTTGCTGACGGCGGGATAGATCACCTTGCCGGCGCGTACCATGTCTTCCAGCGCCCGCATCATCTCGTCGATCGGCGTCACCGCATCGAAGCGATGCAGGAACAGCACGTCGATGCGATCGGTCTGCAGCCGCCTGAGGCTCGCCTCGACGGCCTTCACCACGTGGCGGCGCGAGGCGCCGCGCGCGTTCACGTCGGGGCCGGTCTGACTGAAGCACTTGGTGGTAAGCACCAGCTCGTCGCGATGGTCCTTGGCGAGGCGCCCCAGGATCTCCTCCGACTTGCCCTTGTTGTACTCGTTGGCACAGTCGAAGAAGTTGATGCCGGCATCGCGCACGGCCTTGTACATCGCAGCCGACGTGGCCTCGTCGGCATCGCCGCCGAAGGACATGGTGCCGAAGCAGAGTTCGGAGACGGAGATGCCGGTGCGGCCTAGCAGCTTGGTTTTCATGGAGGCGTTCTAGCAGCCGGATTCACCCGCCGCCACAGGCCCACGATGCCCACGCCCAGCGCCAGGAGCGCGCCGATCAGGAAGCCGCTGCCGTAGCCGCCGGTGAGCGACAGCGCGACGCTGAACAGCAGCGGCAGGACGAGCGCGCCAGCGTCGCCGAAGGCCAGCACCGCGCCTGTGGTGGCGCCTATCCTGCCCGGCGGCGAGAGCCGCGCCACCTCGGCCAGCAGCACGCCGTGCCAGCTCACCGCCGTCACGCTCATGGCGCAGGCAACAGCGGCGGCCGCCCATGTCGGCCAGGTCGCATCGATGAGGGCAACGAGCGTCGTGGCACCGGCCATGCCTATCCCCAGCAGCGCCAGCAGCGTCGCGGGCTTCACCAGATGCGACGCGAGCCAGCCCCAGCCGACCCTCGCCGGCACCGCGATGGCGACGGCGATGGCAAACACCATGCCGGCGCGCTCGAGGTCGTAACCCAGGCCGCGCACGAGATAGAGCACGAAGAAACCGGTGAAGAGCGACTGCAGGCCAACGAAGCTGAACATCGCCACGCACATGGTTCGCAGAGCGGGATCGCGCAGGACGCCGGCGACATTGGCCCTTATGTCGGCCGGCGACAGCGGCTGGCTGGCCACGCGATCGACATCGAAGCGCGCCCGCAGCGGCTGCAGCGCCAGCACCGACAGGAAGCAGAGGGCGGCCACGACGAGCAGCGCCGTGCGCCAGCCGGCCTCGACCACGAGCAGCGGCGCCACCAGTCCCGCCAGCATCAGCCCCGCCGGCACGCCGGTCTGCTTGATCGAGAAGACCAGCGGCGCGAGATGCCGGGGCGACAGGCGGCCGAGGAGATGCGAGCTCGACGGCGTCGAGATCGCCTGCCCCAGGCCACCGATGAAGGCGCCGGCGGCGAAGATCGGCAACCAGCCCGCCGTCGTCACGGAAAGCCCGATGCCCAGCGCCAGCATGCCGACCTGGGTCATGCGCAGCGCCCCGTACCGCATGATGAACCCGCCGCAGCCCAGCGTCGTGAGGAAGCCCGCGACCGCGCCGATGGCGAGATAGACCCCGACCAGCGCCGGATCGACGCCGAGGTCCAGCACGATGGCGGCGGCGATCAGCGGCACCGTCGAACGACCTAAAGTCGCGAAGGTCTGCTGCACGGTCATTGCTGCGAGAGCGAGATAAAGATTGAAGATGATCCGGCTCCGCAAAGACTCTAGCGTTCACGCATGCAAGACAAAGACGCTCAGGACACCTACGACTATATCGTCACCGGCGCCGGCTCGGCCGGCTGTGCCGTCGCCGGCCGCCTCTCCGAGGACGGCCGCTTCCGCGTGCTGCTCCTGGAAGCGGGCCCGCGCGACACCTATCCGTGGATCCACATCCCGCTCGGCTACCACAAGACCTTCAACAATCCGAAGGTCAACTGGATGTTCGATTCGGAGCCCGAGGCCGAGCTCAACAACCGGGTGATGTACCAGCCACGCGGCAAGGTCCTGGGCGGCACCAGCTCGATCAACGGCATGGTCTATATGCGCGGCAACTCAGCCGACTACGACGAGTGGCGGCAACGCGGCTGCGAGGGCTGGGACTATGCGTCGGTGCTGCCCTACTTCCGGCGGGCGGAAGACAATGCGCGCGGCGAGGACGAGTTCCACGGAACCGGCGGGCCGCTGAAAGTCACCGACCATCGCTGGAAGCCGACGCTCGCCAAGGCGATGCATGACGCCGCGGTCGAAGCCGGCATCCCCGCCAACCCGGATTTCAACGGCGCCAACCAGGAAGGCGTCGGCTACTACCAGACCACGATCAATGGCGCGCGGCGCTGGTCGTCGGCCCGCGCCTATCTCAGCGGCACGAAGGGGCGCAAGAACCTGACGGTCGCGACCGGCGCACATGCGACGCGCGTCCTCATCGAGAAAGGCCGCGCCGTCGGCGTCGAGTACCGCACGCCGGCCGGACTCAAGACGGCAAAGGCCAAACGCGAGGTGATCGTGTCGGGCGGTGTCTATGGCTCGCCGCACCTGCTGATGCTCTCCGGCCTCGGCCCGGCCGGCCACCTGCAGGACCATGGCATCGCGGTCGTGAAAGACATGCCCGGCGTCGGCAGCCACCTGCACGACCATTTCAACACCTACGTCGGCTATCGCTGCTCGCAGCCGGTGACGATGAACGACCTGGTGAACAGCCTGCCGCGCCGCATCCTGGCGGCGGCGCAATACGCCTTCGGCCGCACCGGGCCGCTGGCCAGCATGGGGCTCTTCGTCGGCGCCATGGTGCGCAGCGACAAACGCTTCGAGCGGCCGGACCTGCAGATCAACATGTTCGCCTGGGCGATCAAGGAGCGGAACCGCCACGGCGTCGTGGCCCAGCCCTTCTCCGCCTTTGGCTTGAGCCCCGTGCATCTGCGGCCCGACGGCCGTGGCACGGTGCGGCTGAAATCCCCCGACCCGCTGGCCGCGCCGGAGATCCGCTTCAACTTCCTCAAGAGCAGCTACGATTTCGAGGCGATGATCGCCGGCATGCGCATCTGCCGCGAGATCGCGCGGCAACCGGCGCTGAAGCCCTTCGTCGTCGAGGAGATCATGCCCGGCCCCGACGTCGCCAGCGAGGCCGCCCTCAAGAACTATCTGCGCGAGACCGGCGTGTCGAACCTGCACCCCGTCGGCACCTGCCGCATGGGCCACGCGACCGACGACGTGGTCGACCCGCAGCTCCGGGTCCATGGCATCGCCGCGCTGCGCGTGGCCGACGCCTCGATCATGCCCACCATCGTGGCCGGCAACACCAATGCACCCTCGATCATGATCGGCGAGAAATGCGCCGACATGGTGCGGGCGGAAGCCAGCTGAGGCGTCTCAACCGTCTCACACCGTCTCACCCCTCGTGAGACGGCTTCGATGCCGATGGCATAAGGGTTTGAGGACGATTCGTCTCACGTCTCACGACTCTGCCCCTGGAAAACGACGAAAAGATCCTTCGCTACGCTCAGGATGACAATATTGCTGGGGTTTGCGCAGTGCGCTGATCAGAAGTCGTTGTCATCCTGAGCGTAGCGAAGGATCTCGTTCACACGAGATCTCGTGGAATCTTGCGGTCCCAGTCGCGATGGCAGATTTCGGCCTCGCTCTCCCAGACGCGCAACGACGCCGTCAACCGGAACATGTCGCGCGTGCAGGTGAGCCGCATCGCCGTCTCGATCCGCACCTGCCAGTCACCGCGCGCGACCGTCTCGGTTTTCTCCATCTCGGCCACGGCGCTCAGCGGATCGCCCTCGTCGATGTCGAACCGGTACTTGCCGTGCGTGCCGACCTCGAGCCCGATCCGATCGAAGCGCACGACGCCCGGGCGGACCTTGGTCGGCACGTCCGCCGGCGCCATCTCGGGCGGCGGCAACGGCGGCAGTTCCTCCCCGTCGTGCACGGCACGCACCGGCAGATCGAGGGTGCCGCCCAGGATCGTCACGGTCGCCGTCTCAGGTGCGGGCCAAACCATCGGCCAGTAAGCGGTGGAGAGTGCCAGCCTGATCCGGTGCCCCACGGGAAAGCGCGCACCGGCATCGTTCAGCTTGATGCGAACCCGGTAGCGCTGCCCCGGCACCAGCGGTGACGGGCTCTCGTGGCTGTCGCGATGCGTGAGGTTGAGCACGCCGAAGCTCACCCGCAGCGACTCGCCCGAGGGATGCACGTCGCAGAGACGCGCCACGAGGGTCGCGATCGGCCGGTCGGAGGCGACGTCGAGCGCGAGGACCGACGCGCCCAGGATCTCGACCGGCGCGTCGAGGGGCGGCGTCTCGAAGACCAGCGAGAGCGCATCGTCCTCGCGCTGGTCGCCCGCCTGATCCTCGCCACGGCCGAAGGGGCACCATTGCCCCGACTGCCTGCCGAGCGTGAGCGGCGAGGACACCGGACGCCGGGTGAGCGCCCCACCCTCCTCACGCAAACCTTCGTCGGTCAGCACCAGGCGACGCGGTCGCGCATCGGGCGGCGGCCAGGACGGCTCGGCCACCCAGCGCCCCGGCAGCGTCTCGTGCCAGGCTGCGGGCGTCACGCTCTCCGTCATCCAGGCCCGCAGCATGGGCTCGTCCATCACGCCGGTCGCCTCGCCCTTCAGCCAGTGATCCCACCAGCGCAACATCTCCTGCAGGAAGCCGACCTGCGGCCCGGGCAGCGCGAAGTGCGGATAGGCATGGGCCCACGGCCCGATCAGCCCCTTGCGCGGCACCGTGAGATGTTCGAGCAGGCGCGGGATGGCGTTGGTGTAGCCGTCGGTCCAGCCACCGACCGCATAGACCGGGCACTGGATCGCGCCGAAATCCTCGCAGACCGAGCCGTGCTGCCAATAGGCGTCGCGCCGCTGGTGAGACAGCCAGCGTTCGAGGAACAGCGGCAGATGCTCGAGCCGCTCCAGGCACATCGACCGCCAGCGCTCGCCGACCAGCGCCGGATCGGGCGGCCGGCACATGTCGGCGAAGAAGAACCCCGCCCAGCCGAACCCGGCATTGAGCTTGGCGCCGCCCATATAATGCACATCATCGGCATAGCGATCGTCCGTGGAGCAGAGGCTGACGATGGCCTTCAGCGCCGGCGGACGAAGGGCCGCCACCTGCAGCGCATTGAAGCCGCCCCAGGAGATGCCGAACATGCCCACGGCGCCGCTGCACCAGGGCTGGGCCGCCAGCCAGGCGATGACCTCGACCGCATCGTCCAGCTCCTGCTGGCTGTACTCGTCAGACAGCAGCCCGTCCGATTCGCCGCTGCCGCGGATATCGACGCGCACGCAGGCGTAGCCGTGGGCGGCGAGATAGGGATGCGTGAGAGCATCGCGCTCGGAGGTGCCGTCGCGCTTGCGGTAGGGCAGATATTCCAGGAGGGCTGGCACCGGGTGCCGCTCGGCGTCGTCGGGCAGCCAGAGGCGGGCGGCCAGACAGGTGCCGTCCTTCAATGGGATCAGGGTGTGCTCAATCTCATCGACGATGCGAGACTGTGTCACGGACAAGAGATGCTCCTTTGCGTTCGGGAACGCAGCACACTGCCGCGAAGGCCGTCAATTCATCGCTGCTTCGCCAAGAGAAGCACTGAACGCCACCAAAGTCGTCCGATCGCGGACAGCAGCGAAGCAGGCTGCAGGGTAGTTCCTGCCATCAACGGGGAAAGTGACGGTTCAGTGAAACCAAAGCCCACGACGGCCGCAGCTGCGATCGACCCACAGCGCTCCCAAATCATGCGCGCCATCGCCAAGAAGAACACACGCCCCGAGATCGCGGCGCGTCAGATGCTCCACGCAATGGGCCTCCGCTTTCGCCTGCATCGGCGCGACCTGCCAGGCACACCAGACATCGTGCTGCCCCGTCATAAGACTGCGATTCAAGTGCACGGCTGCTTCTGGCATCAGCACCTCGGCTGTCGTCATGCCAAGATGCCGCGCACTCGTCCTGAATATTGGGTTCCCAAGCTTGCCCCCAATGTCGAGCGGGATGCGCAAGCCAAGGCAGCCCTCGAGGCCGCTGGTTGGCGGGTTCTGGCTATCTGGGAATGTGAAACGAAGAAGCCGGAAAAGCTTCGGCACCAGCTCACCGCAGCGTTCAATCGGCCGCGACCAGTCCGCGGACGGAGGCCCTAGCGCCTTTCCCGGTGCCAGGGTGAGCTGCATGATCCCCGCGTAAGTTCAGGAACTTCTTCGGAACGGGCCGAGGCACTGCAGGAGCGGGCGGCGGACTCCGGGATGGTTGGATCGCGAGCTTCACTGGCGTCGGCCAGGCCGACCGGCCAAGCAGCTGCCAAGCAATCGCGCGGGCCAGCACCTCCGCAAGCAGAGAGGGAACGGCATTGCCCAGCTGACGCTGCGCGTCGGCGATGCTGCCTGGAATCTCAATGCCGTCCGGGAAGGTCTGGAGGCGCGCCATCTCGCGCATCGTCAGGCGTCTATTGTTCCAATGAAACGGCCCGGTCGCCGGGCCTGGCTGAGCCTGAATGGTCCAGGCTGGCTGATCTTTGGCAAGCTTCAGCAAAAACGACCAAAACCGACGGCGCCAGCCGAATAGCGGTTCGCCGCCGCTGCGGTCGGTATGCCAGAGATAATTCTTCCCTTCCGGGATTGTGGGCAGGAGGTCTGCCCACTTTCCCGTGAGGATCACGCTCGGATCATTGGGCTCTTCCAGATCGTGCAGCGCATCCCAGGCGGTCAGATGTCGAGGTCGGTTGTCTGTCCAATCGGCTTCGGCGGGTGCTACATGTGTGGCGGCAGGGAAGTTGAAGGTCGTCCCATCCCGCGAGCCGACGACGAATATCCGCTTCCGCAGCTGGGGTACGCCATAGTCGGCAGCGTTCAGGGTCGCTATCGTCGCCTGATAGCGCGTCCCATGAGTCTCATTGATCGATGCAAGTCGAGCATGAATGAGCTGGAGGCCCTCATCCTTGCCGCTAAATCCAAGGCCTTCGACATTCTCCAGCAGGAACGCCCGAGGTCGTGCTTCGGCCAGGACCCTCAAGTAGCCTTCAAGGGTCGTTGCGCGGGGATCATCTAGACGTTTGGCGTCGCCCGTCGCCCAAAACCCTGATTTCGAGAACGGCTGGCACGGCGGACCGCCAATCAGGACATCTGCCTGGCCGACCTCGAGCCCGGCGGTCCGCAACAGCTCATCGGTCGGGACGCTCCCGATATCCCGATCGATGACTGGCCAAGGCCGATTGTGACGAAGGGTTGAGCAGCATCGCTCATCGATCTCGAGTGCAACGGCCGTGCGAAACCCCGCAGCCTCAAAACCAAAATCGAGGCCGCCGGCGCCGGTGAACAGGCTTATGGCGGTTAACTCTCTCATACAACGACACCTTTAGCAGCGTAGGCTCGCCGAAACATCCCCGCTGCATCTGCAAGCCATAGCTTATCCACCCTAATGTTGCTCGTAATACGGCCGGGACAGATCTTGTGCGGCGGCAGGTCGCCGGGCAGCACAAAACGGAATTCCCACTCCGTCGAGATGGCATGAAGGCAGGCAGCGACGATGTCGAACTCAGCCGGCCTATAATAGCGGGAGCAAGGGTCACCCTTTGCTGCACGTGTTCGCTGGAAATCCAGCTTTGGGTTACCAAAGCGATCCGTCTGACGCGCGACGTTCTTGCATTCGACCGTGAGCGGCGGCCCCTGACGGTAGCTCACCCTGAGATCAGGCCCGCCTTCCTCATCGAGGCGTTCGCAGTGCGTGACGCCGGGCACATGCGACAACGTGCTTCTTAAATGCTCCTCGGCGACCCAACCACGAACCGCCATCTTCAAGCGGCGCGCGCCGGCGATGAGATCCAATATCTCATCGGAGGTCAGGCCAAATTGCTTCACCAGCGGATGCGTGGACGCCGCCAGAATATCGGCTGCTGCGTTGCCTCCCTGCGCTGCTCGGGAGGTCGGCAATGCAAGCGTATGCGCTTCTGCCAAGATCAGGCGGTTACCAGGATCGAGGCCCCGCGCTGCACGTTCAAAGCGGACGAGATCCAAAAATCTCGCCTTGGTAGCCCCTACCAGGGTCTCGACACGCGGAGCGTCGATAGGTGTGATCCGCTTGATGCGTTCCCACGCGTGCCAGCCTTGGTCGAGAACGGCCTCGGCATGCTCATCCTTGAACTCCAGCCTGATGAAGAACTTCGTAGGACTATTAAAAATTGGGTCCGCAGAAATGCATAGGCCGCTCTCGGGATCAATGCCCACAAGCAGCGTCGTGAACATCCCAAGAGGGTCCTGCCAAAGCTCGTGAGCATTATCCCCCGCATAGCTTTCCTTGCTACCGTACTTGATCTGGAAGCTTCTTTCGTCGGCAGGACGATTTTTCGTTGGCGTACGAGTCGCCAAGAAAGCGTACGCGACAATGCCCATCCGCTCCCGCGAGGGGGTCTCGAAGGCGACGATAAACGGCGCTTGGTCCGGCGCCGAACTGTGAATGATCTTGCATCCGGCCGCGACCAGGGAGCTCGTCATATATTCAACGAGTGGACTGCGCGCCTTTGCGTTGACGCCGTAGGTACGAAGACCAGGAATCATTCGCTACGAACACCCAGATCGGCGAAGCCCACATTCGGCTCCTCACCTCGTCAGCCTCACCGCATCGCCTTCCTTGTATATATGCTCAAGCTCACCGTCGATGATGCATTCCCATATCTTACCGCCCGCGGTGGAGCGTGCGTGATCGCAAAAGAGCACGTGCTGGTCCACCGCTTCTCGTCCGTTCTCCATCCACCTTGACGTTCGTCGCGCCCGCCCGCCAGTCTTCGAGGCAATCTTGAACAGCGAGAGCGTGGATGGAGGCGGCCGGCGCATGGATTTTTCATTCACCGCCGAGCAGGAGGACCTGCGGCGGACAGTCCGGAAGTTCGCCGAAAGCGAACTTGCGCCGCTGGTACGGGAGGCAGAAGAGACCGAGACCTTCCCGCGCCATCTGTTCAAACGCTTCGGCGATCTTGGCCTCAACGGCGTGCGCTATCCGGAGAGCGATGGCGGGTCGGGTTTCGACAAGGTCTCCGACTGCATCGTGCGCGAGGAGATGTCTCGCGTGTGCCAGTCATTTTCCTCCTCCTGGTCGGCGCACAGCCATCTCGGCATCTGGCCGATCTGGCGGGCGGGAACGGCATCACAGAAGGCCGATTTCTTCCGGCCGGCGCTCGCGGGCGAGCGGATCGCGGGCTTCGCGCTGTCGGAGCCCGACGGCGGCTCCGACATCCGGGCGCTGCGGACCAAGGCCACGAAGGTCCCCGGCGGCTGGCGCATCGACGGGTCCAAGCTCTACATCACCAACGCTCCCATCGCGGATTTCCTCACGCTCGCGGCTCGCACCGAGCCGGACCTCACGCCGGCTGCGATCAGTCTCTTCCTGGTCGAGCTGCCGAATCCGGGCATCGTCGTCACTCGCCTGAAGAAGGAAGGCATCCGCGCCTCCGACACCGGCCTGGTCCACATCAGCGATGCGTTCGTGCCCGACGAGTGCCTGCTGGGAGGACGCACCGGAACCTACCCGATCATCCTCGACAGCCTCTCCGAGAATCGCGTCGGCGTTGCCGCCAATGCCCTCGGCATGGCCCAGGGCGCGCTCGGAGCGGCCGTCGATTTCGCCAAGGTGCGCAAGGTACGAGGAAAAACGATCGGGCAGTATCAGGCGATCGCCCACAAGCTCGCCGACATGGCAGCCGATATCGAAGCCGCCCGCTGGCTCGTCTACTACGGCGCCTGGCGCGTCGATCAGGGCACGCTGGATCTCGCAACGGCGGCCAAGGTGAAGCTCGTCGCCTCGGAATGCGCCGTCCGTGTCTCGGAAGCCGCCATTCGCATCCATGGCGGCGCGGGCATCATGAGCGAATATCCCGTCGGACGTATCCATCGCGACGCGCTGGTGTATGTGATCGGTGAAGGCACGTCCGAGATCCAGCGCAACCTGATCGCCCGCGGGCTCGGCTTGTAGATTGTGAGAGCGCGCCTCATACGGACCGCGGGCCTCCAGGCCCGCTCAT
>CANIRG010000041.1 GCA_947469635.1 Rhodospirillales bacterium | reverse complement strand
GCAACAAAAAGCCGGTGCCGCGGTCAACCTGCCGGAAGTTGCTCATCTACGCTGCGCTCTCGTTGCTTGATCGAAGCGCGATTCTAACAAAAACTACCTGAGGACGCTAAGTCCGACAGGCTGCTAGGGCCGACGCAGCAGCTCCACCTCGGGCACGCCGGCTTCGTAGTCGGCGACCATGCGGTCGGGATCGAAGGGCACGCCGATCGGGTTCTGGCGGAACGGATCTGTGTGGAAATAGTCGGCGGCTTCCTTCTTGGTCCGGAAGGCATCGACCTGCAGCTCGACGCCGTTGCCGTCGGGATCCTTGTAGTAGAGCGAGACCGTCGGCCCATGGTTGATCGGGCGGTAGGGCGCGATGCCTTCGGCCTTCAATCGCTTATAGGTGGAGAGCAGCTGGCCCAGGTCGGCGAAAGTGTAGGCCATGTGCGAGAGGTTGCGGTCGGCATCGGCGGGGCGCTTGAAGTCGGGCGCGCTCACGAAAGCGACGCGATGGTGCTCGTCATCGTAGGTGATGAAGGAGATATAATCGTTCTCGAACACCTTGTGGGCGCCGAGCACGGTGCAATACCAATCGCGCATCGCCTCGCGCTGGGCGGTGCGCAGCACGAAGTGCGCGAACAGCGACGGCGATACCGGCTTGCTGTCGAGCAGCCGGCGGCTCTTGTCACCAAGCGAGTCCATCGACGCCTCCCAAAGAGATCAGGCCTTGAGCGTCGGCCGTCCAGGATGACTTGGCAGGAAGGCCGTCAGCAGCCCCAACAGTAGCAGGAAGGGCGTCACCTGGTAGACCGTCTCGATGCTGGTCCAGTCGGCGAGCTTGCCCAGCGCCGCGGCGCCGAGGCCACCGAGGCCAAAGGAGAAGCCGAAGAACATGCCGGCGACCAGCCCGACCCGGCCCGGCAGCAGCTCCTGCGCGTAGACCAGGATGGCGGGGAAGGCCGAGGCCATGATCATCGCCACGCCGACGGCGAGCGCGCCGGTCCAGAACAGGTTGGCGTGCGGCAGGATCAGCGCGAAGGGCAGCGCGCCCAGGATCGAGAACCACATCACCGGGATGCGGCCGACGCGGTCGCCGACCAGGCCGCCCAGCAGGGTGCCGACCACGATGCCGATCAGGAAGGCGAACAGGAAGAACTGCGCCGTCTGCACCGACACGCCGAACTTGGCGATGATGTAGAAGGTGAAATAGGAGCCGAGGCTCGCCTGATAGACGTTCTTGGAGAACAGCAGCAGCACCAGGACCGCCACCGCGCCCAGAACGCGGTTGCGCGACAGGGCGGGCGCCGGGGCAGTCCCTGCCGCCGCCTTGGCCTTGCTCGGGGAAGCACTCGCGGCGCGGCGCGCGCGATACCAGTTGCCGACCTGGAACAGCACCGCCATCGCCACCATGGCGGCGGCGCAGAACCACACCAGGCTGTGCTGGCCACGCGGCACGACGATGAAGGCCGCGAGCAGCGGGCCCGACGCCTGGCCGAGGTTGCCGCCGACCTGGAACAGCGACTGCGCGAGGCCGTAGCGGCCGCCCGCCGCCATGCGGGCCACGCGCGAGGCCTCGGGATGGAACACCGAGGAGCCCATGCCGATCAGCGCCGCCGCCACCAGGATCGAGGGATAGGTGTCGGCTTGCGACATCAGGAACAGCCCGACCAGGGTGAAGCCCATGCCGACCATCAGCGAATAGGGCTGGGGCTTCCTGTCGGTGTACATGCCGACCAGCGGCTGCAGCATCGAGGCGGTGAACTGGAAGGCCAGCGTGATCAGCCCGATCTGGCCGAAGGACAAAGCGTAGTTGTCCTTCAGGATGGGATAGAGCGCCGGCACCAGCGACTGCATCATGTCGTTCAGCAGATGGCAGAAGCTGAGCGAGAGGATGACGGCGAAGGTCGTCGAATCGGCGGCGGCCTGCGCGGCCGGGGAGGGGATCGCGCGGGGCGCGGCGGGCGCGGCGATCGGAGCCGCCATCGTGTTGTCGGTCATGCCACACGATATATCAGGCGGAACGCCGCCCCCTATGTGGCGTTGTCAGGCCAGCTATGCCGCCCACCGCCACCTATTCCGACGTGCCGGCGCGCCTCGACCGCCTGCCATGGAGCGCCTTCCACCGGCTGGTGGTGACGGCGCTGGGAATCACCTGGATTCTCGACGGGTTGGAAGTGACCCTCGCCGGCTCCGTTGCAGCAGCGCTGCAAACCAGCCCGCGCCTTCAGCTGACGGCCGAGCAGGTCGGCCTCACTGGCAGCGCCTATCTCGCGGGCGCGGTGCTGGGAGCGCTGCTGTTCGGCCATCTCACCGACAGGCTCGGCCGCAAGAAGCTGTTCAACGTGACGCTCGGCGTCTATCTCGTCGCGACAGCGCTCACCGCCTTCTCGTGGGACTTCTACAGCTTCCTGTTCTTCCGCTTCCTCACCGGTGCCGGCATCGGCGGCGAATATTCCGCCATCAACTCGGCGATCCAGGAGCTGATCCCGGCCCGCCTGCGCGGTCGCGTCGATCTCGCGATCAACGGCAGCTTCTGGCTCGGCGCGGCCGTGGGCGCGCTGGTCTCGGTGTGGCTGCTCGATCCGACGCTGATCGGGCCTGACCTCGGCTGGCGGCTGGCCTTCGGCAGCGGCGCGGTGCTGGGCCTGTTCATCCTCTACCTGCGCCGCTTCCTGCCCGAGAGCCCGCGCTGGCTGATGATCCACGGCCGGCCCGACGAGGCACGCAGAATCATCGAGGAGATCGAGGCGCGCGTGATGGCGAGCGGCCGCGCCACGCTCCCCCGCATCGAACCGTCGCTGGCGCTGGGCGAGCCGCATCGCGTGACGATGGTGAGCGTCGCCCGCACGCTGCTGCGCCTCTATCCCGGCCGCACGACACTCGGCCTTGTGCTGATGGCGTCGCAGGCCTTCGTCTACAACGCGATCTTCTTCACCTATGCGCTGGTGCTGACCAAGTTCTATGGGGTGCCGGCGGATCGGGTCGGCCTCCATATTCTGCCCTTCGCCGTCGGCAATTTCCTCGGCCCGCTGCTGCTGGGCCCATTGTTCGACACGCTCGGCCGCAAGACCATGATCGCCGCGACCTATGGATTGGCCGGCCTGCTGCTTGCGGTGACCGGATGGATGTTCAGCGCCGGCCTGCTCGATGCGACGACGCAGACGCTGATGTGGAGCGTGGTGTTCTTCTTCGCCTCGGCCGCCGCCAGCGCCGCCTACCTCACCGTCGGCGAATGCTTCCCGCTCGAGATCCGCGCGCTCGCCATCGCGTTGTTCTACGCCTTCGGCACGCTGCTGGGCGGGGTCGGCGGCCCGTGGCTGTTCGGCGTGCTCATCGCCAGCGGCAACCGCGACGAGATCGTCTGGGGCTATCTGCTGGGCGCGGGGCTGATGGTGATCGCCGCCGCCGTCGAGCTGCGCCTGGGCGTCAGCGCCGAATGCAAGTCCCTGGAGGACGTGGCGCCGCCGCTGTCGGCGTTCCGTTAGGTTGACCTACAAATTGAAAATGTGGGTTGAATCATGAGCGCCACTGGAGTGGCGCGCTCCCAGCAATGAGCTTAGCGATCCGCCTCCAGCGCTTCCTTGGCGGGGCAGGTGAAGGACCACACCACGCCCTCGGGCGCGAAGTCGATCCGGGCCTTGCCGCCGAGCGCGCCCTCGATCATGCGGGCGGTGACGGTGTGGCCGAAGCCCTGACGTTGCGGCGGCGTGACGGGCGGGCCGCCGCGTTCGGTCCAGACGATGCCGAGGCGCGTGCCGCCGGCCTCGTCGTCGAGCCTCCATTCCACGCGCACCTGGCCGTCGTTGTTCGAGAGCGCGCCGTACTTGGCGGCGTTGGTGGCGAGCTCGTGCAACGCGAGGCCGACGGAGCGTGCGGCGTTGCGCTTGAGCTGCACGGACGGACCCTCGGCGACGACGCGCGTGGCGAAGTCGGTGAAGGGCGAGAGCTGGCTCTCGATCAGGCTCTCGAGGCCGGCACCCTGCCACCTGCCCGAGACGAGCACGCCGTTGGCGGCGGCGATGCCCTGGATGCGCTGCGACAGCCGCTCGGCGAAGGCCTCGTCGGCGCTGCCGTTGGCCATCTGGCGCGCGATCGCCTGGACCACGGCCAGCAGGTTGTTGGAGCGGTGGTTGACCTCCTGCATCAGCAGCCGCGCCTGCTCCTCGGCCTGCTTGCGTTCGGTGATGTCGATGTCGACGCCGCTGTAGCGCATCGGTGTGCCGCTGCCGTCGCGCAGCGTGCGACCGCGGCCGAAGATCCAGCGCACCTGCCCGTCGGAGGGACGGATGATGCGATACTCGACCTCGTAGGTGTCGAGCCCCTGGGCGATTGCCGCCTGGAAGCCGTCGATCACGCGCTGGGCGTCGTCGGGATGGCGCACCGCGCGCACCACCTCCATGGGAACCGGCTCCGACGTCGGCTCCAGCCCCATGATGCGATAGAACGTCGGCGTGCCCCGCATCAGGCCGGTGGCGACGTCGCGGTCCCAGATGCCGATGCCGGCCGATTGCTCGGCCAGCGTCAGCAGCTCATCGCGGAAGTCGAAGGTCAGGTCCGAGCTCGTCATCCGCACGCTTACGAGAGTGTCAGGCGACCTTCACAGGCCGGGCGCGCTGATTATACATCATCTTGCGGATACGGGCCTGCTCCTCGGGCGGCAGCTTGGTGTTGTCGACCGAGAGCTCGGCGCCGACCGCCATGCCCTTGGCCACCGCCGGCCGCGCGCCCAGCTCCTCGAACCAGCGCTTGAAGTAGGGGAACTCCTCGATGTCCTGGCCCTGGAACTTCCAGTTGATGGTCCAGGGATAGGAGATCATGTCGGCGATCGTGTACTGGTCGCCGGCCAGGTACCTGTGCTTGTAGAGCCGGTTGTTGAGCACGCCGTAGAGACGGTTCACCTCGTCGGTGAAGCGGGCGATGGCGTATTTCTGCTCGCCTTCCTTGGCCTGGTCGACGCGGCGGAAATGGCCGCACTCGCCCGACTTCGGCCCCTGGTTGGCCATCTGCCAGATCAGCCACTGGTTCACATCGTAGCGGGTGCGCACATCCTGCGGATAGAATTTCCCGGCCTTCTCGGCGATGTACATCATGATCGCGCCCGACTCGAAGATCGCCAGCGGCTTGCCGCCATCCTTGGGCTCGCGGTCGACCATGACCGGCATGCGATGGTTGGGATTCATTTCGAGGAATTCGTCGGTGAACTGATCGCCCCGGCTGATGTTCACGGGTACGATCCTGTACGGCATGCCGCACTCTTCGAGCAGGATGGTGACCTTCTTGCCGTTGGGTGTCGGCCAGTAATGCAGATCGATCATTGGATGGTCCCTCCAGGGTCTGGCGGGAGCTTATCGGGCGGAGCGGCATGAGCACACGAGAAAAGGTAATCGGCCAATCGATCCGGCGTCTGGAGGATGCGCGCTTCCTGCTGGGCGAGGGACGCTACGTCGCCGACATCGATGTCGCGGGCCAGGCCTATGGCCACGTCCTGCGCTCGCCGCATGCCCATGCCCGCATTCGCCGGGTGGACATCGCCGCGGCCGTCGCGTCGCCGGGCGTGCGCCGCGTCTATCTCGCATCAGATCTCGCGTCGCTGGGGCCGATGCCCTGCCTCGCCGCCGTGAAGCCGCTCGACGGGCCGGAGCGCCGCGCGCTCGCCGCCACCACCGTGCGTCACGTCGGCGATGCCGTGGCCTTCGTCGTCGCCGACACCGCCGACCAGGCGCGCGATTCAGCCGAGTCGATCGAGGTCGAGTACGAAGCACTGCCGGCCATCACCGATCCTCTCGCCTCGACCGAGACGTCGTTCCATGTCCGCAAGGGCGATCATGACGCCGTCGCGCGCATCTTCGAGACGGCCGCGCACGTCGTCGAGGTGGCGCCGCTCAATAATCGCCTCGTCATCGCGCCGATCGAGCCGCGCGCCGGCATCGCGAGCTACGATCCGGCGAGCGACACGATGGAGCTGCTGCTGACGGGCCAAGGGCTGCACGGCATCCGCCGCCAGCTCGCCGAATTCGTGTTCAGGACGCCGCTCGAGCGCTTCTACCTGCATGCGCCCGATGTCGGCGGCGGCTTCGGCATGAAGAACTTCCTGTATCCGGAATGGATCCTGCTGCTGTGGGCGGCGCGCGACCTCGGCCGGCCCGTCAAATGGGTCGCCGACCGTGCCGAGGAATTCACCATGGGCGCGCAGGGTCGCGACATCGCGGCCACGGCGCGGCTCGCCTTGGACAAGGACGGACGCTTCCTCGCCATGGACATCGCCATGGTGGCCAACATGGGCGCGTACCTGTCGGGCAATGGGCCTGGCGCCTCGGCGGTCGCGGCCTCCACGGCGCATGGCGGCGTCTACGACATCCCCGCGATCTCGGTCGACGTGCGCGGCGTCTTCACCCATCAGGTGCCGATCGACGCCTATCGCGGCGCCGGCAAGCCCGAGGCCAACTACATCACCGAATGCGCCATCGAGGCGGCGGCGCGGCAGCTCGGTCGCGATGCCGCCGACCTGCGCCGCCAGAACCTCATTGCCGCCTTCCCGCACAAGACGGCGATGGGCCTGACCATCGACTCGGGCGGCTTCATCGGCAATCTCGATGCGGCGGTGGTGCGCGCGGATCGCGCCGGGTTCGAGGCGCGGCGCGCCGAAGCCAAGGCACGCGGCAGGCTGCTCGGCCAGGGCGTCGCCTGCTTCCTCGAGACCTCGCGCGGTGCGCCGAACGAGGGTGCCGAGATCCAGTTCGAAGCCGACGGTCGCGTGATGATCTCCACCGGCACCGAGTCGAACGGGCAGGGCCACGAGACCTCCTTCACGCAGATCGCCGCCGATCGGCTTGGCCTGCCGATGGAGAGCTTCCGCTTCGTGCAGGCCGACACGCGGCTGGTGAAAAGCGGGTCGGGCCACGGCGGCGCGCGCTCCATGCATATGGCGGGCGCGGCACTGGTGAAGGCGATCGACGCAGCGCTGGCCAAGGCGCGGACGGCGGCGGCGGGGCTGCTGCAGGCGACGGAGTCGGAGCTCGACTTTGCCGATGGGCGCTTCAGCGTGCGCGGCCCCAATGGCGAGGGGAGCGGTCGCGGCATCGACCTGCTGGCGCTGGCGGCGGAGAGCGCAACGCCACTGGGCGGCCACGTGATGAACATCACCGACGTCTTCACCTTCCCCAGCGGCTGCCATGTCGCCGAGGTCGAGATCGATCCCGATACGGGCGGCACGAGCCTCGTGCGCTACACTGCGGTCGACGATTACGGCACGCTGATCAATCCCGTGCTCACGGTGGGCCAGGTGCAGGGCGGCGTGGCGCAGGGCATCGGCCAGGCGATGATCGAGCGCACGCTCTACGACCCCGAGTCGGGCCAGCTCTCCACCGGCTCGTTCATGGACTACGCCTTGCCGCGCGCCGACGATTTCCCGAACTTCGACATCGAGCTGATCGAGCGGCCGACGCTCGCCAATCCGCTGGGCGTCAAGGGCTCGGGGCAGGCGGGCTGCATTGCGGCGCCACAGACGATCATGGCCGCGATCCTCGATGCGCTGCGCCCCGCCGGCGTCACCCAACTCGACATGCCGGCCACGCCCGAACGCGTGTGGCGGGCTCTCCATCTCGACTGAGGCCTTCCCCCTCGCCATCGGATTCACCAGTTTCAGAAGCCTCCCCCTCGCGGAGTCCGCGAAGGGGAGGTGCTCTCGTCTTACGAGGGCGGAGGGGTCAAGAGCGCCAAATGGAGCCTAAGACCCCTCCGTCAGCGTATGACGCTGACACCTCCCCGCACTACGCGGAGGGAGGAAAGGCTCCAATGGGAAGGGGAAGGACTCCGAGCAAGATCTGCGACGAGAGTGACCTCATCGGAGCGATGGTCCGCAGCTTGCATGGTCGAGGGGAATGATCGCGGGTCGTGTCGACCGCCGGATCCTTTTCGGCATCTTCTTCATGTGCGGCACGGGCCTGCTCTTTCCGGTCATGGGCGGGCTCGCCAAGATTCTCGGCAGCGACTACAGCTCGCTGCAGGTCTCGTGGGCGCGCGCCTTCGGCCATATCGTCTTCATGCTGATCTTCTTCGTGCCCAAGTTCGGCCTGCGCATGCTGCGCACGCGCCGCCTCGGCACGCAGATGGCGCGCTCGGCGCTGCTGTTTGCCTCCAACGCCACGCACTTCTACGCCATCACCTTCATTCCCATCGCCAAGGCCGCCTCGATCAGCCTGATGGCGCCGCTGGTCGTGGTGCCGTTCGCGTGGGCGATCCTGGGCGAGCGCACCACGGTCGGCCGCATGATGGCGCTGCTGGTGGGCTTCGCCGGCGTGGTGATCGTGATCCGCCCCGGCACCGAGCTGTTCCATTGGGCGACGCTGCTGGTGCTGGCCAGCGCCACCACCTACGCGCTCTACCAGGTGCTGACGCGCATGATCTCCGCCATCGACTCGCCCGAGACCTCGGCGATCTACAGCTCGATCGTCGGCAGCTTCGGCATGCTGCTGGTCCTGCCCTTCGTGTGGACCACGCCGCACAATCCGCGCGACGTCTTCTACTTCTGCTGCCTCGGCGTGCTGGGCGGCATCGGCCATTACTTCGTGGCCCGCGCGCTCACCTATGCCCCCGCCAACATCGTCTCGCCCTTCCAGTACATGCAGCTCATCGGGTCGGTGGTGGTTGGCTATCTCTTCTTCGGCGACTTCCCCGACGTGCTGGGCTGGGTCGGGGCGGCGATTATCGTCGGCGCGGGGCTCTATATCGGGCTGGCGCAGTCGCGGCGGGTTTAGGTTCAAGCCGATTAACAGCCCGGAGGCTGTTCTTGGCAGAAAAAGTACAGCCTGCAGGCTGTTATGACGCCAGCTCGGTCAGCCTCGGTCTGCCAGGACCTTGGCGACGAGAGCTTCACAGACGGTCACGGCCCGACCGAAGGCAACACGGTCCGTCGCCGGGCCGAACGACACGGCGCCCACGAACTCCTCGTACTCCTGCCGCCACAGTGGATCGCCGACGATGGTGGGCAGCATCGCCCGCAGCAGGGCGAAACCGTCGGCCGCCTGATCGCCGGTGCGTCTGGCGTCGATCTGCAGGAGCTTGTGCGCCAGGGGCACGAACGTCGGGCTGGCCTCGGCGCGCGGCGCCAAGGCCGCGAGATCGTGCAGATGGCGGACGATCGAGGGATCGTCGGTCTCCGACGTGCGGTCGCGAGCAGCGGCGCGCCAGGCGAGGGCGCTGATCTTGTCGGCGGCGGTTTCGATGGGATCGACGCAGAGCAGGCCGTTCACTTCCGGCTCGGCCTTCGACGCGCGGCTGAGCAGCGACTGCACCGGGCGTTCCTTTGGCGGAAGGTGGGTGCCCGAGAAGGTCATCTCGATCTGCAATATCGGCCGTACTCCGGCTGCCACCGGGAACGTCGCGCCGTAGTGGAAGCGCGCACGAAAGAACCGGCTCATATTGCCGACGAGCGGTGCACTATCGAGGACGAGGCCTGCGGCTGACAGGCCGCCGATGACAGCCTCGCGATACGTGCTTCGAAGCTTCCGCTCCGCACTGCCGCTCGCCGCCTTCACAGCGACCTTGAAATCGATGTCCTCCGAGAAGCGCTGGATCACCTGCCAAGCGGTTGAAAGCGAGGTGCCGCCGGAAAAGACGGGCGTGACACCGTCGAGCTTGATCGTCGCGATCACGCCGAGCGCGCGCACCAGATGCCAATCTTTCTCGATGTAGCGTTCGTTGGTCTGGAGGCGGGCCGCGAGATCACTTATGTCGACAGGATCAAACACGCTCGAATCTCATGATCGCGCCGTTGTAGCCGAGCTTGCGGCGCACTCGCCGGTCGACACCGATCAATTGCCCGCTCGGAACCTGGGTCGAGCGGCCTTCCATGTGAGCACGGTCAAAGCTCGTGGGGCCAGTCTTGATGCCCAAGCGTTCCAAAGCTTCGGACATGAGCGCGGTGATACCCTTCACTGGAATAATCGTGCCGTCGAAAATCGAAGGCTTTGCGCGCGTATAAAGACCCTGCCCGATCTTCATCAGCTTGCCGGCGCGTACGAGCTTGCCGAGGACGACGCCGACCTGGCCGTAGCTGCCGAGGTCGCTGAAATCGGCGCGCAGGAACACGTCGCCCTTCATGCGGGAGAGACGAGCTTCGACCTTTTGCAGCAAGGTAGAGGGTTTGCGGACGGTGCGCTTCATGCTGTCAATATAGGTCGCATGAAGGCCAATTTCAACGCACCTGCAATGGCTTAGGGAAAATCACCACTGCCACACCCTGCGCCCAGTAACGACCGTATTCGTCGCTTCGGATCGACCCTCCTATGATGGCCAACTCCATCACAGGACGACGAAAGTGGAACCCAATGGTCGGGAATGCGGCCCGTTAAATATCCATTTCTTTAATGGGCCGGCGGCAGTGCGCGCCTCACCCCACCGTCACCGGCGAGAAGTCGACGTACCAGCTCTTGGGATGGACATAGCCCTTCACCTTGCTCGAGATGGCGTTGGGCCAGACGTCGTGGACCACCCAGACGAACACCGCGTCGTCGACCATCTTGGTGTTGATGCGGGCCAGCACCTTGTCGAGCGCCGCCGGGTCCGACGTGCTGCGCGCCTCCTTGGCCATTGCATCGAACACCGGGTCGTTGATGTAGCCCCAGTTCGAGCCCTTGGGCGGCACCTGCTGGCTGTCGACGAAGCGCATGAAGGCGTTGTGCGGGTCCATCGTGTTCCAGCTCACGTTGATCGCGCTGAAGGCCGCGGCCTCGGGGGCCTTGGCGCCCTGGCGCATGAAGTTGAGCAGGGCGTTCCAGTCCATCACCTGGAACTCGACGTCGACGCCGACCTCGGCCCATTGCTGCTGGATCGCCTCGTTCATGATCAGCGGATACATCTGGCCCGAGCCCGAGGTCGAGATGGCGATCTTGGTCTTGAGCCGCTTGGTCGTGCTGTAGCCCGCCTCGGCCAGCAGCTTCTTCGCCTCGGCCGGATCGTACTTGATCTTGAAGCTGGGCGTGCCGAACCACGGATGGTCGGTGGGCACACAGCCGACGGCGGGCGCCGCGAGGCCGTTCAGCACCTTCACGATGGCGTCGCGGTCGATCGCGAGGTTGAGCGCCTTCCTCACGCGGATGTCGGCGGTGGGCGCGCCCGGCAGCATGGAGAGCGTATAGGGCCACATGTGCGGGATGGCGTTCGTCTCGATCTTGCAGCCGCCGGCCCGCAGCTTGTCGAGCGAGTCGGGCGCCGGCGATTCGATCCAGTCGACCCTTCCAGAAAGCAGCGCGGCGCTGCGCGTCGAGACGTCGGGGATCGGCAGCAGCACCATCCGCTCGGTCTTGGGGATGCGGTCCTTGTTCCAGTAGTCGGTGTTGCGCTCGAGCTCGGCGCGCTCGCGCGGCGTCCACGACCGCATCTTCCACGGGCCGGTGCCGACCGGCGACTTGCGGTAGGCCTGCCAGTCTCGGCCGACCTTCTCGAAGTTGGCGGCGCTGGCGATGTTGAATCGGTTGAGCAGCGACGGCATCAGCGTGTCGATGCCGTTGGTCTGCATCTCGACCTTGAACGCGTCGATCTTGCGGTACGCGACCAGCGGCCAGAGGGCGGCGATCAGCACGCCGCGGCCGAGGCGGTCGAAGGCCGGCGACTTGTCGTTCAGCACGCGCTCGATGCTGAAGATCACGTCGTCGGCGGTGAAGGGCGAGCCGTCGTGGAACTTCACGCCCTGGCGCAGCTCGAAGATCCATTTCGTCGGATCGGCCGGATCCTGATACCACTTGGTGGCGAGGCCGGGCACCAGCCTGGCAGGCTCCGTGGCCGACGACAGGTCCCACATCACCAGCGGGTCGTACATCGTGTAGCCCATGAACCGTATGCCCTCGGTGCCCTGGTCGGGCGCACCGTCGGTTACCGGAATGTCGGCCAGCGTCATGGCGATGCGCAGGGTCGAGGGCGTCTGCGCCTGAGCGCCGGGAACGAACGGCAGGGCGGCGCTGGCGAGGAGGGCGGAACGGCGGGTGAGCATGGCAAACCTCCGGGGTTGCGCTGCACGAAGCAGGAAGCGAGCCATCGGGTGCCCCCGACCACTCCGTCGGCCTATGAGGCCGACACCTCCCCAGATGAATGGCGAGGAAAGCGATCTCGCCTCCCCATTCCGATGGGGAGGTGTCAGCGTCTTACGCTGACGGAGGGGTCAAGCTCGCTAGACGCGGCACGTCTTTTGCTGCTTCATTTGTGACATGTCCGCGCCCAACACGCTCACCGCCACCGAACTCGCCAAGCACATCGACTCCGGGAGGGTGACGGCCGAAGCCATCGTGCGCGCCCATCTCGACCGCATCGACAGGCGCGATTCAGACGTGCTCGCCTGGGCGCATCTCGCGCGCGAGGCTGCACTCGAACGCGCCAGGGTGCTCGATCGCGGACCACGCCAGGGGCTGCTGCACGGCATCCCGTTCGGCGTGAAGGACATCATCGACAGCTACGACCAGCCCACCGGCTACGGCTCGCCGATCTACAAGACCAACCGGCCCATCGCCGATGCCGCGACGGTGGCTCTCGCCCGCGACGCAGGCGCCATCCTGCTCGGCAAGACGGTGACGACCGAGTTCGCCAACCGCACGCCCGGGCCCACGCGCAACCCGCACAATCCCGCGCACACGCCGGGCGGCTCCTCCTCGGGCTCGGCGGCGGGCGTGGCGGATTTCCAGATCGTGCTCGGCACCGGCACGCAGACCGGCGGCTCGGTGATCCGGCCCGGCGCCTTCTGCGGCGTCGTCGCCTTCAAGCCGACCTACGGGCATTTCCCGGTGGCCGGCATGAAGGCCAACACCGAATGGCTCGACACGATCGGCTGCTATGCGCGCAGCATCGACGACATCGCGCTGTTCCGCTCCGCGCTGATGGCGATCCCGCACCGGCCGGTCCGCAAGATCGACACGCCGCCACGCATCGCCGTCTGCTACACGCCGCATCGTGACGAGCTGCAGCCCGAGGGGATCGCCGCGATCCAGGATGCCGCCGCCGCGCTGGCCAAGGCCGGCGCCCAGGTGCGCGAGATCGAATTGCCGCCGCCGGCGGACGTCATGCGCGCGGGCCAGCGCACGCTCTCGGCCTTCGAAGGGCCGCGCGCAGCCGCCGACGAAGCGCGGCGTTTCTACGATCTCCTGTCTAAAAGCTTCCAGGAGGACAAGATCGCGGCCGGCAACCAGATCGACTATGCGACCTGGGTGGCGGCGCGGAAGCTGGGCGAGGCTGGTCGCGCCAATGTCGATGCGCTGTTCGAGGACATCGACGTGATCCTGACCGCGCCGGCGCCGGGCGAAGCGCCGATCGGCTTGGAGCGCACCGGCAACGCCACCTTCAACCTGCTCTGGACCTACCTCTGGATGCCCTGCATCACGCTGCCCTTCTCGCGCGGCCCCACCGGATTGCCGGTCGGCATCCAGCTCGTGGGGAGGCAACACGAGGATGCGACGCTGCTCGACATCGCGGGTTGGGTGAAGGGAGCGCTGCCATGAAGCCGCTTTCCGCCACCGAAGCCCTGGCCGCCATCGATACAGGCACGCTCACCTCGGAGAGACTGGTGCGCGATTGCCTCGACCGTATCACCGAGCGCGATCCCGTCGTGAAGGCGTGGGTGCATCTCAATCCCGACCTGGCGCTTGCGCAGGCGAGGGCCGCCGACGCGACGAAGGGCGGCCTGCTGCGCGGCATCCCCGTCGGCGTGAAGGACATCATCGACACCTACGACATGCCGACGGGTCATAACTCGCCGATCTTCGAAGGCACGCAGCCTTTCGGCGATGCCGCCTGTGTGGCGCTCTGCCGGACCGCCAATGCCGTCATCCTGGGCAAGACGGTGACGACCGAGTTCGCCAACCGCCATCCCGGCCCGACGACCAACCCGCACAATCCGGCGCACACGCCGGGCGGCTCCTCGTCGGGCTCGGCCGCCGCCGTGGCCGACGGCCATGTGCCGCTGGCTTTCGGCACGCAGACCGGCGGCTCGGTGATCCGGCCCGCAGCCTATTGCGGCGTGATCGGCTACAAGCCGACCTTCGGCGACTTCTCCCGCGTCGGCATCAAGATGCAGTGCCATTCGGTCGATACGCTGGGCCTCATGGCACGCACGCTCGACGACATCGCGCTGTTCCGCGCCGCCATGCTGAAGCTGCCGCCCGTCGCCATCGACAGGGGCGGGAGCGCGCCGCGCATCGGCTTCCTGCGCACACCGATCTGGGACGAGGCCGAGCCCGACACCAAGGCGCTGCTGGAGGATGTCGCGAAGAAGCTCGGCGCCAAGGACGTTTCCTTCACGCCGGCCTTCAAGGACATCCTCGACGATCACGCCGCCATCACCGGCTGGGAGAGCCTGCGCAACTACGCCGACGAGCGGCTGCGCAACCCGGACAAGGTGAGCGCCGAGCTGATGGCCGGCATGAAGCGTAGCGAGGCCATCACCCTCGACCGCTACGTGGCGGCGCAGCGCAAGACGGTGGCCTTCAAGGCGTTCATCGACGCGCTGTTCGACTCGGTCGACGTGCTGCTCTGCCCCAGCGCGCCCGGCGAGGCGCCGAAGGGCGTCGAATATACCGGCGATCCGCGCTTCAACTCGATCTGGACCCTGGCCGGCACGCCCTGCGTCACCCTGCCGGTCGGCACGGGCGACATGGGCCTGCCGCTCGGCATCCAGCTCGTGGGCCTGCGCCACGCCGACGACAGGCTGCTCTCCACCGCCGCGTGGATAGCGGCACGTTCCATCTGATGCCCATCCTTCGAGACGGCGCTGCGCGCCTCCTCAGGATGAGGTTCTTGTTCGGTTTCCACCTCACCCTGAGGAGCATCCCGGAGGGACGCGTCTCGAAGGGTGGGCAATGAGACGAGGTTTGCGACATGCCCAAGATCAACGGTGAACGTCTCCTGGCCGACCTGCGCCGCATCGCCGATTTCGGCCGCTACGAGACCGGCGTCCATCGTCCGCACCTCTCGCCGCAGGACGTCGAGAGCCGGCATTGGCTGGCGGGCCGCATGAAGGAGGCGGGGCTGGAGCCGGGGATCGACGGCGTCGGCACCGTCATGGGCAAGAGCCCCAAGACTGGGCCGCGCCTGCTGATGGGCTCGCACTCCGACACCCAGCCGAGGGGCGGCTGGCTCGACGGCGTCATGGGCGTGATCTACGGGCTCGAGGTCGCGCGCGCGCTGGCCGAGGATCCCGAGACGGCGCATCTCGCCGTCGACGTCGCCTCGTGGGCCGACGAGGAGGGCCATTGGGGCCAGATGGTCGGCAGCAAGTCGTTCATCGGCCGCTTCGGCGAGGCCGACATCGACAAGGCGCGGCATCGCGACGAGGGCACGCCGATGCGCGATGCGCTGAAGGCCGCGGGCCTCGAGGGCGTGCCGCGCGAGACCATCGAGGAGGGCCGCTACCGCGCCTATCTCGAGGCGCATATCGAGCAGGGCGGGCTGCTCGAATCCTCGGGCAAGCATATCGGCATCGTGACGGCGATCGTCGGCATCTTCGTCTTCCGCCTCACCTTCAAGGGCATCCAGAACCATGCCGGCACCACGCCCATGCCGATCCGCAAGGATGCGGGCGTGGCCATGATGCGGCTCTACAACGAGGTGATGGAGAAATTCCCGGCGCTGGCCGGTCCGCGCAGCGTGTGGACCGTGGGCAAGATGAGCGTCGAGCCGGGTGCGCCCGCCATCATCCCCGGCAAGGCCGAGATGATCCTGCAGTTCCGCGACGCCGACATCGCCGTGCTGGAGCGCTTCGAGAAGGCGGTGCTGGAGATGGTCGCGGCGCACGACAGGCGCGGGCCCTGCAGCGTCGAGTGCGTGAACCTCTCCCGCACCATGCCCAGCCTCATGGACGACCGCCTGCTCGACGCCATCGAGGAGGCAGCCGTCACCCATGCCGACGGCCAGCACGTCCGCATGCCCTCGGGGGCGGGCCACGACGCGCAGATCCTGGCCCTGAAGATGCCGTCGGCGATGCTGTTCGTGCCCTCGATCGGCGGCATCAGCCACCATTTCACCGAGAACACCGCGGATGCCGACATCGTCCTCGGCTGCCAGGTCTTCGCCGACGCCGCGGCGAAGATATTGAAGGGGAATTGAGCTCCCCGGCAACGAGGCTGAGCGGGCTTGCACAAACCTCACCCTGAGGAGCGGCCGCAGGCCGCGTCTCGAAGGGTGGGAACGAGCACCACGCCTGCAGCCCATCCTTCGAGACGCACGCCTGCGGCGTGCTCCTCAGGATGAGGTCTATCTTGAACCACGGCTTGGTTTCATGCCTCGGGGTCGGCGCCGCCGATGGAGAACTCCTCAGGATGGGGTTGGTGGGTGGATCGCACAGTTCATGAGAAGAGCGCCACTGGAGTAGCGCGCTCCAATGATCAGTTGCCCAGCACGTAGCGCGAATAGGGGCCGCGCTTGGGCGCCGGCAGCTTGGGCGGGACCTGCTCGATCTTGAGCTGCGTGTCGCAGGCGATCTCGGGCGAGAGGGTGGGGAAGCTGTCGAGCCGGTCGAAGTCGATCTTCTGCAGGCCGGCCTCGCGCAGCAGCTCGGCAAACTCGGCCCTCGTCGGCATCGGCAGCGGCTTGCCGCCGGCACGGCCGTTGCGATAGGCCGCCTCTACCGCCGCCAGCACGTTGCGGAACAGAATCTGGCCCTGCTCGTCGAGCTTGTCGACGCGCTGGATGCCGATGGTGGCGAACTCGAAGCAGACGGGCACGTTGGTCTTCTGCAGATGCGCCACCAGCTCGGCCCGCGCCGCCATGGCGACGACGATGCTGGCATCGTCGGCGGCGCGCAGTGCCGGCGTGATGTACTCGCGGCGCAACTGGCCCAGCAGGAGCTGCGGCCGTGACGGACCCTGCGGCGTCGGCTGGGCGATCTCCTGCTCGATCGACGCCCGCAGGCGGGCCTCGGCGCCGGGCACGTCGGTCACGACCAGCCCGATCAGCGGCATCGCCTTCAGCCCGGCGAGCGTCTGCTCCAAGGGGCCGAAACGCTTCATCAGGTAATAGCCGCCATAGGCCACCCCCGCGACGATCGCGAAAGCAGCTCCCAGCGTGAGCAGGACGCGCAAGACCCTCATGGCGCGACCATCCCCGGCAACGGGCGCCGGGTCAAGCTTTCGGCGTGTGGCGGTCGAGGAAGGCGCCGACCAGCCGGATCGATTCGGCGAGATGCGCCGGCCCGCGCCAGTCCTTCTGGACCTCGAGGTTGGGCGCCAGCGCCGCGATCTCCTCGCTGGTATGGGCGGGATGCGGCTTGTCGTTGCCCGGCTGCAGGAACAATGGCGTCTTGCAGGCTTGCACGAAGTCGCGCGTGACGGAGAAGACGAAGTCGGGGCCGAACATGTTGCGGCCGAAGCTGTCGATGGCGTCCTGGGTGATCGAGGGATCGCGGGCGCGCACGGTCTCGCCGTAGAGCTTGACGCCGTCGCTCCACGTATCGGCGTTCTCCCACAGGCCGATCGGGTTCTGCAGCACCGCCGCGGCGACGCGGTCGGGCGCCTGCTCGATCGCCTCGAAGCAGTAGCTGCCGCCGATGCAGCCGCCCATGACATGGAACTTGTCGAAGCCGAGATGGTCGATCAGCGCCAGGTGGTCGGCGGCGAACGTGTGCCAGCCGTGGTCGGGCTTCACGTCGGCCACCGACTTGCCGGCGTTGCGCTGGTCCATCGAGATCACGGTGAAGCGGTCGCTGAGCGCCACGCGCGGGTCCATCCAGCTGCGCGGCGTGCCGTCGGCGGCCGGCCCCCAGAACTCGATGTTCGAGCGCAGCCCGCCCGGGGCGTAGAGCAGCAGCGGGAAGCCCTTGCCGTGGACCTCGTAGTAAAGCTCGGCATCGGGGCGCTTGAACATCGGCATCGCAGTCGTCCTTCTGTTTGGGGGTCGCGTATCAGGTAGCCGCCGTGCGTATCTTCGCCATCATGGCGGTGACTTCCTCGACCGGGCGGCTGTTCAGGATTCCGCCGTCGATCACGAGGTCGTGCCCGGTGACATACTTCGATTCATCGCTCGCGAGATAGATCGCGCCATGCGCTATGTCCTCCGGCTTCCCGGCGAGATGCAGCGGCGTGATCTCCTCGAACACCGCCGCGACCTTCGCCAGCCTGGCTTCGGCCGCCTCGGGCGAACTGCCGCCCGCCCGTCCGAAGATCGAGGTGAGGACGGGCCCGGGCGAGATCGTATTCACCCTGATCTTCTGTGGGGCGAGGTTCATCGCCGCCCATTTGGACAAGTGCGTCGTCGCCGCCTTGGCGCCGCTATAGGCGAAGCCGCTGAATCCCGCCCCGCTTCCTGCAATCGACGAGATGTTGATGATGCTGCCGCCACCGCGCTTGGCGATTTCGGGCGCGGCATGCTTCATGCCGTAAGCCACGCTGCCGACATGCACGTGAAAGCTCTCCCAGAACTTGTCCGAGATCATGTCGACGAGGCCGCCTGCTACGATCGCTCCGCCGGCATTGCTGACCAGGCAATCCAGCCCGCCGAAGCGCTCGACGGCTGCAGCGACCATCGCCGCGATCTCGTCCTCCTTGGCGACATCCACCGGCATGAAGCGAGTGTTCTTCCCGAGCTCCGCCTCCAGCGCCGTGCCGAGAGCTTGATCGCGGCCGGTGAACAGCACGCGCGCGCCCTCGCCTACGAATGCGCGCGCAATTCCCTGACCGATCCCCCGCGTCGCTCCCGTCACGATCGCGACCTTCCCATCCAAACGGTTGCCCATGATGTCGTCTCCGTTGCTGAATTAGCCGATGCCGCACCCGCGTTACGCCCGACCCGTCCTTCCCAGGGCGACCTCCGGCCTGCGCAGACCCATCGCGATCCAGGCGGCCATGAGCCTCACCATGAACTTGCCGGAGTGACCCTCATGGTTCGGCACGTCGTCGGCAAGCGCGACGCCGTCCCGACGGTCTCGCGTCATGACCCGCATTTCAACGGGCGGCGCTCCTGTCGGAAAGCGGTTCCGGTACAGCGTCAGCCAATGTCCCTTGGTGAAGTCGAGGAACATCGGCGAATGGCAACAGGTGGCAATGACCCGCCGGGTGGGAGACTCGGCCTTGAGCCGATGCTCCTCGAGATGCTCCTGCCCCGCCACGCATCGCACTCGATCCTTGCGATACAGGACATAGTCAGTGCCTCCGTCGGGAGTGAGCACCGCGGGCGCGGACGCCAGCTGCTCGAAGCGCCTTCCGGCTTCCCGGCAACTCGCGCAATAGCAGCAGGCGGCGAGAATCGGCGGGCCGACCGCCTCCATTCTCACCTTGCCGCATCGGCATGTCTCGAAGAGGTGTTCTCGATGTTTCCGGTTCACTGCGTCGGCTTATAGCCGATGGAGTCGATGATCGTCTTCCAGCGCGCGAGGTCTGCCGTCATGCGCTGGGTGAACTGGGCGGGCGTCGAGGTTTCGACGTCGAGGCCGAGCTCGATCATCTTCTTCTCGACCTCCGGCATCTTCAGCACGGCGCGCAATTCGTTGCCCCAGGCCTCGACCAGCGGTGCCGGCATCTTGGCGGGCGCGAAGAAGAGGTACCAGCCGAGGATGTTGAGGGCGGGATAGCCGAGCTGCGTCGCGGTCGGGATCTCGGGCGCCGAGGTGGTGGGCTTGAGGCCCGAGGTGAAGATCACCTTCACCTTGCCCGAGCGGTGATGCTCCAGGAAATCGGTGATGCCGCCGCAGCCCGCCGCGATATGGCCGCCCTGCAGGTCGGCGACCAGCGGCGCCGCGCCGCGGTAGGGCACGGGCTCGAGCGGGATGCCGATCTCGCGGCCGGCCATCACGCCGAAGAAATGCGTGAAGGAACCCATCGCCGTGGTGCCGAAGCTGGCGCGCGTCGGGTTGCCCTTCAGCCACTCGATGTACTCCTTCAGCGTCGACACGCCGATGGTGGGCGAGACGCAGAAGGCGGTCTGCACCGTGCCGGCGAGCGTGATCGGCTGGATGTCGGTGAAGGGATCGAACGGCACCGAGGCCATGGTGAGCTTCTGCACGATGGTGGCCGAGGGCACATAGGCGATGGCGGTGCCGTCGGCCGGCCCGTTCTTCAGCTCGGCGACGGCGATCGTGCCCGAGGCACCGGCCTTGTTGTCGATGATGACGTTGCGGCCGGTGCGCTGCTTCACGGCTTCGGCGATGAAGCGCGCCATCACGTCGGTGCCGCCGCCCGCCGGGAAGCCGACCAGGATCTTCAATGTCTTGTCCGGTAGCGCGGTGTCGGCGCGCCCGACCGCCGGTGCGGCGAAGGCTGCGCCCGCGAGCGCCAGGCTTGAGCGGCGGGTGATTGTCTTTGTCATTGTTGTTTCCTCCCTTGAAAGCTTACGCGACCAAACTCCACGCCAGCTCGGCGCGTTCGCGCGCCGACCGGCTCATCTTGACCGACTCGGGATTGGACGAGTTGCCGGCCAGGCCGCGGCGATAGACGCCCTGGGCGATGGCGGCGAGGCGATAGAGCGAGAATGCGACGTAGGTGTTCCAATGCTCGATGCGCTCGCGGCCGACGCGCCGGCAGTAGGCGGCGACGTATTCACTCTCGGTCGGCAGGCCGATCCTGGCGAAGTCGACGGTGGCGAAGCCGTGCGGCGGATCGGGCAGGTGATAGCCGATGCAGTTGTAGGCGAGGTCGGCCAGCGGATGACCCAGCGTCGACAGCTCCCAGTCGAGCACCGCCACGATGCGCGGCTCGGTGGGATGGACGATCAGGTTGCCCAGCCGATAGTCGCCATGGACGATCGTGGTCGGGTCCTCGGGCGGGATGTGCTCGGGCAGCCAGGCGGAGAGCTTGTCCATCGCCGGTATGTCCTCGGTCTTCAGCTCGGCGTACTGTTTGCTCCAGCGCGCGACCTGACGGGCGATGTAGTTGCCGCTGCGTCCATAGCTGTCGAGCCCGACCTTCTGGAAATCGACCTTGTGCAGCTTGGCCAGCACGTCGTTCATCGAATCGAAGATGGCGGCGCGTTCGGCCGGCGTCTGGTCGGGCATCGAGGGATCGATCAGGATGCGGCCGTCGACGTAGTCCATGACGTAGAACATCTGGCCGATCACGGCGTCGTCGGCGCAGAGCAGGCGCGCCCGGGCCACCGGCACGTCGGTGTCGGCCAAGGCGGAGATCACGCGGAACTCGCGGTCGACCTGGTGGGCCGAGGCCACGAGCTTGCCCGGCGGCTTCTTGCGCAGCACGAACTCGCCGCGCGCCCCGCCCGCCATCTCGGCGGTGAGGAAGAAGGTCGGGTTGGAATGGCCAGAATCGAACTGCCGCACCTCGAGGCCACCGCGATAGCCGTCGAGGTTGCCGCGCAGATAGCGATCGAGCGAGGCCTCGTCGAAGCGATGACGCTCCATGACGGGCACGGTCTTGACGAAGGTGGGCATTGCGCCCGGGAACCTAGGGTTCGCCCTCGCCGCCGGCAAATCGGCCATCCCACAGAGAGGAATTGCAGAAGGAGCTAGCGGTCCGGCGCATCTCGTGTAGTCTCAACCGACGCTAGATCGTCTTCAAAGGGGGGCAATTAAAAAATGAAGCCTGTAAAAATGGCGACTGCGATCGACGGATCCTCGGTGAAGAAGGGCCTGGCGGGGGCGACTGCCCTTGTCATTGGATTGAGCGCGACCGGGGCGGTGTTCTTCACCACCGAACAGGCGGCTGCTCAAGCCAGGGCCCCCACGGCTCCGACTGCAACAAGCCCCACGCCTCGCACGGTCGAAAAAGACCTCGCTGTGAAGGGCAAGGACGTAAAGAGAAGCAAGACAGGGATCGAATTCACCAGCCGCGACTATGCCGAAGCGCTCACGCAGGATCGCAAGTCGGTGGTGGCGGCCTTGCAAAAGCGCTATCCGAGCATCAAGGACGATCAGATCAAGGTGGCCGGAAACCAGATTTTCATTGCCAATCCGAACGTTGGCGGCCCGGCGCAAGCCGAGATCTTCGAGAACTTCTGCATTCACCTCACTATCAACCTCTGCAGCAGGTAGTCATTCCGGTCAGACCCGCGCGGCCGCCTCGCGCATCCAGCCGCAGGGGAAGGAATCGTCATGGAGATGTGCCATCGGGGGGGAGGGGGCGAAGCTCCCGACTCCGAGCTTCAGCTCGAGTACTTCTCCAGCAATTCGCTGCATCTGGTTCTGTTGCCAACGGAGCAGTGTAACTTCCGCTGCACCTACTGCTACGAGACGTTCGAGAACAAGAAAATGGCGCCGCCCGTGGTGGCGGGCATCAAGGCGCTGATCGACCATCGGTCGGCGGAGCTCGATCTCCTCGAAGTCGGCTGGTTCGGTGGCGAGCCGATGCTGGCGATGGATATCATCGCCGACATCAGCCGGCATGCGATCCTGCGCAGCGCGGAGCGCGGCTTCCGGTTCGCGGCATCGACGACGACCAATGGCTATTTCCTCGACGCGGAAACGTTCCAGAGGTGTCTGGAAAGCAGGATCCTCGGCTACCAGATCAGCCTGGATGGCGCCGAAGAGCTTCACGACAAGAGCAGAAAGCTCGCATCCGGCGCGGGCACGTTTCGCCGTATCTGGTCGAACCTGCAGCAAATGAAGACGGTGCAGGCACCCTTCACCGTCCTGCTGCGGCTTCACTACACGTTGGAGAACTACAAGGAACTCGCGCGTTTCACCACGACCGTGCGCGAGGAGTTCGGGGACGACAAGAGATTCGGGATCCTGTTCAAGGCGGTCGAGAAATTGGGCGGACCCAACGACGCGAGCATCACCAAGCTCAGCGGAGAGCAGCGCAACGAGATCGAGCGCCATCTGATCGAGCACGCTGGCGAGACCAGGACGCAGGGCATTCCGCGCAAGTATGTCTGCTACGCCGGCAAGGGAAACTCCCTGGTGATACGTTCGACGGGGGGCATCGCCAAGTGCACTGTCGCTCTCCAGAGCGATTTCAACGACATCGGTCGACTGCGGCCGGACGGCTACATAGACGCCGATCAGGTCAAGTTTCGCAGATGGATGGCGCCTGTCCTCGAAGGGCGTTGGCAAGATGCGCAGTGTCCCGTGGAGAGCGTGGGGCGTGCGGCGCGGCTCGACCGGGAATTGGCGCTCAAGACATCATGATCTGAACGGCGGAGCCGGCGGCTGCGGCCTCCCGTGAACAATCAGAAGGTGATGGCGACCTGGCTCATCTGCCTGTCGTCGAGGCCCTGGCGCGCAAGCTCGTCCTTCACTGCCGCCGCGCGGCGATCGGCCAGGCTCCTGTCGTCGTCGTCGGACTGGCCGGCGACGCGCACGGTCGCCGGGCGGCGGTTGCGCACGTCGTCGGCGGCCTGGCGGATGGCGGCGGCGGCCACGGGCGAGATCTCGGTGCTGTCGAAGCGGAAGAACACGGTGCGGCTCGCGGCCGGCCTGGCCGGCGCGTCGCTTTCCAGCGCCTGGGCGGCGGCGGGGCGTCGCGACGGGCCGGCGAAGTTGTAGGCCAGGCGCAGGAAGGGGCCGATCTCCAGCGACGTGCCCCGGTGTGAGCCGTCGGCGGTGATGACGGTGTTGAACGATGCCGCGACCCGGCCGCCGAAGGTGACGGAGAAGGACGGCACGTCCGACGTGCGCCAGCCGAGGCCGAGCTCGCTGCCGAGCTGCGGCACCAACTGCCAGTAGGCCGCGTTGTTCACCAGCGCGCCGGTGCCGGTGTCGCTGAACGATGTGTACAGCAACGCCGCGTCGGCGCCGCCGATCACCGCCCAGCTGTCGGTGAAGGCCCATCGCGCCCCGATGCCGACCTTGGGGCCGATGCCGTACATCTCGCGCTGGTCGTAGCCCGCGAAGCCGGGGAAATTGTAGCCGGCGATCTGGTTGTAGTGGATGCCGCGCAGGCCGGCATTGAGGCGCCACCAGCCGTGGCTGTAGCCGACCTCGAGGTCGAT
>CANIRG010000040.1 GCA_947469635.1 Rhodospirillales bacterium | reverse complement strand
ATCGCCGCGCGCAACGACTTCATCGAGAACGAGGACATGCGGGCCGCCCACCTCGCCCGCAACGGCGTGCCGGCCGACAGCATCGCGCTGTTCCACCGCCACAAGGGCGGCTACGCGAAGGGCGTGGCGCCGCTGCCGGCCGCCTTCCAGCGCCTGATCCATGCCCATCCCATCACGCTGGGCGGCCATCGCTGGGACGTGATCGTGGGCCGCGGCCATGCGCCCGAGCACGCCTCGCTGTGGTGCCCCGAGCTGAACGTGCTGATCGCCGGCGACCAGGTGCTGCCCAAGATCAGCACCAATGTCGGCGTCTGGCCGAACGAGCCGCTGGCCGATGCGCTCACCTGGTTCCTCGACGGCTTCTCGCGCTTCCGCCGCCTGCCGGCCGATGCGCTGGTGCTGCCCTCCCACGGCTTCCCCTTCGTCGGCATGCACACACGTCTCGACCAGCTCGTGGCCCATCACGATGCGCGGCTGAACGACATCACCCAGGCGATCGCGCGCACCGGGACCAAGGGCTCGACGGGCTGGGACATGGTGCCGGTGCTGTTCCCGCGCCATCTCGACAACAATCAGATCGTCTTCGCCTTCGGCGAGACGCTGGCCCATCTTCATTGCCTGGAGACGCGCGCGCGCGTGAAGCGCACGGTGGTGGGCGGTGTGCATCGTTTCGTGGCCGTGGTGGATGGTGCTGCCGCGTCACCTGCCGACGATTCCGAGACCGACATGATGGACACCGGCACGGCATAGGGCCGATGCGCGTCGATCTCTTCGACTTCGATCTTCCGTCAGATCTGATCGCCCAGCGGCCGGTATCGCCCCGCGACTCGGCGCGCCTGCTCGATGTCGAGCCCGACGGATTGCACGACAGGGGCGTACGGGACCTGCCGTCGCTGCTCCGGGCAGGCGACCTGCTGGTGTTCAACGACACGCGCGTCATCCCGGCGCGGCTGCTGGGGACGCGGCCGGGCGGCGGCAAGGTCGAGGCGCTCCTGATCCGCGATCTCGGCGACGGGCGCTGGCTCTGCTTTGCCCGTCCGACCAAGCGGCTCCGGATCGGCGATGCGCTTGCCTTCGCCGATCTTCCGGCGCATGTCGCGGCGAAGCACGAGGACGGATCGATCGAGCTTTCCTTCACCCGCCAAGGCACCGATCTGCTGGCAACCCTCGAGACGGCCGGCGCGGTGCCACTGCCGCCCTACATCAGGGGCGGCGTTGCCGATGCGCAGGACCGTGCAGACTACCAGACGCTGTTCGCCAGGCACGACGGCTCGGTCGCGGCGCCGACCGCAGGGCTGCATTTCACGCCGGCCTTGATGCAGTCGCTGGCGGACGAGGGCATCCAGACGGCAGGCGTCACGCTGCATGTCGGCGCCGGGACCTTCCAGCCGGTGCGGGTCGACGATACCGAGGGCCACGTCATGCACGCAGAATGGGGCGAGGTGCCGCAAGCGACGGCCGACGCCATCGCCGCCGCCGAGCGCGTCGTCTGCATCGGCACGACATCGCTGCGCCTTCTGGAAAGCGTGGCGCGCGATGGCCCGGTCCGCGCCTGGACGGGACAGACCGACATCTTCATCACGCCGGGCTTCGAGTTTCGCGCTGCCGACCTGCTGCTCACCAACTTCCACCTGCCGCGCTCGACGCTGTTCATGCTGGTCTCGGCCTTCGCCGGGCTCGAGCGCATGCAGGCGGCCTATCGCCACGCCGTCGAGCGGCGATACCGCTTCTATTCCTACGGCGATTGTTGTCTGTTGCGGCGATGAGCCTTTCCTTCGAGCTGCTGGGCCGCGACGGCACGGCGCGGCGCGGCCGCATCGCCACGGCGCATGGGACGGTGGAAACGCCCGCCTTCATGCCGGTCGGCACCGCCGGCACGGTGAAGGCGATGCTGCCGCAATCCGTCGCCGAGACCGGTGCCGAGATCGTGCTCGGCAACACCTTCCACCTGATGCTGCGGCCCGGCGCGGAGCGTGTGGCGGCGCTGGGCGGCCTGCACAAGTTCATGAACTGGCCGGGTCCGATCCTGACCGACTCGGGCGGCTTCCAGGTCATGTCGCTGGCCGGCCTGCGCAAGGTCGACGCCGACGGCGTCACCTTCCGCTCTCCCGTCGACGGCACCGAGCATCGCCTGACGCCGGCGCGGTCGCTCGAGATCCAGCGCCTGCTCGACGCGGACATCACCATGTCATTCGACGAGTGCACGACGTGGCCGGTGGAGGAGCCGGCCGCCGCCGCCTCGATGCGCCTGTCGATGAAATGGGCCGAGATCGGCAGGCGCGCCTTTGCCGAGCGGCCGGGCTACGGCCTGTTCGGCATCGTGCAGGGCAGCACCTTCCCGGCGTTGCGCGAGGAGAGCGCGCGGAGGCTGACGGACATCGGCTTCGACGGCTATGCGGTGGGCGGGCTCGCGGTCGGCGAGGGCCAGGAGACGATGTTCCGCATGCTCGACATCACCCTGCCCTTCCTGCCTGGCGACAGGCCGCGCTACCTGATGGGCGTCGGCCGGCCAGCCGACATCGTCGGCGCCGTAAAGCGCGGCATCGATATGTTCGACTGCGTGATGCCGACCCGTGCCGGACGAACGGCGCAGGGCTTCACCCGCCGCGGCGAGATCAACCTGCGCAACGCGCGTCATCGCGACGATCCACGGCCGATCGACGAACAGTGCGCCTGCCCCGCCTGCATCAGTCACAGCCGCGCCTACCTGCACCATCTGATCCGGAGCGAAGAGATGCTCGGGCCGATGCTGCTGACCTGGCACAATCTGCACTATTATCAGGACATCATGCGCGGCCTGCGCGGCGCGATCGAAGCGGGCGCCCTGGGCCCTTGGATCGCTGCGTTCGAGGCCGAACAAGCGCTGGGTGACGTCCTGCCGTTGTAGGTTTTGGGTTGCTTCAACCGACTGGCTTGCAGCCTCTGCATGAATCTGTGAAAATTCATGCACCGCGCGAATTCTCGCGTGTCTCTCGGGGGGAGAGCTATGACCATGGTTGCCTACGCTGCGCATGTGCGCGGCAAACTTTATTTTGCCTTGTTCCTATCGGGGGCGCTGCTCGGCGGGTGCGGCGATCTACGCGAGACGATGGCGGCGAAACCGGCATTCACCGACAGCTCGGGAACAGAGCCGTTCAATCTGACGCGCGACTGCATACCGGCACACCAGGATGCCGCCGGGCAGTGCAACGCCACGACAAACGCGACGCCGCCAAGCAAGCTGTCCACCTATGCCCGTATCTCGGAGATGACCGATACCAATGAGCTGGTGACGTGGCGCAATCGTTTTCAGGACTATCTGCTCTGGCGCTCGGAGAAATTGTGCCAGATTCACAAATCGGGGCTCATGGCCACCCAGTCCGGGGTCAATTTTGGGCTAAACGTCCTCACCACCGGTGTTGCCGCTACGGCCGCGGTCGTGACGGCACCGGCAACCAACATCCTTGCCGCCATCGGGGCGTTCAGCAACGGCACACGCGGGCATTTCAACGAAGATTTCTACCAGCGCTTCGTGGCTCCGGCGATGATCAAGACGATCGACAGCAGCCGCACCGACCGGCTCAACAAGATCATGGCCAAGCGCGGCATCGCAGGCCTCGACCGGCCAACATTCGATACCGTGACGACGGCGACCGTTGCCTCCGGCGGGACTAAGGTGCTGGTGACGACCCAGACGAACACGCCCAGCCCCGTACCGCGCAAATTCGTGCTGATGCAGGACTATACCCTCGAAGAAGCCGTCGCCGACGTGGAGCGATACCACCAGCTTTGCTCGGTGACCTCAGCGCTCGCGGTGCTCGTCGAGGACAAGGCGAAGTTTGGGGACACGACCAAGGGCCTGCAACAGCGCATCGAATTCCTGCGCAAGCTGCAGCTGGACAACAAGAAGCAGATGGACACGCTACTGCCCGGTGGTGTCGTGACAGGGACCCCAGCCGAGGATCAGCTGACGATCAAGCGCCTCGGCGAGATAAACAGCGACATCTCCCGTCAGATCATGGTCTTGCAGCAGCAGATATTGACTGCACCGTACGCCACGGACTGATCGTCCCACGTCGACTCCAGTGGCCGAGCCTGGAACTTGGCCACTGGACCGCCGCATTCCAATAGAACAAAGGAAAGGAGACGACTGGCAGACATAGGAGGGGAGCGACCCATGCCGAACGAGGCGCTGATCGTGGTCGACATGCAGAACGACTTCTGCGAGGGCGGCGCCCTGGCCGTCGTCGGAGCGAATGCGATCGTGCCTCTGGTCAACCGGTTGATCTCGCGTCACGACCATGTCGTCCTGACCCAGGACTGGCATCCACCGCGCCACGCCTCCTTCGTCACCTCGCGCGAGGATGCGGTGGCCTTCAGCTCCGTGCCCTTTCCCTACGGACCGCAGACCCTGTGGCCGCCACACTGCGTGCAGGGCACGCCGGGCGCGGAATTCCATCCCGACCTGGTGACGGTCAAGGCCGAGATGATCGTGCGCAAGGGCTTCCACCAGGGCATCGATTCCTATTCGGCATTCCGCGAGAACGACCGCATGACCCGCACCGGGCTCGACGGCTACCTGAAGGCGCGCGGCTTCAGCCGGGTGGTGATCTGCGGCCTGGCGCTCGACTATTGCGTCGCCTGGACCGCGATCGACGCGCGACAGGCCGGGTTCGACGTCGCCGTCGTGCTGGAAGCGACCGCCGCCATCAACCTCGACGGCAGCCGCAAGCGCATGCTGACCGAGATGCGCCAGGGCGGCATCGACCTCACCGCCACGGCGTAGGCCCGCGCCTACTGCTTCACCATCTCGACGCGCCGATTCTTGGCCTGACCCTCTTCGGTGTCGTTGACGGCCAGGGGCGCGAACGGTCCGACGCCCTTCGACACCATGCGATCCGCCGCGATGCCGAAGCGCGTCGCCAGCGCCCGCACCACCGAATCGGCACGACGCTGCGAGAGGTCGGTGTTGTAGGCGACCGTGCCCTTGTTGTCGGTGTGGCCGACGATGAAGACCTTGAGCGCCGGACTGGCCTTCAGCAGGTTGGCCATTTCCGCCAACTGCTTGTCGGACTCCGGCTTGATGTCGGCCTTGTCGAAATCGAACAGGATGCCGTAAAGCGCCACGCGACCATCCTTGCCTAGCGCGCCGCCGATCTGCTCCGCCGAGACGAAGCCCAGGTTCTGCTGCATCGCCTTGGTCTCGAGCACGTCGAGCATCACCAGCACACGGCCCTTGAGCGCGGTGGACACGTCGCCCATCGAGCCGCCGGTCTGGGTCGCAGCGTAGATCGAGACATAGACGTCGCCGGCGCCTTCGCGTGTCCATTGCCCGACCCATAGGCGCTGGTCGGCATTGGGGTCGACGTATTCGAGCACATTGCCCGCCAGGCTCATTCGTTCGCGGCCATAGCCTTGCGGCTTCAGCGCGCGCGGGACGCCGTGCAGCTTGTGGAAGTCCTCGCCGCACTCGACCTTGCTGCACTGGAACAGCACCTTGGCACCCTTGCCCTCGAGCTCATTGGTGTAGTTGCGCACCACCTCGAGCACCGAGCGACCCTCGGGGATGACATAGACGCTGCGCGTAAGCCGTCCCTCCACGGTCTGCGCCTTCTCGTAGCGCAGCTTCTTGTCGGCGTCGGTCTGGTAGGTCGAGCCGACCGTCTTGCCCATCGGCAGCACGAGCTCGTCGAAATCCTTCTTGACCTGGGCCAGCAGGAACGAGCCACCATAGCGCGGCAGCAGATAGTCCGCCGTCCCTGGCGCATTGGTGGAAAGCTCGCGCGCGTAGCGCGGATCGACCTGGGCCTCGGCCGTGCCGGAAGCGAGAACGAGGGCAAGAGCGAGGAGCGCCTTGCGCATCACACCCGCTCCAGCGCCAGGGCGATGCCCTGGCCCACGCCGATGCACATGGTGCAGAGCGCACGCTTGCCGCCGGTGGCTTCGAGGTGGTTGAGCGCGGTGATCATCAGCCGGCCGCCCGAGGCGCCCAGCGGATGGCCGAGCGCGATCGCGCCGCCGTTGGGATTGACGTTCTCGGCGTCGTCGGCGAGGCCGAGCTGGCGCAGCACCGCCAGCGCCTGGGCGGCGAAAGCCTCGTTGAGCTCGATCACGTCGAAGTCGCGGATCGTCATGCCGAGCTTGGCCATGAGCTTCTGCGACGCCGGCACCGGGCCGATGCCCATGATGCGTGGCGGCACGCCCGCCGACACCATGCCCAGGATGCGCGCACGCGGCGTGAGGCCATTGGCACGCGCCGCCGCTTCCGACGCCACGATCATGGCGCAGGCGGCATCGTTGAGGCCGGACGAGTTGCCGGCCGTGACCGAACCGCCTTCGCGAAAGGCCGCCGGCAGCTTGGACAAAGTCTCCATCGTCGTGTCGCCGCGCGGATGCTCGTCGCGCTCGACCATATGCTCGGTCTTGCCCTTCTTGACGCAGACCGAGACGATCTCCTTGTCGAAGAATCCCCGATCCTGCGCCGCCTTGCAGCGCCGCTGGCTGCGATAGGCAAAGGCGTCCTGGTCGGTGCGGCTGATCTGGTGCTCGGTGGCGACGTTCTCGGCGGTCTGGCCCATCGGGTCGACGCCATAGGCCGCCTTCATGCGCGGATTGATGAAGCGCCAGCCCAGCACCGTGTCCTCGAGCTTCATGTTGCGGTCGAACGGACCCTCGGACTTGCCCATCACATAGGGCGAGCGGGTCATGCCCTCGACGCCGCCGGCGATCATCATGTCGGCCTCGCCGAGCTTCACGGCACGGGCGGCGTGGCCTGCCGCTTCGAGGCCCGAACCGCAGAGACGATTGACCGTGGCGCCCGCCACCTCCACCGGCAGCCCGGCGAGCAGCCCGGCCATGCGGGCCACGTTGCGGTTGTCCTCGCCGGCCTGGTTGACGCAGCCATAGATCACGTCGTCGACCGCCCCCCAATCGACGCCCGCGTTGCGCTGCATCAGCGCCTTGATGGGCCGGGCGGCGAGATCGTCGACGCGTACGCCGGCAAGGCCACCATTATAGCGGCCGACGGGGGTACGGATGGCGTCGCAGATGAAGGCCTCGGTCATGCAGTCTACTCCCGGCTCAAACGATGCTGCCGGGGTAGCATCGCCTCAGGAGCTTGCCAATGCCCTACCGGCAGAGGGGCCATGCCCGGAGCGACGGCATATGGCGGACTGGGCGTAGCCGAGGAACGGGCGGCCAACGATGGCGTCGATGCCTCGGCGCCCCAGCTCTGCCTCCAGCCCATCGCGCGGTCCGACATGAAACAGACCGAGCCATTTTCGCAGACCGACGCGGAACCATGCCGGCAGATGCTCCTGACCACCGAAATCGACGATGTGCAGTTCTCCCTTCGGCGACAGGCGGGCCATGGCCTGCTCGATCGCAATTGGCCATGCCGGAATCATCGACAGGGCGTAGGAGGCGAAGATGCGCGAGAAGCCGGCCACGCCGAATAGGTCCATCGGATCGAAGGCCGTGGCGTCGGCGCGCGCGAGATGGATGCGATGCTCGAGCCCCGCGCGGTCGACGACCTGATGCGCCGTCGCGAGCATCTTGGCCGAGATGTCGATGCCGTAGAAGAGCGCGTCCGGATAGAGACGCGCCGCCTGCACGAGGTTGCGCGCCGTGCCGCAGCCGATTTCCAGCACCCGCCCTCCTGGCGGCGGCGCCAGCCGGCGGATCATTCGGTCGCGACCCAGCAGATAGTATTTGCGCGTGAGATCGTAGACGTGCCGTTGATGCCGGTAGATCCGGTCCATCGATGCGGCTGCGGCGGTGGCACTCACGGTTTCAGCACATAGAGATGAAAGCCGCCGTAGATCGCCGAGCGATCGCGGGCCGTGAGGTCGCGCGACAGCTCGGCTTCATAGTGCCATCTGTCGAGCAGCGCGGGGTCGAGACGGCCGGTCAGCAGCGACGGCTCCGCCGCCGTGCGAAAGATGACGCGGGCGCCGGACTTCGCGGTGCGCGTGATCTCGGTCCACAAGGCATCGAGCTGCTCGTCGGTCATCCAGTCCTGCGCATCCAGCAGCACGTACCGGTCGCGCGAAGAGTCCGGGCAGGAAGCGAGATATTCGGTGACCGAGCGGTTCATCACCTCGACCCGCTCGACCCGCGCCCGCACCGCATCGAAATGCTCGGAGCGCAGGTAGGGCGGCAGCGGGCCGCTGGCATCCTGCGCATAGGCGCGCCCGAAGGCCTGCCAGGCGAAGTAGTTCTGGTCGAGGCTGAAGCCGCAGGCCAGGCGCTCGAGCCTGGCGCGCAGCACGGTCTGCATATCGCTGCCGCCGGCCAGCGCCTCGTATTGCGCCGGCGGTATGCCGAGGCCGTACAGCGACAGGCGGTTGTCCGTGGCCCAGCGCACCGCCGGCTTGTCGAACAAGGGCGACAGCACCGTCTCGAAGAAGTGCCTCTGCTCGGCCATCGACTGCGCGCTCAGGAGCCGGCGGAGGTCGACACCGTAGAGGCGCGCGGCGGCGTGGCCCAATCCGATGAACCTGCCCAGCACGCCGTGCCGGTAGGCGTTGCGGGCGAAGATAGAGATGCGCCGCCGGCCGAACCGATGGAGGCTGCGGCCGTCCCAATAGGCGTGACTTTGCGGGTCGAGATGCGGCGCGATCAGGCGATCGTAGGCGTCGATGTTGGCCTTCTCGTCGGCGGCACCGAAGAAGCGGTAGAACATCTCCCAGGACGGTAGCCGGCTCGCCGCCACCAGCTTCAGGCGGTTGAGGGCGACATGGGCGAGGCTGAGATCGACCGCGGTGATGCGGGCGGGACCGGCCGGGAGATAGGAGAGGACATTGCAGCCGCCCGAGGCGATGGCGACCACGTGGCATTCGGGCCCAAGCGCCAGCGCTTCGAGGTCGATCTCGGGATCTTCCCAGATCTGCGTGTAGACCAGCCCGCGGAACAGCCTTTCGAACAGCTGCTCCAGCAACCCCTCGCGCGACAGCAGGCGATGACGTCGAACGGCCTGCTTCAGGCGGATATGACTCTCGTTCCGCGGATAGACCAACCGAACGACTCCAGCTCAAGATCCAACCTGCTCGCTATAGGCGTCTTCAATGCCAGTTTGATGACAGCCACTTGACCGGTTGACTGGTTAGGACAATATCACACCATGAACGCTCACGGATTTGCCCTGTTCGACTCCCCGATCGGCACTTGCGGCCTCGTGTGGAGCGAGCGCGGCATCACCGGCCTTCAGCTGCCGGAGTCCAAGGCAGCAGCGACGCGTGCGCGCGTGCAACGCCGTTGGCCGGATGCCCGGGAAGTGACGCCGCCACCGCCAACGATCGCGTCGGCCATCGAGCGCATCCTGGCTCTCCTCGGCGGCGCGTCGGACGATCTCGGCAACATCGCGCTCGACCTCGAGGCGGCGCCCGACTTCCATCGCAAGGTCTACGAGGTGGCGCGCACCATTGCGCCCGGCCAGACCCTGACCTATGGCGAGATCGCCAAGCGCCTGGGCGTGCCGCACGAATCACGCGAGGTCGGCCAGGCGCTGGGCCGCAATCCCGTCGCCATCATTGTGCCCTGCCATCGCGTGCTGGGCGCCGACGGCAAGATGGGGGGCTTCTCGGCCAACGGCGGCGTCGCCACCAAGCGGCGCATGCTGGAGATCGAAGGCGCGGCAGCGGTCGGCGCCGGCCCGCTGTTCGACCGGCTCAAGTGACCTTCAGCTTCGATCCCGCGAAGGCCACGGCGCATCTCGGCGCTGCCGATCCGGTCCTGGCGCGCCTCATCGAGACCGTCGGCCCCTTTCGTATGGAGCTCAAATCCTCGCGTAGCGTCTTCGGCGCGCTGGCCGAGGCGATCGTCTACCAGCAGCTCTCCAACAAGGCCGCCGCCACCATCTTCGGCTGGGTCGAGGCGCTCTATCCCCGCGCGAAGCAGGGATTCACGCCTGGCCATATCCTGCGCACGCCCGACGACAAGCTGCGGGCCTGCGGCCTGTCGCGCGCCAAGGTGCTGGCGTTGCAGGATCTCGCGCGCCGCGTCGATGCGGGCGATCTACCGACGCTCGACGAAGCCCATGATCTCGAAGATGCCGTGCTGGTGGAACGGCTGGTGCAGGTGCGCGGCATCGGGCGCTGGAGCGCCGAGATGTTCCTGATGTTCCGGCTCGGCCGGCCCGACGTGCTGCCACTCGACGACTACAGCCTGCGCAAGGCCTACGCCAAGGCCTTCAACAAGCGCAAGCTGCCCGAGCCCAAGGCGCTGGCGAAGATCGGCGCGCGCTGGGCGCCTTACCGGACGGTCGCGAGCTGGTATCTATGGCGGGCGCTCGACCTTCCCTGACGAGGACAAGCCGATGGCCCTGCGATTCCTCTGCGCGTCCGGCTCACCCTATGCTTGGCGCGTCTGGCTGGCGCTCGAGCACAAGGGTGTTCCATACGCGCTCGAGATGCTGTCGTTCGATGCAGGCGATCTCGAGACGCCCGCCTTCACCGCGATCAACCCGCGCCGGCGCGTGCCCGCCATCGTCGACGACGGATTCGCGCTCTACGAGTCGGGTGCCATCCTCGAATATCTCGACGACAAATGGCCGCGCGAGCCGCGCCTGTTCTCGACCGATATTCACACGCGGGTGCTGCAGCGGCGCATGATCCAGGAAGCCGACCAGTATGTCGCCGAGGCGATGGGCAAGGTGTTCAACGCCGTCGGCGAGAGCGGCACGGCCAACCAGATCGCCGAAGCGAGGACCGCAATGGCCGAAGAGCTGGCGCGTTGGGAAGCGGCCATCGCCGGAGATTTCGTGGCGGGCGCACTCTCCGCCGCCGATTTCACACTCTATCCGATGCTGGCACTCGTCTACCGGCTGGCGGAGCGTCGCGCGCCGGCGCTGACCGACGGCGGCCTGGCTGGTCCGAAGCTCAGCGCGTGGATGCAGCGCATGAAAGCCCTGCCCGTGGTCCAGAAGACCTGGCCACCGCACTGGAGGTAAGCCTGCCACTGGAGTGACATTTTCGCCGTGACATAATCGCGGCATGGCCCTTCCCTTCTCCGATACCGTCGACCGCACGCTCGAACGCCTGCGCTCGGCCTTCGTCGAAACCGCCCGCGGCGCCCGCGAGGTCGTGGGTGCGCCGCTCCGCACCGACCTGCCCGACGACGATATCCCGCGGCTCAAGACCCGCATCGATGCCTACCTCGAAGGCAAGGGTGGCGAGACCGCGCAGCGCGGCCGGGCGGCCGAGCTGGGACAGGCCTATCTTTCGATGTCGCCCACCGGACGCCGCAAGTTCCTGACGGTGCTGGCCAGCGACTACGGCCTGACACGCGAAGCAGCCGCCGCCACGGTCGAACGCTGGCGCAGCTCCAAGGAGCCGCCACGAGCGCTGGCCAAGGCGCTGGAGCCGCCCGCAGTCCGCCTGTTGCGCGAGTTCGTGGGCGTGCCGCAGGGCGTGAAGTTCGTGGTCGACCTGCGCGCCGAGCTTCTGGCTCTCGGCAAGAGCGAACCCTCGGCGCGGGCCTTGAGCGAGGATCTCCGGCCCCTGCTCGGCTCCTGGTTCGATGTCGGCTTCCTCGACCTCGTGCGCATCGACTGGCGGGCGTCGGCGGCGTTGCTGGAGAAGCTCGTGGCCTACGAGGCCGTGCACGCCATCCGCTCCTGGCGCGACCTCAAGAACCGGCTCGATTCCGACCGGCGCTGCTTTGCCTTCTTCCATCCCCGCATGCCCGACGAGCCGCTGATCTTCGTCGAGGTGGCGCTGGTCAACGGCATGGCCGGCAACGTCCAGCGCCTGCTCGACGCCAGGGCCGAAACGCACGATCCCAAGCAGGCCAACACCGCGATCTTCTATTCGATCTCCAACTGCCAGCAGGGTCTGGCCGGCATCAGCTTCGGCAACTTCCTGATCAAGCGCGTGGCCGAGCAGCTCGCACGCGAGCTGCCCAACATCAAGGACTTCGCCACCCTGTCGCCCATTCCCGGCCTGCGCGCCCATATCGACGGCCGCCTGAAGACCGAAGGCGATGCGGCGCTGACGCCGGCCGAGATCGCCTCGCTGCAGCCGGTGACGGATGGAGCCTCCGGCGCCGCCGCCGTGCGCCTGCTGCTCGACCGGCCGGCGTGGTGGGACGTGCTCGCGATCGACAAGGCCCTGCGGCCGATCCTCAGCCGCTTCGCCGCGCGCTTCCTCACCAGCACCGACGACAAGGGCCGCGCCGTCGACCGCGTCGCACACTTCCACCTCGGCAACGGCGCCATCGTCGAGCGCCTCAACTGGCTCGCCGACACCAGCGCCAATGGTCTCAAGCAGTCCTACGGCATGATGGTGAACTATCGCTACAAGCTCTCCGACGTCGACGCCAACCACGAGGCCTACGCCACCGGCAAGGTTGTCGCCAGCCGCGAGGTCCGGGCGGCGGCGAAGGGGTGATGCCTTATTAGAGTGGGGCAGGCGACGGCGCCTCACCCGCTCCCGATCGACCACGAGCACGCTACCTTCGATGTCGGTCGGGCTGAAATTGCCGAGCAGGGTCGCCATCCTCTTACGCACGTCGGCTTCGCTCCAGTTGCCGCCGCGGAACAGGATCAGGCTGGGCTCGGTCGACCTCGCAGCCGCCAGAAGCCGCGGATAATCGAGATCCGCTGTGATGATCGTGCGCCGATCACTTCGGGCTACATCGATCACGAGCGTGTCTGGAGCCGTTCCGAGGTCCAGTGTCAACGCGTGGACCGCATCGTGGCCCCGATCGACAAGCCAAGTCGCCAATCGTGGCGACAGCGGCATGTCGATCAGAAACCTCAACTGGCCAGATCCAGCGTCTCGTCCTCTGCCAGGGCCATCGCGAAGCGCAATGCCGCATCGATGTCGGCCGATTCGAGATACGGATAGGCTTCGAGAATGGCCGCCCGCGTCTCACCGGCCGCCAGGAGGCCAAGAAGACGCGCCACGGGAAAGCGCATTCCACGAATGCATGGCTTTCCCGTGCAGATCGCCGGGTCGAACGTGATGCGATCCTGCTGCATAACGCGACTTTATTTGTTCAGATAGTTCAGCGCCAGTCCTGGCCGCGGCCATTCGAAGCTCACCAGCTTGCCGGTCATGGAGAGGGTGGCGAAAGCGGTGCGCAGGTCCTTGCCGCCGAAGCAGACGTTGGTGACCATCGGATCGGGGAGCTTGTATTGCGTCACCGACAGGCCGTCGGGCGAGATGTCGCTGACGGCGCCGGTGATCAGGGTGGCGACGCAGATGTGGCCGGCGGAATCGACGGCCAGCGAATCGAACATCTGGTAGCCGCCGAGGCCCGCGATCACGCGGCCCTTCTCGCCGCGATAGGGGCCGTTGGCGTCCTTGATGACGCCGGGCGCCGAGAGCTCGAAGGCCCAGCAGCGCGCCGTCGGCGTCTCGACGACATAGAGCGTCTTCTCGTCGGGCGAGAGGCCGCAGCCATTGGGCCGCTCGAGCGGGAAGACCTTCTCCTCGATCTTCGAGCCGTCGGCCTTGGCGTAGTAGACGGCGCCGCGATCGTTGTCGCGCTCGCGTGTCTTGCCGAGGTCGGTGAACCAGAAGCCGCCGGCATTGTCGAACACGAGGTCGTTCGGGCCGTTCAGCTTCCGGCCGTCGCACGAGTCGTACAGCGTCTCGAACTTGCCGGTCTCGGGATCGACCACCTGGATCGAGCCCGTCTTGTAGCCGGCGGGCTGCGTACCGGGGAACAGCCGGCCGTCCGGCCGCTCGATCCAGTTGAAGCCACCGTTGTTGCAGACATAGATCTTGCCGCCCGGCCCCATCGCCGCGCCGTTGGGACCGCCGCCCAGCGTGGCAACCACGTGCTGCTTGCCGTCGGGCATGACGCGCGTCAGCGTCTCGCGCGCGATCTCGACCAGGATCACCGAGCCGTCGGGCATGGCGATCGGCCCTTCCGGGAACTTGAGGCCCGAGGTGATTTCCTTGTGCGGCGTGGTCATGGCGTTCCCCTATTTCCCTTTGAAGTTCGCTTTTCTTTTCGCGAGGAAGGCGGCGACGCCTTCCTTGAAATCCTCGCTGCGGCCGAGCTCGCGCTGCGCATCGCGCTCGACGTCGAGCTGCGTCGCGAGATCGTTGCCACTCGACTGGTTGAGCGCTTCCTTGATGCGCGCGAGCGCCAGTGTCGGCCCAGCGGCGAGCTTCAGCGCGATCTCGGTGGCCTTGGGCATCAGCTCGGCATCCTCGACCACGTCCCAGATCAGGCCCCAGTCCCTCGCCTTCTCGGCCGGGATCTGCGGCGCCAGCATGGCGAGCGCACGGGCGCGCTGGTCGCCCGCCAGGCGCGGCAGGAACCAGGTGCTGCCGCCGTCAGGCAGCAGGCCGATGCGGGCGAAGGCCTGCAGGAACGACGCCGACTTGCCGGCGATGGCGATGTCGGACGCCAGCGCGAAGCTCATGCCCACGCCCGCCGCCACGCCGTTCACCGCCGAGACGACGGGCTTGGGAATGGTGCGCATCAAGCGGATCACAGGATTGAAGTATTTCTCCAACGCCGCACCCGAGTCGGCGGTGGCGCTGGCCTCGCGGTCGGGATCGGCGAGATCGGCGCCGGCGCAGAAGCCGCGGCCAGCACCGGTGAGCATCACCGCGCGTACCGAGGTGTCGACCGCCAGCTCCTCCCAGCAGGTCTTGAGCTCGGCGATCATCTTGCGCGACACGGCATTCAGCCGCTCCGGCGCATTGAGCGTGATGGTCGCCAGCCCATCGGCCTTGGCGAGCAGGATCGTGTTGTAGCTCATGTGCTCATTGTCCCGTGAAGTTGGCCGGCCGCTTGGCGAGGAAGGCCGCGACGCCTTCCTTGAAGTCGGCGCTCTGCCCGAGCTGACGCTGGGCATCGCGCTCGAGGTCGAGCTGCTGGTCGAGGCTGTTGGTGGCGGCGCGGTTCATGGCGTTCTTGATCGCGGCATAGGAGAGCGTCGGGCCCGAGGCGAGCCTGGCCGCCATCTTGCGCGCCTCGTCCATCAGGCTCGCATCGTCGAACACCTGCCAGACCAGCCCCATGCGCTCGGCCTCCTCGGCCGGCACCGACGTGCCGAGCATGGCGAGCGCCCGAGCTCGGGCGTCGCCCACCGTATGCGGCAGGAAGTAGGTACCGCCGAGATCGGGGATCAGGGAGATGCGCACGAAGGCCTGGTCGAAGCGGGCGGAGCGCGCGGCCAGCACGATATCACAGGCCAGCGCCAGGTTGGCGCCCCCGCCTGCCGCCACGCCGTTCACGGCCGCGATCACGGGCTTGGGGACCTCGCGGATGGCGCGGATCAGGGGGTTGTACAGCCGCTCCATCACGGCACCGAGGTCGGGCCGGCCTGCGGCATCGAGCACGCCGGTGCCGGTCCCGGCGAGGTCGGCGCCGGCGCAGAAGCCGCGGCCGGTCCCGGTGAGCAGCACCGCCCGGACGGCAGGATCGGTGCGGGCGCGCTCGATCTGCTCGATCATCGCGGCGATCAGCGTTTGGCTCATGGCATTGAGGCGTGCGGGACGATTGAGCGTCAGCGCGAGGACGCCGCCGTCGAGGGCAGCCAGAACGGGCATTTCTTCCATGGGGCCGGAGACTGGCATGCAGACATACCCCGCGCCAACCGGTCGCGTCGCATCGCGGCACGCCGACCCTTATGCCGGTAGGCGAGATGACGAACATCCTGATCCTGGTCGGCACCGAGTCGGGCAATGCCCAGATGGTGGCCGACGCGCTGAAACCCGTGCTGGAAGGCGCGGGCCATGCCGTCGATGTCAGCGACAAGGCAGCCGGCAAGGCCGACCTCGAAGCCCACGACGTGCTGCTGGTGATCTGCGCCACCCACGGCTCGGGCGACATCCCGACCAACATCCTGCCGCTGGCGGAGACGCTGGAACGCGAACGGCCCGACCTGTCGGGCCATCGCTACGGCATCATCGCCTTGGGCGACATGACCTACCAGGACACGTTCTGCGGCGGCGGCAAGAAGGTCGACCGTGTGCTCGAGCTCTGCGGGGCGAAGAGGGTCGGCGACCGGCTGGAGGTCGACGCCTCCACCCAGCCGCTGCCCGACGAGGAGGCGCTGACCTGGGTCGAGGGCTGGAAGAGCCTCGTCTGAGCTACTTCGACTTGAAGGCACCGCCCCGCGCCTTCAGCCAACGCAAGGCTTCACCGTCGTCCTGCAGATGGGCGCGCCAATAGGCGGTGGAGACTGCATTGACCAGCGCATGGCCCTCTCCCGCTCTGCCTTCGCCGTTGAAGAACATGTGGTTCGCGTCGTCGACCACCAGCAAATACTTGTTGCCGGTCGCCGGCATCGCCTCGAACGGGATCAGCCTTTGCTCCGGCGTCACGCCGAAGGCGGCGCTGCCGTCCTGCGTGCCCGTGACCAGCAGCACGGGCCGCGTGAAGCGGCTGAACTGATGCGCCGGATCGGCACCGATCACCTGCGGTGAGAAGGCCAGGAATGCCTTGAAGGCGGATTCCGCGAGGTTGGGTGCCAGGAAGTCGGCGATGCCGGGCGGCGGACGCTGGCCGCCGAGATAGAGCGTCGTGATCGCCCCGAACGAATGGCCGCTCATGCCGAGGCGGGCAAGATCGACCCGCGTCGCCACAGGATCGCCCGCCGACTGCCGCCGGGCGAGCTCGGCCACGACGAACCTTATGTCGGCGGTGCGGGCCAGGAACTGCTCGACGCCAGCGCCGCTGCGCAGGCTCGCCAGGCGCTCCCCAGACGGCTTGTCACGCCACAGCGATTCGTCGCTGCCGGGATGCTGGACGTGGATGACTGCAAAGCCCTGGCTCGCCCAGTGCTCGCCCCATTCCCGGCCGCCGCTCACCGAGCCGCCCAAGCCATGCGAGAACAGGATCGTCGGCGCGCGCCCGCTGCCGTCGGGCAGGCGGATGCGCACCGGCAGGCCTCGCTGCCGCGCCGCATCGGTCCAGCTCTCGTCGCGCACCTCGACCGCACCGGACGGTGCGCCACCCAGAAGCCCGACGAGGAGCGACAGGAATGCGAGAAGCGATTTCATGGCTCAAGGAACGGTGAAGACTTCGACAGGCTCCGGCACGCCGCGCAGAATATGCCTGCCGAGCGATTTCATCGGCACGGAGCAGACCTCGTTGAACTCGGCCGAGGCCAGGATGGGCACACTGAGTTCCTTGGTCAGGCTCTCCAGCCGCGCCGCGCGATTGACGGCAGGGCCGATGACGGTGAAATCGAGCCGATCCTCGGTGCCGACATTGCCGAACATCACCGGCCCGACATGCAGGCCAACGCCACAGCGCAGCAGCTCCAGGCCGCCGGCGGCGCGGGCGTCGTTGGCGGCCTCGATGTCGCCGATCAGCCGTTGCGCCGCGCCGAGCGCATTGGCCGTCACCATGGGCAGGAACAGCGCATCCTCGGCCGGGAAGTAGCCCATGACGCCATCGCCGATGAACTTCAGGATCTCGCCCCCGTGGGCGCGCAGCGCATCGCCCACGAGCTGGAGGTAGTTGTTCAGGAGCTCGAGCAGGTCAGGGCCGGCCATGCGCTCGTTCAGCCCGGTGAAGTCGCGCATGTCGGAGAACCACAGCACGGCGTTGATCTCCTGGCCGTCGCCGCGCTTGATCAGCCCGCCCAGGATCTGCTCGCCGACGATGCGGCCGAGATAGGTCTCCATCAGCGTGGTCGAGACGCGATGGGTGATATGGGCCTCGGCGATTGGCGCGAGATGATCCATCAGGCGGTGGAACTTCTCGATATCGGATCCGCTGAAGCCGCCAGGCCGATCGGTCGTGAAGGTGAGCCCCAGCGGCCGTCCATGCGTCAGCCGCATCGGCGTGGCGTAGTAATCGGTGCCGCCGGCCTCGGCGAGCTCGTGCAGCACGGCGTGGTTGGCGGGGGTCAGCGTGTCGAGGCGGTAGCGCACCGGCTGTCGGGTCTCGATCAGCTCCTGGATCGGGCTGCCGATATAGGACGGCGAATTCTCGATGCCGTGCGCGCGGGCCTGCTGCTCGATCTTCCGGCCGCGACGCCAGGCGATGGCCAGGGTCCGGAACTGCGGATGGATCGCCTGCAGGCCGAGCGTGAAGCGCGACAGCGGCGCGCCTGATGCGACCAGCCGGTTGGCCATCTCGTCGATCAGCCGCACGGGATCGGGCAGCAGCCGGCCTTCGCGCACCAGCCAGTCGATGACTGGCTCGAGCTTCCAATCGGTCGCGACAGAGGCCGTCGCGGGCAGGGTGTCAGGCACCCAGCACCGCCAACACCTCCTCCGATGACGTGCGATAGGCTGTGTTCGTCGACAGGTCGGCGATCTTGTCGATGTTCGCTTCCACGTCCTCCAGGGTCGGCGCACGCCCCTCGATGCGCACGCCCGGCGCCTCGCGATATTCGATGCGCGCGAAGTAGCCTGCGCCGGCGCTCCAGATCTCGCCGGTGCGCTGGCACTGCTCGCTGCAGAGATAGGCCACCATCGGCGAGACATACTCGGGCTTGAGCTTGGCCACCACCTCGGGCGGCATCAGGCTCTCGGTCATGCGCGTGCCGGCGACCGGCGCCAGCGCATTGACCATGATGTTGTATTTCTGGCCTTCGAGACGTAGCGCGTTCATGAAGCCCACGACCGCGAGCTTGGCGCCGCCATAGTTGGCCTGGCCGAAATTGCCGTAGATGCCCGAGTTCGACGAGGTCACGACGACACGGCCATAGGCCTTGGCGCGCAGGATCGGCCAGGCGGCGTGTGTCACATAGGCGGTGCCGAGGAAATGCACCTTCACGACGAAGTCGAGATCCTCGATCGTCATGTTGTGGAAGGTCTTGTCGCGCAGCACGCCCGCGTTGTTGACCACGATGTCGACCGTGCCGAAGGAATCGACGGCGGTCTTGACGATGTTGGCGGCACTCGCTGCCTCGGCGACCGAATCATAGTTGGCGACGGCTTGACCGCCCGCCGCCTTGATCTCGTCCACGACCTTGTCGGCGGCGGCGTGGGTGCCACCCTTGCCGTCGACCGCGCCGCCCGGATCGTTGACCACGACCTTGGCGCCGCGGCTCGCCAGCAGCAGCGCATGCGCCCGGCCGAGCCCGTTGCCGGCGCCCGTGACGATGGCGACGCGATTGTCGAAACGAATGGTCATATCCTGCTTCTCCAATTTAAGCGGCCCTGGCCGCGACGATCTTGCGGCGTTCGGCAGCCGACAATTCTCGGGCCGCCATCTTCAGGTCGTACCAGCTCTGGAGGTTCATCCAGAACTCGGGACTGTTGCCAAAGTAGAGTCCCAGTCGAACGGCGGTGTCAGCCGTGATCCGGCGCCGGTTATTGACGATCTCGGCGATCCGGTTAGGCGAGACGCCAATTGCCTGAGCCAGCTCATTCTGTGAAAGGCCGAACTCGGACAAGAACTCATGCTTCAGCATGTCTCCGGGAGTTACAGGAGCGTAAGGATTTTTCGCCATTCCCATTCCTCAATGATAATCGACTACGCGAACTTCATATGCGTCGCCATCGCTCCAGCGAAACACCACACGCCATTGATCGTCGACCCGAATCGAATGCAGGCCAGCCAGATCACCTCGCAGCTTTTCAAGCCGATTCGAAGGCGGCACGCGCAAATCTTCCAGCCGGGCCGCAACGTGGATAGCTACGAGCTTTCTTTTTGCCCGCTCGGCAAAGCCGTGAAACGACCGCACGATCTCGTCTTGGAAAAGCGCCTGTGTCTTGCGGTCGCCAAATGACCTGATGATGTTCCATCATACCGCATACCGGTATAGCACTCAATCGGGGGCTATTGCCGCTGCAGGATCACCACCGAGGCCACGGCCTCTTCCATGCCGATGACGCCGCCGCCGTTCTCGGCCAGCGCGACCTCGGCACCCTCCACCTGGCGCGCGCCGGCCTCGCCGCGCAATTGCGTCGCGAGCTCGGCCAGCATGGAGAGGCCGGTCGCGCCGACGGGATGGCCCTTGGAGACCAGGCCGCCCGAGGTGTTGACCGGCAGCTTGCCGCCGGGGCCGGTCGCGCCGGAGGCCACGAACTTGCCGCCCTCTCCCTCGGGGCAGAAGCGCAGCATCTCGCACTGGTAGATCTCGCAGAAGCTGGTGGCGTCGTGCACTTCGGCCACGTCGATATCCTCGGGCCCCAGCCCCGCCATCCTGTAGGCCTTGTCGGACGCGGCGCGCGTGAGGCCGGGCTGGTCGAGCTTGCGGTACATGCCGCCGGAGAAGCCCACGCCCGCGACCTTGATGGCGCGCGCCTGCACCTCCTTGGGCTGGCTGGCGAGATAGTCGGCCGAGCAGAGCAGCGCCGCCGCCGCCCCGTCGCCAATCGGCGCGCACATGGCGCGGGTCAGCGGAAAGGATACCGGCCGGTCCTGCAGCACTGCTTCGGTCGTCATCTGGAAGCGGTACTGCGCCTTGTCGTTCAACGCGCCATAATTGTGGTTCTTGGCGGCGCCCGCGGCGATATCGGCCTGGGTCGTGCCGTACTTCCACATGTGCCACTTCGCCTGCATGGCGTAGGTGTCCATGAAGATGGTGCGGTCGTCGCCCGGCGCGAACTTGGAGCCGACCAGCTCGCCCACCCGGTTCATCTCCTCCACCAGCCGGTCGTGCTGGCTGGTGATGTAGCCCTGGTTGAACAGCGACGAGGTCCGCTCCGGCGCCTCGGGGCTGAAGAGCTTCTCGATGCCGATGCAGAAGGAGAGCTCATGCGTGCCCGCCAGCACGTCCTTCCAGGCGCCCATGAACGCGGTCGAGGCCGTGGCGCAGGCGTTCTCGACGTTGAACATCGGCACCCGCTCGGGGAACAGCCCCTCCTCGACCAGCGGCTGGAACAGCGCCTGGGCGCGGATCGAGTTCTGGCCCCAGAAGCCCATGCCGCAATTGCCCAACCAGCCCGCCTCGATGTCGGCGCCGGTCTTCAGCCCGGCGTCGGACAGCGCGCCCATGTAGGCCTCGCGCGCGAGATCGCCGAAGCTGAGACCGGGGTGCTTCTTGAAGACGGTGGTGTAGGCGCCGATCATGTAGACGTCGCGCATGTTTCCCTCGGTTGGCTTTGGGGCCATTTGAGCGTATCCAAACGGCCTACGCTAGGAGAACGAACATGGCCGCCATGGCTCCCGCACGCACCCCCGCCATCGACACCACCATCGCCGAGCTGAAGAAGCTCTTCGGCGACCGGGTGAGCACCGCCCATTCGGTGCGCGAGCAGCACGGCAAGGACATCTCCTATCACGAGGCGCCGCTGCCCGACGCGGTGGTGTTCGCCGAATCGGCCGAGGAGGTGCAGGCGATCGTCCAGCTCTGCGCCCGCCTCAAGACGCCGATCATCCCCTTCGGCACCGGCACCTCGCTGGAGGGCCATATCAGCGCGCCCAACGGTGGCATCTCGCTCGACGTCAGCCGCATGAACCGCGTGCTGCAGGTGAACGAGGCCGACCTCGACGTCATCGTGCAGCCCGGCGTCACCCGCAAGCAGCTGAACGAGCATATCCGCGCCACCGGCCTCTTCTTCCCCATCGATCCCGGCGCCGACGCCTCGATCGGCGGCATGGCGAGCACGCGCGCCTCGGGCACCAATGCCGTGCGCTACGGCACGATGCGCGAGAACGTCCTGTCGATGCAGGTGGTCACCGCCGACGGCCGCCTGATGCGGCTCGGCCGCCGCTCGCGCAAGTCCTCGGCCGGCTACGACCTGGTGAAGCTGTTCGTGGGCTCCGAAGGGACGCTGGGCGTCATCACCGAGGTGACGCTGCGCCTCTACGGCATCCCCGAATCGATCGGCGCGGCCACCTGCGCCTTCGACACGCTGGAGGGCGCGGTCAACACCGTGATCCAGACCATCCAGTCCGGCATCCCCGTCGCACGCATCGAGCTGATGGACACCGAGACCGTCGATACGGTGAACAAATATTCCAAGCTCACGCTCCCCGACCAGAACCTGCTGCTGCTCGAGTTCCACGGCACCGAGGCCGGCACCAAGGAGCAGGCCGAGATGGTGCAGGCGATCGCGGCGGAAAACGGCGGCGGCCATTTCGCCTGGACCGGCCAGGCCGAGGAGCGCAGCAAGATGTGGCAGGCTCGCCATGACGTCGCCTGGGCCGCCAAGGCCGCGCGGCCGGGCTGGGGCATGTGGGCGACCGATGTGTGCGTACCGATCTCCAACCTCGCCGAGTGCATTCTCGAGACGCAGAAGGACATCGTGGCCAACGGCCTCTATGCCCCCATCGTGGGCCATGTCGGCGACGGCAACTTCCATCTCACCATGATGGTCAATCCCGACGACCCGACCTACCTGCCGCGCGCCGAGGCGCTCAACGACCGCATGGTCGCCCGCGCGCTGGCGCTGGGCGGCACCTGCACCGGCGAGCACGGCGTGGGCGTGGGCAAGATCAAGTTCCTGTACGAGGAGCATGGCGAGGCCATGTCGCTGATGCGCTCCATCAAGCGCGCCCTCGACCCGGACAACATCATGAACCCCGGCAAGATCCTGGGCCCGCTCAACTAGCCTTGGCAGGGAGCTTGCCTCTGCTTGCGATTGTAGCATTCCAACCGCAGCATCTAGTGGCAGTTACCGGACGGTAACGCTTTAAATAACATGAAAATAACATAACCCTCTCGTTCAGCGATAATTGCGATTATCGCAAATATAGCTGAAAAAGAGGAAAAGAAGAAGAGGCGCGCGGGTTGGCGTTGTCGCTTTCCCCCTCCCTGCCCTCCCCCGAAGACAGGGCAGGAGGAGGTGCCCGAAGGGCGGAGGGGGAAAGCCCCAGTCCAGAAGGCGCGCTCAGGGCACTCCGATCCGAGCCCGCGCCCGACCGCCGCTGGCCAGGGCCACCACCACGACGATCTCGCGGTCGGCTGGCGCGCCGCCGACCGAGGCCTCGATGGCGTCGAGCAGGGCGAAGTCCCACTCATCGTCCTTGCCGTGCAAGGGCACGTCGATGGCGGTGCCGGGGCCGCCCTTCTTCACTGTCGAGGGAATGAGCGCCTTGCCGCCACCCAGCAGCGCGCGCAGCGGCTTGCCCAGCCTGGGATGCAGGATCGCGGCCCCCTGCTCGATCTCGAGCGCGGCGCCGACGATGGCGCTCTTGCCGTAGGCGGTGACAGCGGCGTCCGCCCCGCCCAGCAGGTCGAGCGCCTTGCGGCCGAGTTGATCCCCGAGCGTCTCGCCGAGGGCGATCAGCGGCTCCAGGTCGGTGTCGGACCCGTCAACGGCCACGACCGCGGCGACCCAGGCACGGCGCCAGCGCGTCTCGATCTCGTCGAGATGGCTGACCAGGCGAACGATCCGCGGCGCACTCATGACGGCATCGGGAAGGGCCCGCGGGCCGCTTCGTAGGCCGCCGCCGCCCGCAGCACGAGAGCATCGGCATAGCGCGGGCCGATGATCTGCAGGCCGATCGGCATGCCCGATCGCGTGAAGCCGCAGGGGATGCTGGCGGCAGGCTGCATGGTCTGATTACACCAGGAGGTGAAGCGCGGCGCCTCGCGCAGCTCGACGGGCAGGCCGGGCACACCAGGCGCCTCGACATGGAAGGTGGGGCAGATCAACAGATCGTGCCTGGTGAAGAAGGCGAGCATCTCCCGGCCCAGCCGTTCGCGCGTGGCCAGGGCCTCCGCCAGCACCGAAGCGGGGAACTGCGCGCCGATGTCGGCCAGCTCGACCGTGTCGGGATCTATGAGGGCGCGCTGCTCCGGCGTGAACTGCTTCAGCAGATGCGCCAGGTTCACCATCCACTGGATCGAATGCAGCCGGCTTTCGATATAGCCTTGCAGCGGCGGCACCGAGACCTGTTCGACGACCGCGCCTTGCTCTGCCAGCGCTGCCGCCGCCTTGGCGACTGCGGCGGCGATGTCGTCCTGCACCTTCGCGATACCGAGATCGGGGCTGTAGGCGATACGCAGCCCGCGAACGCCCTCAGTCAGGTTCTTTCGATAGTCGCGCCCATCGGCGGGCGTCGCCTGCCAGTCGCCGGCGAAGGGCCTCGT
>CANIRG010000039.1 GCA_947469635.1 Rhodospirillales bacterium | reverse complement strand
CGTCGAGGTTGATTTGATCGTAGTGCTTGCCCATTGCAACACCTTAAGCTGGTGTTGCACTTCGTTGGTGAAGTCAGGGGGACCTTTCTCTTTACATTTGGGTCCGAGGGTCACGCCGCCCGGGCAAGGTTCGGCGCGGCGCCCTTTCCCCTCACCTCCGCCTCCTCGAACTCGGCGGCGGCGATCGCCCGGTCGAGGGCGGCGCGCAGCTCCTTGGCTGACTCCAGCGTGAGCTCGACCCCGGCGCGCGCTCCCGGGTCGAGAGCCAGGTTGATGAAGTCCAGCGTGATGACGTCACCCAGCGGCGCGTGGCGCGCGTGGTCGTAGGCCACGACGGCCTGCGAGAGCGGGAACCACTCGTCCCCGCGCTTCGCCATGCCCTCGGCGCGGGCGATCTCGATGATGGAGGTGCACATATTCGCGCCGCCTACTTCGCCAGGTGCTTGCCGAAAAAGCCGAACACCTTGCTCCAGCCGTCCATCGCCTGCTCGGGCCGATAGAGCGGCCGGTGCCAGTAGAAGAAGCCGTGGCCGGCGCCGTCATAGCGGTGGAACTCGTGGTTCTTGCCGTGCTTCTTCAGCTCGGCCTCATGCTGGTTGACTTCTTCTGGGCTGGGCGCCCGATCGTCGTTGCCGAACAGGCCGAGCAGAGGACAAGAGAGGTCCTTCGTCATGTCGATCGGCGCGACGGGCGTCTTGGCGTTGAGCGTCTCCTTGGGCATCACGACGCGGCCGCCCCAGAGATCGACGCAGGCATCGACGTCCTTCTTCTGGCAGGCGTAGATGAAGGCGTGCCGGCCGCCGGAGCAGGAGCCGAACAGGCCGACCTTGCCGTTGTGGTTGGGCTGCGCGCGCATCCACTTCACCGCCGCCTCGGTGTCGCCGACCATCTGGGCGTCGGGAATGCCGCCGTCGGCGCGCACCTTGGCCGCGACGTCATCGGGATTGCCGTCGCTGCCACCGCCCTCGCGCTCGTAGAGGTTGGCGCAGATCGCGAGATAGCCGTGATGCGCGAAGCGGCGCGTCGTCTCGATATAGAGCTCGCTCCATCCCGGGAGATGGTGGACCAGCACCACGCCCGGAAAGGGGCCCGCGCCGGCCGGCTTGGCCACGTAGGCGGTGATCGGGTTTCCCTTGTCGCCATTGATGGTGACGTTCTCGCAGGTCATGCCTCGGTAGAATGACATCGCTTCCTCCATGCGCCTCGAGCCTTGATCGCGGCGCGGCCAGTATTCGACGATCGCCTACGAGACGCAACAAGAGGCCCCACCTGCCCATCGTTCCGCGGATTGATTGCTTCCTCGGGTGACGCGATTGCGACAAGGTGGGGACGGTGCGCCGCGGCAATGCGTGGTGTTCCCGAAATTGGGGGCGAGCCGGTGACAGCGTCGACAACGAACCGCTGGCTGGTCCTGGGGGTGGTCTCCAGCGCCCTGTTCCTCATCGTCGTCGACATGTCGGTGCTTCATACCGCGCTGCCGACCCTGACCCGCGAGCTGGGTGCCAACGCCTCGGAGAAGCTCTGGATCATCAATGCCTATGCGCTGGTGGTGGCGGGCCTCCTGCCCGGTTGCGGCTCGCTGGGGGATCGCCTGGGCCACAGGCGCATGTTCCTGGCCGGCCTCTGCGTCTTCGGGCTGGCCTCGGTGGCCGCCGCCTTCTCGCCCTCCCCCGTGCTGCTGATCGGCGGGCGGGCCCTGCTTGCGGTCGGCGCGGCGATGATGATGCCCGCCACCCTGTCGATCATCCGATTGACCTTCAGCGACGAGAAGGAACGCGCGCTCGCGATCGGCCTGTGGAGCGCCGTCGCGTCCGGCGGCTCCGCGATCGGGCCTCTGATCGGCGGTGCGCTGCTCGAGCACTTCTGGTGGGGCTCGGTCTTCCTGGTCAACGTTCCCGTCGTCGTCGCGGCGCTTGCGGCCGGTGTCATCTTCATTCCCAGCCACGAGGGCCGAAGTGAGGGGAGCTGGGACCTGCTGGGATCGGTGCTGATCCTGGTTGGTCTCGTGGGGCTTGCCTACGCGATCAAGGAAGTGGCGATGGCGGCGCCGTCCTTCCCGGTGGCAGCGGCCGCCGCGGCGATCGGCACGCTGGCGCTCGTCTGGTTCGCGCGGCGACAGCGCCACAGCACCAACCCGCTGATCGACTTCACCCTGTTCGCCAATCGCAGTTTCAGGCTCGCCGTCCTGGTCGCGCTCGTCTCGGCGTTCAGCGTGATCGGCGTGGCCCTGGTCCTGAGCCAGCGACTGCAGCTCGTGCTGGGTTATTCGCCGCTGCACGCAGCGCTGTTCCTGCTGCCGAGCGCCCTGATGGCCATTGTCGGCGGGCCGCTCGCCGGCTGGTTGGCGCCGCGCTACGGCATCGGTTACGTGACGGCGGGCGCGCTTCTTCTGGGGGCGCTCGCCGAAGCCGGCCTGTTCATGGTCGCCAATGCAGGCCCTGCGCCTCAGATCCTCCTCCTCTCGGTCTTCGGCCTCGCGGTCGGCGCAGCGATAGCGACCGCCTCGCTTTCCATCATGAGCCATGCCCCGCCCGAAAACGCCGGCATGGCCGCATCGATCGAGGAAGTTGCCATCGAGCTCGGCGGGGCCTTCGGCATCACCGTGCTGGGCAGCGTTCTGGCCGGCGTCTACTCGGCGATGCTCGTGCTTCCGCCCGGAACGGCCTTTCCGCCGGCGGTGCGCGAAGGCATCGACCAGGCGTTGGTGGTGGCGGCAACCCTGCCCGCCGATGCTGCGCGCCTGTTGACCCGGTCCGCGCACCAGGCCTTCGACAGCGCCTACTTCACCGCCCTCGCCATCAACGCCGCCCTGCTGGCCGCCGTGGCCATCGTCGCGTGGCGGACTCGCGCGGAGCCGCACGCTTGAGCGGCAGCCGGAACGTGACAAGATCGGCGGCAAGAAAACAGAGGAAACACAATCCATGACTCGCATGACCGGCGGCGACGCCATCGTCGATTCCCTTCTGCGCCACGGCGTCGACACGATCTTCGGCCTGCCGGGCGTGCAGATGTACGGCCTGTTCGATGCCTTCGCCCGCAACGCCAATCGGCTGAAGGTGATCAACGCCCGGCACGAGCAGACCACCGCCTACATGGCGCTGGGCTATGCCCAGTCGACGGGCAAGCCGTCGGCCTTCACCGTCGTGCCGGGCCCCGGTGTGATGAACACCATGGGCGCGCTGACCACCGCCTGGGGCGTCAACGCGCCCATCATGTGCATCACGGGCCAAGTGCCGAGCCCGATGATCGGCCGCGGCCGCGGCCAGCTCCACGAGATGCCCGACCAGCTCGGCACCCTGAAGACACTGCTGAAGTTCGCCGAGCGCATCGAGCATCCGACGGAAGCGCCCCAGGTCATGGCGCGCGCCTTCCAGGCGATGACCTCCGGCCGTCCCGGGCCGGTCGCGGTCGAGATGCCGTGGGACATGTTCTCCGCGACCGCCGATGTCACGACCATGGACCCGCTCGGCAAGCGGGAGAACCCCGTGCCCGACCCCGACAAGATCGCCGCTCTCGCCAAGCTGGTAGATGGCGCGAAGGCACCGATGATCTGGGTCGGCGGCGGTGCGGTGGATGCCGGCCCCGAGATCCTGGCGCTAGCGGAGAAGATCGGGGCCGCGGTCGTGTCGTTCCGCATGGGCAAGGGCGTCGTGGATTCACGCCACCCGCTGTCGCTCAACACGGTCGGCGGCTTCGAGCTGTGGGACAAGAACACGGACCTGCTGATCGGCGTCGGCACGCGGCTGGACGTGCCGATCGCGCGCTGGGCGCCGGCGCCGGCCGGTCTCAAGATCGCGCGCATCGACATCGATCCGATCGAGCATCGCCGGCAGGCCGTCGACGTGGCGATCGTGGCCGATGCGGCCGACGGCGCTCGTGCGCTCACTGCCGCCGTGAAGAGCAAGGACGATCCCGCGCGTCGCACCGTCATCGCGGCAGCGAAGGCCGCGCAACAGGCGGCCATCGAGAAGGCCGATCCGCAATACTCCTTCATGAGGGTCATCCGCGAGGTGCTGCCCGACGACGGCATCGTGGTCGATGAGGTGACCCAGCTCGGCTACATGATCTGGTACGGCTATCCTGTGCACCAGCCGCGCCGCCTGATCTCGTCGGGCTTCTCCGGCACGCTGGGCTACGGCTTCCCGACGGCGCTGGGCGTGAAGATCGCCAATCCCGACCGCCCCGTGGTGTCGGTCGCGGGCGATGGCGGCTTTCTGTTCGGCGGCTCCGATCTCGCCACGGCCAAGCAGTTCGGCATCAACCTGGTGACGGTTGTCGTGAACAACGCCTCCTACGGCAACGTGAAGCGCGACCAGGAGCGACTCTACGAAGGCCGCCATTCCGGCTCGGTGCTGACCAACCCCGACTTCCAGGCCTACGCCCGCGCCTTCGGCATCGCGGCCTGGCGGGTCGAGACAGCCGACGGATTGCGCGGCGCCTTGCGCGAGGCCCTGGCCAGCGACGCGCCGGCGCTGATCGAGGTCATGTCCGACATCGACAAGGACTATCCGCCTTATGCGTTTCATCAGCCGCGGCTGCGCTAAATCATTCCGGAGGGAGGACGAGCCATGAAGATCGGCATCACGATGTTTTCGACGGATTACGCGATCCCGCCGCACGAGCTCGCCATCGAGGCCGAGTCGCGAGGCTTCGAATCGCTGTGGTTTCCCGAGCACAGCCACATCCCGACCAGCCGCACGTCGCCGTGGCCCGGCGGCCCCGTCCTGCCGAAATGGTACTACGACACCTATGACCCGTTCGTGGCGATGGGCGCCGCCGCGGTCGTCACGAAGACGATAAAGCTCGGCACCGGCGTCTGCCTCGTGGTGCAGCGCGATCCGATCCACACCGCCAAGGAGGTCTCCACGGTCGATCGCCTGTCCAACGGCCGCCTGCTGTTCGGCATCGGCGGCGGCTGGAATGCCGAGGAGATGGCCGACCACGGCACCGCCTTCGCCTCGCGCTTCAAGCTGATGCGCGAACGCATCGAGGCCATGAAGGAGATCTGGGCGCGCTCGAAGCCGAAATACTTGGGCGAGCTGGTGAAGTTCGACGAGATGATGCAGTGGCCCAAGCCGGTGCAGAAGCCGCATCCGCCCATCGTCGTCGGTGGTGGCTTTCCGCACGGCGCCCGCCGCGCCATCGCCTACGGCAACGGCTGGATGCCGATCGGCGGCCGCGGCGGCGACACGCTGGCGATGCTGCCGCCCTTCCGCGAGATGCTGGCAGCGGCGGGCCGCGACCCGGCCGAGGTGCCGATCACGCTGTTCGGCGTCGCCATGGACGGCGAAGCGCTGAAGCGCGCCCGCGACGCCGGCGTCGACCGGGTCGTGTTCGGCGTGCCGCCCGAGGCCAAGGACAAGGTGCTTCCCCTGCTCGACAAGGGCGCCGCGCTGATGCGCGCGATGTGACGGCGGGGAGCGTTATCCCCGGCCCGCCAGCGCCCGGTTCTCCAACCGGCTGAGCAACCGCACCAGCGGCCACAGGATGAGGAAATAGATCACCGCCGCCATCACGATGGGCGTGGCGTTGTAGGTGACGCTCTGGGCCTGGCGTGCCTGGTACAGAAGCTCGGGCACCGCGACCACGCTGCCGAGCGAGGTGAGCTTCACCACCTCCAGCGTGTTGGAGAGCAGGTCGGGCAGCACGTTGCGCACGGCCTGGGGCAGGACGATGTAGGTCGTGGTCTGCAGGCGCGAGAGGCCGGTGGAGCGCGCCGCCTCGACCTGGCCGTGCGGAATGGATTCGATGCCGGCGCGTAGAATCTCGCCGTAGTAGGCGCCGGTGTTGAGGAAGAAGGCGATGGCGACGCAGGCGAAGCCGCCCAGTTCGAGCCCGGCGAACGGCAGGCCCGCGAACAGCAGCACCAGCAGCACCAGCGGCGGGAAGGCCCGGAAGAAATCGACCCAGGCCATCAGCGGCCAGCGCACGAGCGGATGACGCGAATGAGCGCCGAGGGCAAGTGCAAGCCCACCCATCAGGCCGAGCGGCACGACCAGCAGCGACATCAGGAGCGTGTTCAGCAGTCCCGCCAGAACGATCGGCATCGCGGCACGCGCGATATCGGCGTTGAAGAAGGCCTGGATCATCTCTTCCATGCGAACCTGGTCTCGATCCAACGCGCGGCCACGACCACCGGCAGGAACAGCACGAGGTAGGCCGTCGCCCCCATCATCAGGGGCGAGGGATTGTAGGAGTTGGACATGGCCGAGCTCGCCTGACCCAGGATCTCGGTGACGGCGACGACAGTGCCGAGTGCCGTGCCCTTGGTGATGGCGATGGTGCGATTGGTGAGCGGCGCGATGGTGAGGCGCAGGGCCTGGGGCAGCACGACCTCGAGCAGCGTCTGCACGAAGCTGAGGCCGGTGGAACGCGCCGCCTCCCACTGGCCGCGCGGCACCGAGGTGATGCCAGCCCAGAAGATCTCCTCGGCGAAAGCCATCAGCACCAGCGCGAGCGAGATCCAGGTCGAGACGAAGCCCGAGGGCGAGGCACCCGCCGCCGGCAGGCCGAAATAGATCAGCACGATGATGACCAGCGGCGGCAGCGAGCGGAACAGATCGACGATGAAGATGATCAGCCAGTTGAGCGGCCTGACGCCGAGGCTCCGGATCAGCGCCAGCACGAGGCCGGCGAAGAGCCCCGACAGAATGATCAGCACCGCCAGCTCGATCGTCACCACCATGCCGTACAATATGTCCGGCAGATATTTCGCCATGACCTTGGCGTTGAAGAAGGTCTCTGCGAAGCGATCCCAGCCGGTCATTGGCGCGCGCCACTCCAGTGGCGCTCACGATCATGAGCGGACCTGGAGGTCCGCGGCCCGGAAGACATGATCAATGCCTCTGGATCTGACCGATGAAGGCGCGCGTGCGTTCGTGGGTGGGATGCTCGAAGATCGCGGCCGGCGGCCCCTGCTCGACGATCAGCCCATCGTCCATGAAGACGACACGATCGGCGGCGGCGCGGGCGAATCCCATCTCGTGGCTCACCACGATCATGGTCATGCCGCTTTCGCGTAGGGACCGCATCACCGCCAGCACCGAGCCGACCAGCTCGGGATCGAGCGCCGAGGTCGGCTCGTCGAACAGCATGACACGCGGCTCGAGCGCGATGGCGCGGGCGATGGCGACACGCTGCTGCTGGCCGCCCGACAGCTCGGCCGGACGGTGGCTGGCGCGGTCGGCGAGGCCCACCCGCTCCAGTGCCGCCTGCCCCAGCACGTCGGCCTCCGCGCGGCTCTTGCCCGCCACTTTGCGCAGCGCCAGCGTGACGTTGCCCAGCGCCGTCATGTGCGGGTAGAGATTGAAGCTCTGGAACACCATGCCGATGCGCTGGCGGGCATGGTTGATGTCGGTCGAGGGCGCCAGCATGTCGATGCCATCGACCCTGACGCTGCCCGAGGTCGGCCGCTCCAGCCGATTGAGGCAGCGCAGCAGCGTCGACTTGCCCGAGCCCGACGGGCCGATCACGAACACCAGCTCGCGTTCGGCCACGTCGAGATCGACGCCCTTCAGGACATGAAGGGCGCCGAAATGCTTATGGATATCCTTGGCCGAAACGATCATCGGAGTGCGCCACGCGGGCGCCCCACGATCAGTTGCACTTCGTCTCGTGCGGCGTCGGGTCGTAGCCCGGCATGTCAGGCACGCCGTAGCCTGGCGTGACGACGCGCTCCAGCCCGTCGGCCGGCGGCTCCTTGCCGAACCACTTGAGCGAGAGCTTCGCCAGGCTGCCGTCCTTCTTCATGCAGTCGAGCGCGTCCTGCAACTCGGCGCGCAGCTTGGGATTGGTCTTGGGAACGGGCGCTGCCCAATGGGCGCGGGTTTCCTTCAGCTCCAGATCGGCGACCAGCATCGGGTTCTTCGAAGCGGCATATTGCACCGAGGTGTTGCCGACCAACGTCGCATAGGCGCGGCCGGAGAGAACAGCCTGCACCGCGTCGGGCTGGTTGTCGTAGACCTGCACTTCGAAGCCGATCTCCGCGCCCTTGGACTTGGAAAGCGTCTCGTAGGGCGTGCCCTTGTTCACCGAGACGACCTTGCCCTTGAGGTCGGCCCAGCCGGTGATCGGCGCGCTGCCCTTCTTGATGCCGAACTGGAACGAGGTCCAGAGATAGCCCGCGGTGAACAGCATGTTCTCCGCCCGCTCCTTGGTCACGGTCGTCGGCGCGGCGATGAAGTCGTAGCGACCGGACTGCATGCCGGGAATGAGCGTGGAGAAGCTCACCGAATCGATGGTGATTTCGCGGCCCATGCGCTTGGCGACCTCGGTGAACAGGTCGATCTGGAAGCCTTCGACGCCGCCGCCCAGCTTGGGCATCGCGTGCGGCGCGAAGGTACCGTCGACTCCGGTCTTGAGCGGCGGCGGCTTGCCCTGCGAAAACGCCGGCGATGCCGCGATCAGCACGAGCGCCGCAACGGCGGCAATACGTTTCATCATTTAATGACCTCCCACATCAATCCCCAAGCGGCTACGCTAGATCAGCGGTTGTTGAATAGCAATTTAGAGGCCATCCTGTCGGCATGACCCAATCCTCAGATCGCATCCTGGTCATCAATCCCAACTCGACGCAGACCGTCACCGACGGCATCGATCGCGCGATGGAGCCGCTGCGCATGAGCGGCGGCCCGGCGATCGAATGCGTGACGCTGAAGGAAGGACCGCCCGGCATCGAGAACCAGGGCCATGTCGAGCAGGTCGTGGCGCCGATCGGCCAGATGGTGAGGAGCCGCGACAACGATTGCTCGGCCTTCATCATCGCCTGTTATTCCGATCCCGGCCTGCATGCCGCGCGCGAGCTCACCGCCAAGCCGGTGCTGGGCATCGCCGAGTGCGGCATCCTGACCGCGATGACTCTCGGCCAGCGCTTCGGCGTGATCTCGATCCTGAAGAAATCGATCCCGCGTCATCTGCGCTATGTCGGGCAGATGGGTGTCGCCGATCGCATGGCCGGCGACCGCGCCATTGGCCTTGGCGTGACTGAATTGAGCAACGAGGCCACGACCTTCGCCCGCATGGCCGAGGTGGCGGCCGAGCTACGCGACGAGGACGGCGCCGACGTGCTGATCATGGGCTGCGCCGGCATGGCGCGCTATCGTGATCGTCTCGCCCGCCACGTCGGCCTGCCAGTGGTCGAGCCCTCGCAGGCCGCAGTCTCGATGGCGATCGGCCGGACAAGGCTCGGCTGGACTTGATCTTCCGGACCGCAGGCCTCCAGGCCCGCTCAAGATTCTGAGCGGGCCTGGAGGCTCGCGGTCCAATGACTACTCTGCCGCCGCCTTCACAACAGGTGCCGCCGGAAATTCCATGCGGTCGTCGGTGCGGCAGTAGCGGTCGGCAAACATGCGGCCGACGGGATGGTACTTGTCCATGTGGACGCGCATCGCCTTGGGATCCCACAGCTCGTCGCGGATATGGAAGCGCGTGCCCTCGCCGAGAATGAGCTGGCGCTCTTCCTTCACGTTGATGATCTGCCAGGTTTTGCATTCCATCGCCCACGGCGCGTCGGCGAGGCGCGGCACCTTGATGTCCATCGAGGGCGCGAGCTTGAGGCCGAGATAATCCGGCTCGCCGACGTTGGGCGGGAAGTCGCCGCTCGATTCGTGCATCTTGAGCGCCATCGGCTCGTCCGTGAGATGGACCACGAACTCGTTGGTGCGCTTGATATTGATCCAGGTGTCCTTCAACCGCCCATCCGCCCGCTTGTTGACGGCGAACATGCAGAGCGGCGGATCCTCGCCGAAGACATTGAAGAAGCTGAAGGGCGCGGCGTTCACTACGCCGGTCGGGCCGATGGTCGTCACCCAGGCGATGGGGCGCGGCAGCACGAAGGCCGTCAGGATCTTGTAGCGGTCGTGCGGGTTAACGTCGGACGCGGCGTACTGCATCTCTTTATCCTCAGTTCGATGGTTCGAGCTTAACGCCGGCGCGCTCGCTGATGAGCTTGTAGTGTTCCGGGCGGCGATGCTTGGCGAAGTTGAAGGTGGTGTTGCGGATGTATTCGCCGAGCGCAAGGTCGCAGTCGTAGGAGATCACCTCGTCCTCCTCGGTCGTGCCCTTGGCCACGATCTCGCCGGTTGGCGCCACGATGACCGAGCCGCCGTGCAGCCAATGGCCATCTTCCTTGCCGGCCTTGGCCGTGGCCACGACCCAGATGCCGTTCTGATAGGCCGCGGCCTGGAGCGAGAGATTGTGGTGGAACACGCGCAGATAGGGCGGCTCGTGCGGCGCATAGACATTGTCGCTGGGCGTGTTGTAGCCCAGCACGACCATCTCAGCGCCCTTCAGGCTCATGACACGGAACGTCTCCGGCCACCGCCGGTCGTTGCAGATGCACTGGCCGACGATGACCTCGTCCTTGAACATCTTCCAGACGTTGAACCCGAGATCGCCGACCTCGAAGTATTTCTTCTCGAGATGCTGGTACGGCACGTTCGGACGATGGTCGTCATGGCCCGGCAGGTGGACCTTGCGGTACTTGCCGACCAGCCGTCCGTCGGGGCCGACCAGGATCGAGGTGTTGAAGCGATGGGTGGCCCCCTCCTCCTCGGTGCGCTCGGCATAACCCAGGTAGAAGCCGATGCCCTTGGACCGCGCCAACTCGAACAGCGGCTGCGTCTCGGGGCTCGGCATCTGGTTCTCGAAATACTTGTCGACCTCCCCCTGATCCTCCGTCCAGTAGCGCGGAAAGAAGGTCGTGAGCGCCAGCTCGGGGAAGACAACGAACTTCGAGCCGCGGGAATCGGCTTCCTTCAGCATCTCGACCATGCGCTTGACCACGCTCGCGCGGCTGTCGGCGAGGTTGATCGGACCCAGCTGTGCGGAGGACACTTTTAGACGGCGGGACATTGCATTCTCTCGGGCTAGGGCAAATGACGTTCGGCGCTCATTCGGCCGTGCAGGACGCGGACGATAACAAGCTCCTCCCCCGTCACTCTATAGAATATGACATGGGAGCCCTGCACGACGCTTCGGTATTGGCGGCCAATATCCTGGTGCGGCCGCCCGATTTCAGGAGAGACGACCAACTGGCAGAAGCGCTCGTTGAGCCCATCGATATAGCGAGCCATCCGGGCTTCGCCCCAAGTGGCAAATGTGTATGCCGCGATGTGGTCGATGTCGTCCTGCGCAAGCGGCATGACGACAATGGCACGCACAGCTCAGCCCTTGCTTCCCTGCTTGCGCGCTTTTTCCTTGATGGCCTCAGGGTCCCAAGGGATGGGCGTTCCACTATTCTCGCCCTCGCGGATTGCCCGTCTCAGTGCCGCCAGCTCGGCCTTGCGGCCGACATCCCGCTCTTGTAGCAGACGCACGGCTTCACGAATGACTTCGCTGGCGTTGTTGTAGTCGCCCGTCTTGACCTTGGCTTTCACGTAGCCTTCGAGCTTTGGCGTCAACGACACGTTCATGGGCATATCCCGTATGTCAGACTTTGCTAAAGCCTAGCATAAGTCGTTGGCGCTTAGAACAATGGCTTGGCGCCGAACCGGCTCATCGCCTGTAGCTCCGGCGCCGGGTTGCCGAGCGGCTTGGCCGAATCGGGAGAGGCGCGGGGCAGGAACTGGCCAGAGCCACGCGCGGCGTCGAGCTTGCCGTTCTCGACCACGACGCGGCCGCGGCTCACGACGGTGATCGGCCAGCCGTGGATCTCGCGACCCTCGTAAGGGCTGTAGCCGACATTGTCGTGCAGCATCTCCTTCCACCGCACCGTCACCTGCTTGTCGGCATCCCAGATCGCGAAGTCGGCGTCCGAGCCGACGGCGATCGTGCCCTTCTTCGGATAGAGGCCGTAGAGCTTGGCGTGGTTGGTGGCGGTCAGCGCCACGAACTGCTGCATGGTGATGCGGCCTTTCTGGACGCCTTCCGAGAAGAGCAGCGGCAGGCGCAGCTCGAGGCCCGGCACGCCGTTGGCCATCTCCTTGAAGGTGGTCTTGTCGCCCTTCGGAATCTTGCCGCCTTCGTTGAACTGATAGGGCGCGTGGTCGGATGAGAAGGTCTGGAAGGTGCCGTCCTTCAGCGCCTCCCACACCGCCTCCTGCGCCGCCGAATCGCGCGGCGGCGGGCTGCAGCACCACATGGCGCCCTGGACGCCCGGCTTGTCCATATCGTCAGAGGTGAGCGCGATATACTGCGGGCAGGTCTCGCCAAAGATTTTCAACCCCTTCTTCTGGGCCTGCCGCAGCGTCTCGATCGCCTCGATCTCCGACATATGCACGAGGAGCAGCGGCGCATCGACGAGGCGCGCGATCGAGATGGCGCGGTTGGTCGCCTCGGCCTCGGCGATGCGGGCGTGCGCGATGGCGTGGAACTTGGGCGCGACATGGCCCTGGTCGACGAGATGGTGCGCCAGCCAGTTGATCATGTCGTGGTTCTCGGCATGCACCATGACGAGCGCGCCGTCGCGCCGCGCGAGAGCCAGAATGTCGAGCATCTGGTAGTCGCTGACCTTCATGGCATCGTAGGTCATGTAGATCTTGAACGACGTATAGCCGTCCTTGATCAGGGCCGGCAGCTCCTGCCCCAGCGCCTGCGGGCTGGGATCGGTGACGATGAGGTGGAATGCGTAATCGATCACGGCCTTGGGCGTCGCCGCCTCGTGATAGTCCTTCACCACCTGGCGCAGCGACATGCCGCGATGCTGGGCCGCGAAGGGGATCACCGTCGTGGTGCCGCCGAAGGCCGCCGAAACGGTGCCGGTATAGAAGTCGTCGGCGCACATGATGCCGAAGCCCGACTTCTGCTCGATGTGGCAATGGCTGTCGACGCCACCCGGCAGCACGAACTTGCCGCCGGCGTCGATCTCGCGCTTGGCCGTGCCGCTCACCTCGCCGACGGCGGCAAACTTGCCGTCCTTCACGGCGATGTCGCCGTCCGTCTGGCGTTCGACGGTGACGATCCTGGCGTTGCGGATGATGAGGTCGTAATCGGCCATGTCGTGCTACTCCGCTGCCAGTTTGTGCGCGCGACCGGAGGCGGCCAGGCGCCGTTCCATGCGGGCAATCAATGAATCGAGTTCGGTCCTATCAGTCGCCGCGAGCGACGAGCCCGGCGCGCGTTGCTTCGGGCTCTTGATGGCGCCGCGGCGGAACAGCACTTCCTTGCGCAGCGCGAGGCCGATCGCCGGCTGTACCTCGTGCCGCACCAGCGGCAGATAGATGTCGAACAGGTCCTCGGCCTCCTCCGCCTTGCCAGCCACGAACAGGTCATAGACCTGCACCAGCATCTCCGGCCAGGCGAAGCCCGTCATGGCGCCGTCGGCGCCGCGCCGCATTTCCTGTGGGTAATAGAGCCCGCCATTGCCGACGAGGATCGAGACACGGCGTCTGCCCGACTTCTTCTCGCCCTCGCGCACGCGCGTGAGCTTGGCGAGGCCGGGCGCGTCCTCGTGCTTCAACATGACGAGTTGCTTGAAATCGTCGACCAGTCGCTCGAACACTGGCGCCGGCAGGTAGACACCGGTGGTCTGCGGATAATCCTGATAGACGACGGGAATGTCCGGACCGAGCGCGGCGAAGACCTGGGCATAGTAATTGTAGATACCGTCGTCGCCTTTGAGGCCGCTCGGCGGCGCCACCATCACGCCAGCAGCCCCGGCGATCATGGCCTCGTGCGCGAGACGGCGCACATTCTCCAGGCCGGCGTGGCTGACGCCCACGATGATCTGCCGCCCTTGCGCCCGCGCCGCAACACGCGTGACGACCGACAGTGATTCCTCGGCCGTGAGCTTGTGCGCCTCGCCCATCATGCCGAGCAGCGTGAAGCCGTGAACTCCGCAGGCGAGGTAGAAATCGGTGAGCGAATCGACGCTCGGCAAATCGAGCGCGCCTTCGTCGGTGAAGGGCGTGGCGGCGATGATGTAGACACCCTTCGCCGCTTCGGTGAGCTTTCCAGTCGACATCTGCAGATACTCCGGCGCATTTCTTGCAACGCCATGCTTGGCATGCGTTGCAGCGATCATGCCAGCCACGATACGATCCCGGAAGGGGAGCAACACTGAGACAATGGCGCGCCATATCGCCCACCGATTGATGATTTCGCTTCCCGTCCTGCTGGGCGTGCTGCTGATCGGCTTTCTGCTGTTGCAGGTCGTGCCGACCGACCCGGCCACCGTGTCCGCCGGGCCGAGCGCTACCAAGGCCGATGTCGACGCGATCCGCCTGCAGATGGGGCTCGACCGGCCACTGTGGATACAGTTCGGCGGCTATATCGGGCGCGTGCTGCAGCTCGATCTCGGCCGCTCGATGATCTCCAACCGCTCCGTCGCCGAGGAGATCGCGCTCACTTTGTGGCCGACCGTCGAGCTGATGTTGGCCTGCCTGATCTGGGCGGTGCCGCTCGGCGTTTTGCTCGGCACGCTGGCCGCACGCCGCCGCGGCACGCTGGTCGATCGTTTCATCATGGCGCTGTCGGTGATGGGCGTGTCGTTGCCGGTGTTCTGGGTGGGCCTGCTGCTGATCCAGTATGTTGGCGGCGCGGGCTATCTGCCCTTCCAGGGGCGCAACGGGCCGATCTGGACCAGCGCCGGCTTCATGAGCGTCATCCTGCCCGCGATCACTCTGGGCGCGGTGTTCGTCGGCCCCGTGGCGCGCATGACGCGCACGTCGCTCCTCGAAACGCTGGGCGCTGACTATGTCCGTACCGCCCGCGCCAAGGGCGCCTCGGATTGGCGTGTCACCATCCGCCATGCGCTGCGCAACGCTCTGATCCCGGTGGTGACGCTGATCGGCCTGCAGATCGGCTTCCTGCTCGGCGGCTCGATCGTCACCGAGACGATGTTCGCCTGGCCCGGCGTCGGGCGCATGGCGGTGGGCGCGATCACCTCGAGCGACTTCCCGCTAGCCCAGGGTGCGATCCTGATCCTGGCTGTCGGCTTCATGACCATCAATCTCGCGGTCGACGTGCTCTACGCCTATCTCGACCCCAGGATCGCGCGCGCATGACCGAAGCGGCCCTTCAGCTTCAGACCGCGGCCGACCAGCGCGCCATCGCGGCCATCCGCAAGAAGAACGCGGTGTGGCGGCGCATCCTCAAGGATCCACCGGCGGCGCTCGCCGCGCTGTTCCTTATCCTGGTCGTTGCGGCGGCGATCCTCGCGCCGGTGATCGCCCCGTTCGATCCCTACACCACCAATATGCGGCTGCGCTTCTGCCCGCCGATGAGCGACCGCTGCCCCGCCTATCTGCTGGGCGCCGACAACCAGGGTCGCGACATGCTGACCCGCATCCTCTACGGGCTGCGTGCCACGCTCGGCATCGGCGCGATCGCCGTCACGATCGGCGGCGGGCTGGGCGCCGCCATCGGCCTGATCGCGGCCTTCTATCGCCGGCTCGACACGCCGCTGATGCGGCTGGTCGACGTGCTGCTCTCCTTCCCCGCGATCCTCTTCGGCCTCGCCATCGCCGCCGTGGTTGGCACCGGCCTGCCCGGCCTGGTCCTGGCCCTCTGCGTCACCTCGATCCCGAGCATCGCCCGCATCGCCCGCGGGGCGGCGCAATCGGTGATGCAGCAGGAATATATGGAGGCCGGCCGCGCCGTCGGTCTCGGTGACGGCGCGCTGATCTGGCGTTACCTCGCCATCAATTGCTGGCCGACCATCCTGATCTACATGACCCTGCAGCTCGGCCAGGCGATCCTGCTGGGAGCTGCCCTGTCGTTCCTCGGGCTCGGCGCACAGCCGCCGACGGCGGAACTCGGGAGCATGGCGGCCGACGGCCGCAAGTTCCTCTCCCTGGCGCCGCGCGTCTCGACCATCCCGTGCGCGGCGATCTTTCTCGTCGTTCTTGCTTTCAACGTGCTGGGCGATGCCCTGCGCGACGCCCTCGACCCCAAGCTCAGGCAATAGGAGATATATCAATGAGCAGGCATCTGACATGGATCGCTCTGGCGGCGCTGGCCGTCACGAGCCCCGCTTTCGCACAGAAGACCGTGACCGTGATTCGCGAGATCGACACGGATCGCTACGATCCGCACAAGTCGACGGCCCGGTCGGGCGCCGAGGTCCTGTACATGATCGGCGATACGCTGGTGAATCTCGACTTCGACATGAAGACGCTGAAGCCGGGCCTCGCCACGAGCTGGAGCGCTTCGGCCGATGGTCTCACCTACACCTTCAAGCTGCGCAACGATGTGACCTACTGCAGCGGCAGGAAGATGACGGCCAAGGACGTGGTCGCGAGCTACGAGCGCTGGCTCGATCCCGAGACCAAGGGTCTGGTGAAGTGGCGCATGGGCGACGTCGACAAGGTCTCCGCCATCGACGACGTCACGGTCGAGTACAAGCTCAAGAAGCCCTTCTCCGAGCTGCTCTATCAGATGACCCAGTATTTCCACACTATCGTCAACGCCGAGCAGGCCAAGCAGCTCGGCGCCGACTTCGGCGTCAAGGCCTTCGACGGCACCGGCCCCTTCTGCATGGAGAGCTGGACGCCGCGCGATTCGACGGTGCTCACCAAGCACGCCGGCTACAAGTGGGGCCCGCCGATCTACGACGCCACCGAAGCGCAGGTCGACAAGGTGATCTGGAAGGTCGTGCCCGAGGAAAACACGCGCGTCACCGCCCTTCAGGCCGGCCAGGCCGATGCCAGCCAGTACGTGCCCTACTGGTCGCTGAAGGACCTGATGGCCGACAAGAAGCTCACCGTCTCGAAGGCGGAGAATTATTTCTGGAGCTATTTCATCGGCTTCAAGATCGACAAGGACCAGGTGAGCGACGTACGCGTGCGCAAGGCGATCAACCTCGCCGTCGACCAGAAGGCGATCACCGAGGCCGTCACCTTCGGCTTCGCCGAGCCCGCCGACACGATGCTGCTGCCGACGGTCCTCGACTTCAACCCGAAGCTCGACAAGGCGATCTACGGCCAGAACATCAAGGAGGCCGAGCGCCTGCTCGATGAGGCCGGCTGGAAGAAGGGCTCCGACGGCTTCCGCGCCAAGGACGGCAAGAAGCTGGCGCCGCTGATCTACGGCATCTCCGGCTCCTTCAAGGAGGTCGCCGAGGCGGTTCAGGGCGACCTGCGCAAGGTCGGCATCGACCTGCAGATCCAGCTGTTCGACTCGACGGTGGCCTGGGGCAAGCTCGCGACGCAGGAGTTCGATGCTTTCGGCATGAGCTTCCCCTACGTCTCGGCCGGCGATGCGCTCAACCTCTACTTCCGTTCCGCCAACACGCCCACGCCCAACCGCATGAACTGGAAGGACAAGGAGACCGACGAGCTTCTCGACAAGGGCAGCCAGGCGCTCGACGACAAGACCCGCGAGACCGCCTACCAGGCCGTGCAGCAGAAGGTGCATGACGCGGCGGTGTGGATCCCGCTCTATCACGAGCCGCTGTTCCTGGTGTCGGGCCCCAAGCTCAAGCCGATGAAGGCTCACGGCAACTACGGCTGCGCGATGTACAAGGGTTTGGGCATCGCGCTGAAGTAACAAGGGAAGAAATGCCGATGACGACGTCACCAAAGACGACGAAGATCGCCGGCCTCGACCATGTCGTGGCGTGGGACGATTCGGAGCAGCGGCATGTCTATCTCGACAAGGCCGACCTCGTGTTCAAGGGCAACGAGGTCGTCCATGTCGGGCCGGGCTATGCCGGCACCGCCGACACGACGATCGACGGCTCGGGCTTCATGGCGATCCCCGGGCTCGTCAACGTGCACTCCCATCCCTTCTCCGAGCCCGCCAACAAGGGGCTGACGGAAGAGTATGGCAGCGACAAGCTGGGACAGAGCTCGCTCTACGAATACCTCACCGTGTTCGGCCTCGCCCCCGAGGATGCTGGCCCGTCCACCAAGGTGGCACTGTCGGAGCTGCTGAAGAGCGGCGTCACGACGATTTCCGATCTGTCGATGTCGCGCGAAGGCTGGGTCGAGGACCTCGCCTCGACCGGCATGCGCGCCGTCGTCTGTCCGATGATGCGCCAGGGCGCCTGGTACACCAAGAACGGCCATACGGTCGAATACGCCTGGGACGAGAAGGCTGGCGACAAGGCCTTCGAGATGGCGATGAAGACTCTCGACGAAGCGGCGAAGCATCCCAGCGGCCGCATCTCCGGCATGGTCGGCCCGTCGCAGATCGACACGTGCGGCGAAGGCTACTTCAAGGAGGCGCTGCAGGAGGCCAAGAAGCGCGGCCTGCCGATGCAGACCCACGCCTGCCAGGCCGTCGTCGAGTTCCACGAGATGGTGCATCGCCACGGCAAGACGCCCATCGAATGGCTCGATTCGATCGGCGTGCTGGGGCCCGACCTGATCATCGGCCATGGCATCTTCCTCAACGACCATCCGCAGATCCATTACCCGCACGCCAACGACTTCGAGATGCTGCGTGACTCGGGTGCGTCGGTGGCGCATTGCCCAACCGTGTTCGCACGCCGCGGCATGGTGATGAACTCGATCGGCCGTTACATGAACGCCGGCATCACGGTCGGTATCGGCACCGACACCTTCCCACACAACATGCTCGATGAGATCCGGCTGGTCTGCTACCTCGCGCGCGTCTTCACCATGAACTACAAGATGGGCACGACGCGGCACGCCTTCGAGGCCGCGACCATCGGCGGCGCCAAGATGCTGCGCCGGCCCGATCTCGGACGCCTCGCGCCCGGCACCAAGGCCGACTTCTCGCTGGTCGACATGAGCCATCCCTACATGCAGCCGAGCCACGAGCCGGTGCGCAGCCTGATCTACTCCGCGGGCGACCGCGCCATCCGCCATGTCTATGTCGATGGCACGCAGGTGGTGAAGGACGGCAAGGTGCTGACGATCGACGTCGAGGCTGCGACGGCGGGCCTCGTCGAAGGCCAGCGCAGACGGCTGTCGACCGTGAGCAGCCGCGACTGGGCCGGCCGCGACGCCGACGGCCTCTCGCCGCCGGTCTATGCGAAGAAAGAGCGCCTGCCGCAGTCGAGGCCGGTATCGTGACTCAGGCGGACCGCGGGTCTCCAGGCCCGCTCAGCCTCATGAGGCGGGCCTGGAGGCCTGCGGTCCGATGACACCTCTGCTCGAAGTAAAGAACCTCCGGACCGAGTTCCGGTCTGGGGGCAGTGTGTTCGCCGCGGTCGACGGTGTGAGCTTCACGCTCGAACCCGGCGAGACGCTCGGAATCGTGGGCGAATCGGGTTGCGGCAAGTCGGTGACGTCGCTGTCGATCATGCGGCTGGTGCCCAACCCGCCCGGCCGCATCGTGGCGGGCGAGGTGCGGCTGCAGGGGCGCAACCTGCTCGACCTGCCGGAGAGCGAGATGCAGGCCGTGCGCGGCGACGCCATCTCGATGATCTTCCAGGAGCCGATGACCAGCCTCAACCCGGTGCATACCGTGGGCGAGCAGATCGTCGAGGGCGTGCTGCTGCATCGCCCGATGGGCAAGGCCGAAGCAAGAGCGCGGGCGCTGGAGATGCTGCGATTGGTGAAGATCCCGTCGCCCGAGACCCGGCTCGACGAATATCCGCACCAGCTCTCGGGCGGCATGCGCCAGCGCGTCATGATCGCCATGGCGCTGGCCTGCGATCCCAAGATCCTGATCGCCGACGAACCCACCACGGCGCTCGACGTCACCATCCAGGCCCAGATCCTCGACCTGCTGCGCGACCTGCGGGAGCGCACGGGGGCGGCCATCATGCTGATCACCCACGATCTCGGCGTGGTGGCGGAGACGGCCGACCGCGTGATCGTGATGTACGCGGGCCGCATCGTCGAGGAGGCGACGGTGGCGTCGCTGTTCGCCGATCCGCAGCATCCCTACACGCTGGGCCTGCTGGGCTCGATCCCGCGGCTGGGCAGCGACGGCGACGAGGCGCTGACGGCGATCGAGGGCGTGGTGCCCAATCCCTTCGCGCTGCCCGCCGGCTGCCGCTTCAGCCCACGCTGCCCGCTCGCCAGGGACCGCTGCCACACCGAGCAGCCCACGCTGCAGGAAATCGCTCCCGGCCACCGCGTCGCCTGCTTCCGCGCGCCGATCGACCAGGCGCTGGCATGAGCGCGCTTCTTTCCGTCGAAGGTCTCACCAAGCATTTCCCCGTCACGAGGGGCGTGGTGTTCCAGAGCAAGGTCGGGATGGTGCGCGCCGTCGACGGCATCTCCTTCGACGTGGCGCCGGGCGAGACGCTGGCGCTGGTCGGCGAATCGGGCTGCGGCAAGTCGACGACCGGCCGCATGATCCTGCGCCTGCTGGAGGCCAGTGCCGGCACGATCCGGTTCGAAGGCAAGGACGTGCGCGCCCTGCCCCGGGGCGCGCTGCGCGATCTGCGGCGCGACATGCAGATCATCTTCCAGGATCCCTATGCCTCGCTGAACCCGCGCCTCACGGTGGGACAAGCCTTGGCCGAGCCGCTGCGGCTGCACAAGCTCGCCTCGGGCGAGAAGCTGCGGCTGCGCATCGACGAGCTGCTGACCGAGGTAGGGCTGTCGGCCTGGCATACGCTGCGCTACCCGCACGAATTCTCCGGCGGCCAGCGTCAACGGATCGGCATCGCCCGCGCGCTGGCCTCGGAGCCCAAGCTGATCGTCTGCGACGAGCCGGTCTCGGCGCTCGACGTCTCGATCCAGGCGCAGGTGATCAACCTGCTGCAGGACCTAAAGCGACGGCGCAGCCTCTCCTACATCTTCATTGCCCACGATCTCGCCGTGGTGCGCCACATCGCTGACCGCGTGGCGGTGATGTACCTCGGCAAGATCGTCGAGCTCGCACCCAAGCGAAGGCTGTTCGCCCTGCCCCGCCATCCCTACACCCAGGCGCTGCTCTCGGCGGTGCCGGTGCCCGATCCGACCGCGCGACGCGCGCGCATCCGCCTCGCGGGCGACGTGCCAAGCCCCCTCAATCCTCCATCGGGCTGTCGCTTCCATACGCGCTGCATCCACGCCCGCGATCTGTGCAAGGTCGAGGAGCCGCCGCTGCGTGTCATCGGCGACGAAGGCGCGCAGGTTGCCTGTCATTTCGCCGAACAGATCGTGCCGCCCGACCTCGTGCCGGAAAACGAGCCGCCCTATGCCGCGCGACTCGCCGCTTTGCGCAAGCACGTCGCCGCGTAGGGCAATTCATAGGACGGTGCGGTCGAAGGGGATCGTAGTGGCGTCACGGACAGCTCGCTACCGGCGTCACTTTAAGTGAAAAGAAACAGTCTAGCAACGTCCGGCGTATCTCAATAGATGAGAGCCCCTTGGCGCCTGAAGGGGACAGAGATGATCGCTTGCGGATTGGATTTCGGAACGTCGAACTCGGCGATCGGCGTCGTGCGCGACAGGACGGCCACGCTCGCGCCGGTCGAGGCGAGCAACACGCTGATGCCGAGCGCGGTCTTCTTCGACTACGAGAGCAAGGGCCGGGTGCTGTTCGGCAACGATGCCATCTCGGCCTATGTCGGGCAGACCGAAGGCCGGCTGATGCGCGCGCTCAAATCGCTCCTGGGCTCTCCCCTGATCGAGGAGGAGACCAGCCTGGGCGGCCGCAAGGTGCCGCTCACGGATGTCATCGAGCTTTTCGTACGACACTTGAAGTCCAAGGCCGAGGCGTTCGCCGGGCAGGAGATCACTTCCGTCGTGCATGGCCGGCCGGTGCGCTTCGTCGATGACGACGACGCGGCGGATGCGCGAGCACAGGCGGTGCTCGAGGCCATTGCCAGGAGAGCGGGCTTTCGCGATGTCGCATTCGTGTATGAGCCCATCGCGGCCGCCCACCACTACGAGCAGACGGTCCAGGGCGAGGAGCTGGCGCTCATCGCCGACATCGGCGGCGGCACCAGCGACTTTTCCGTCATCCGTGTCGGCCCACGACTCCGCGAGCGCGTCGATCGCAGCCAGGACGTGCTCGCGACCGCCGGTGTGCATGTCGGCGGCACCGACCTGGACACCGCGCTCAACCTCGCGGCGGTGATGCCGCTCCTGGGGCTCGGCACGCAGCTCATCCAAAAGAACCTGCCGGTGCCCAACGCGCTCTATCACGAGCTCGCCGCCTGGCCGACGATCAACTTCGCGTACACATACAAGAACGAGCGGATGGTGGCCGAGCTGGTCTCGCTCGCGGTCGAGCCCGGGAAGGTGGGCCGCCTTCTGAGCCTGGTGCGCCAACGCCTCGGCCATCGCCTGGCGTTCGCCGTCGAGGATGCCAAGATCGCGTTGAGCGCCGAGGAATGCGCGGACGTGGCTCTCGCCTTCCTCGAGGTGGGTCTCGCGACCACGACGACGCGTGTCGACTTCGATAGCGCCATCGACAACAGGATGGGCCGGCTGCACAAGGCGGCGACCGATTGCATCGCGATGACGGGCCTCAGCCCTGCCGCCATCGATACGATCTTCCTCACCGGCGGGTCGAGCCGCGTGCCGGCCGTGCGCGCCGCCATCGGGCGGGCCGCCCCATCCGCCCGTCTCGCCGGCGACTCGGACCTCCTGTCCGTCGCGCTGGGATTGACGCAGATGGCTGAGACCAGGGCCTGAACTCTACGCGGTCGGCACGCCCGACGTCGTCGAATATTCGAAGTGCAGCGGCGTCCCGGGATGGATCAGCGCATAGGCCGAGCGCGCGGCGATGGCCGCTTCGGCGAAGCCGGTGAGAATCAGCTTCAGCTTGCCGGGATAGGTGACGACATCGCCGACGGCGAAGAGCCCTGGCTTGCTGGTCGCCATCGTCGCCGCCTCAACGGCGATCTGGCTGCGCTCCAGCGTCAGCCCCCACTCTGCGATCGGCCCCAGCGACATCGACAGGCCGAAGAACGGCAGCAGCATGTCGGCCGCGATCCGCTTGGGCGCGCCGTCGAGCGTGCTGGCGATCACCGCCTCGAGCCGGCCGTCGCTGCCTTCGAGCCCGCTCAGCTGATAGGGCACCACCAGGTCGATCTTGCCCGCCGCCACGAGGGCCTTGAGCCGGGCCTCGCTTTCGGGCGCGGCGCGGAACTTGTCGCGGCGGTGGATCACCGACACACGCGCCGCCACCTCGGACAGGGACAGTGCCCAGTCCACGGCGGTATCTCCACCGCCCGCGATCACGACGCGCTTGCCACGGAATTTCTCGCGCTGCGTGACGTAGTAGAAGACGCTCTTGCCCTCGTAGGCCTCGATGCCGGGCAGCGGCGGCCGGTTGGGCCCGAAGGCGCCGACACCGGCAGCCACGATCACGGCCTTGGCCTGCAGCACCGTGCCCTTCGACGTGGTGAGCTGCCACAGGCCGCCCGATAGGGGCGCGAGCGACTGGACCTGCTCGCCCAGGTGATAGACCGGCTGGAAGGCGGCAGCCTGGGCCTTGAGCCGCACCACCAGCTCGGCCGCCTCGACGCGCGGGAAGCCCGGGATATCGTAGATCGGCTTTTCCGGATAGAGCGCGGTGCACTGGCCACCGACGTCGTCCAGCGCATCGACGACGTGGCACTTCAGCCGCACCATGCCGCTTTCGAAGACCGTGAACAGGCCGACAGGCCCAGCGCCCACGATGACGACGTCGGTCCGGTGCTGGGTGTGTCCGTGCTGATCGATCATGGGGCGGTCAAAATGCCCCCGGTCGCGAGACCGGGGGCGGAATTGGTAGCTGGGGGCGGACTTGAACCGCCGACCCCGGCATTATGAGTGCCGTGCTCTAACCAGCTGAGCTACCCAGCCATGGGTGCGCGCTTTTATGCGGCCGGAGCAAGCGCTGTCAAGAAAGCGACAGCGTGCTATCTTGCCCCCATGAAGATATCAATGGCATCGCGCTTCTGGCCGCTCGGCCTGCTCCTGCTTGCCTGGCCCGCATCGGCGCAATTGCTGCAGCCGGGCTGGTTCTCCGACGCCAGGACCGGCTGCAAGATCTGGAACTGAGCTGCCCCCGGATTTTTTGGACACCGATTTGTCCAACCGGAGGCATTCATGATGAAGTCGAGCATGAACCAAATCGAAACCAACGATGTGAATGATGATCCTGAGGTCAGCAGGGTCGAGCGCAGTTCGTCCAGGCAGTCTCCT
>CANIRG010000038.1 GCA_947469635.1 Rhodospirillales bacterium | reverse complement strand
GATGACGTCGATGGCGGGCATGACCTCGCCGCGGATCCTGAACTCGCCGGTCTGCTCGTCCTCCAGCGCGCCCAGCAGGTCGGAGCCGTAGGCCATCTTCACCCCGGCCTTGCGGCAATGCTCGAGCTCGGCGAAGCCGTACTTCAGCACCTCGTCGTTCTTCTCCAGCATCTCCGGCGGCATGCCGAGCTCCTTGGCTCGCCGCTTCATGGCGTCGTAGGTGACGAGGTTGGGGATCATGTAGACGCCCTTCTTCGCCATCAGCTTCGCCGTCGGCGCATCGACCAGATTGCCGTGCTCGATGGTGCGCACGCCGCAATTGACGGCGCGCGTGATGGCTTCGGGCGTGTAGGCGTGGGTCAGCACATAGCGTCCGAAGGCATGCGCCTCCTCCACCGCCGCAGTGATCTCCTCGATGGTGAACTGGATCGACTCGAGCGGATCGTAGGGCGAGGCGACGCCGCCCGAGACCATCAGCTTCACCTGGTCGGCGCCCTGCCGCATCTGCTCCCGTGCGGCCTTGCGCACCTCGTCGGGACCGTCGGCGATGCAGCGGATGAAGACCATGCCGTTGCAACACAGGCACGGCGGGCCGATGTCGGTGCGCCGGTTGCGGTCGTTGTGCCCACCCGTGGGACCGATCGAGCGGCAGGAGATGAACATGCGCGGGCCGGGGATCAGCCCCGATTCCACGGCGGTCTTGGTGCCCCAGTCGGCGCCGCCGGCATCGCGCACCGTGGTGAAGCCGCGATCGAGCATGCGCCTGAGCCGCCCGGCCGAGCGCGCCATCATCAGCGTGAGCGGCACCGCCTCCATGCGGTTGATATAGACCTCGCTGTGATGGGTATGGACGTGGCAGTCGATCAGGCCGGGCATCAGCGTGCGTCCGCCGCAGTCGACGACGGAGGCGCCGCGCGACTTGATCGGCTTGGCCGACACTTCCTTGATGGTGTCGCCCTCGACCAGCACTTCATACCCGCCACGCGATTCCGTCCAGTTGGGATCGAGCAGCTTCAGGTTCTTGAACAGAAACGACATGGCCAATCAGCTCCTGTGTCATCCCGAGCGCAGCGAGGGATCCCTCACTTCGTTCGGGATGACACTGCGTGTCACGTGAGAGTATTTTTGTGGAACTTGCCGCCCTTCATGATCACCGGCAGGTGCGCGCCCTGGTCCAGGAACAGCTCCAGCTTCTTCAGCGGGTTGCCGTCGACCAGGATCAGGTCGGCGAGCGCCCCCGGCGCCACCACCCCGAGCTTGCCTTCCTGGCGCAGGATCTCGGCACCGACGGTGGTGGCCTGGCGGATGATCTCCAGCGGCGACAGGACCTCGGCGCGGAAGATGAACTCTCGGCTCTGCTCGACCTGCAGCGGGCCCAGGAGATCGCTGCCGTAGCCCACCTTCACGCCGGCCTTCTTGCAGACCTCCAGCGAGCGCAACGCGCCGTCGAGCACGATGTCGTTCTTGGCCAGCATGTCGGCGGTCATGCCGAAGCTCGCGGCCTTCTCCTTCATGATGAAGTATGTCACGAGATTGGCGATCATGTACCCGCCCTTGGACTTCAGCAGCCGCGCCGACTTGTCGTCGATCAGGTTGCCGTGCTCGATGGTGCGCACGCCGTTGCTGACGGCGCGGGTGATGGCCTCGGGCGTATAGGCGTGGGCCAGCACGTAGCGGCCGAAGTTCTTGGCCTCGTCGGTGGCGGCCGCGATCTCGGCCTCGGAGAATTGCAGCGAATCCAGCGGATCGTAGGGCGAGGCGACACCGCCCGAGCACATGATCTTCACCTGGTCGGCGCCCTGGCGCATCTGCTCCCGCACCGCCTTGCGCACCGCGTCGGCGCCGTCGGCCACGGCCATGCTGTAGACCATGGCGTTGCAGCACCCGCAGGAGGGCATGCCGGTATCGGTGCGGCGGCGCGAATCGGAGTGGCCGCCGGTAGGACCGATGGCCCGGCCCGAGATGAAGAGGCGGGGACCGTCGATCAGGCCCGAATCGACGGCGGTCTTGATCCCCCAGTCGGCGCCCCCGGTGTCGCGCACCGTGGTGAAGCCGCGATTGATCATGCCCTTCATGAGATCGGCCGCCCGCGCGGTGAGCAGGGTCAGCGGCACGTTCTCGAGGTTGCGGATGTTCACCTCGCTCAGGAACACATGGACGTGGCAGTCGATCAGGCCCGGCATCAGCGTGCGCTTGCCGCAGTCGACGACGCGGGCGTTGGCTGCCTTGATCGGCTTGGCCGACACCTCCTTGATGGTGTCGCCCTCGACCAGCACCTCATAGCCCGTCCGTGCCTCGTTCCAGCGCGGGTCGAGCAATGACGAATTCTTGAACAGTATCTGCGACATCGACGCTCCCCCGAACCTCGATGCCGAGCCTACGCTGGCCGCCGCGTTGGCGCTACAGTCGTGCATCACACATGCAGCGCGTCGTTGTTTTCGGCACCACAGGATCGGGCAAGAGCAGGCTGGCGGAGCGGCTGGCTGCGCGTACGGGGCTGCGCGTGGTCGAGCTCGACGCCCTGTTCTGGGGACCGGAGTGGCAGCCGGCGCCGCTGGAGCTGTTCCGCCATCGCGTCGAGCGCGAGATCAAGGATGGCGGCTGGATCGTGGTCGGCATCTACGGCCAGGTGCGCGACCTCACCTGGAAGGCCGCCGACACGCTGATCTGGCTCGACCTGCCGTTTCCGTTGGTGATGTGGCGCCTGCTGCGCCGGACGATCCGCCGCACGCTGACCAAGGAGGACCTGTGGGGCACCGGCAACCGCGAATCCTGGGTCCGCTCCTTCTTCAGCCGGCAGTCGATCCTGCTCTATGCCTTCAAGACCCACCGCCGCAACCGCGAGCGCTTCGCCATCGAATGTGCTTTCCTAGCCAAGGACAAGACCATCGTGCGTCTCAAGAGCGCGCGCGAGGTCGAGCGTTTCATACGGGGCACTTGAGCATGTCCGTTCATACCTTCTCCTGCCTCGACGGCCATACCTGCGGCAATCCGGTGCGGCTCGTGTCGGGCGGCGGGCCGCTGCTCAAGGGCAGCACCATGAGCGAGCGGCGGCTCGATTTCCTCGCCAACCATGACTGGATCCGCAAGGCGCTGATGTTCGAGCCGCGCGGCCACGACGTCATGTCGGGCTCGATCCTCTATCCGCCGACCCGCGACGATTGCGACATCGCCATCCTGTTCATCGAGACCAGCGGCTGCCTGCCGATGTGCGGCCACGGCACCATCGGCACCGTCACCATGGCCGTCGAGAACGGCCTGGTCTCCCCCGCGACCCCGGGCACGCTCAATCTCGACGCGCCGGCCGGCCGCATCGTGGCGCGCTACGAGCAGAAGGACCGCTTCGTCGAGAGCGTGCGCATCACCAACGTCGCCTCCTATCTGGCGGCCAGCGACGTGACGATCGACGTGCCTGGGATCGGTGAGCTCACCTTCGACATTTCCTACGGCGGGAATTTTTATGCGATCCTCGATCCGCAGAAGAATTTTTCTGGTCTCGAATCGATGTCGGCGGGCGACGTGCTGCGCCTCTCGCCCATCATCCGTCGCCTGCTCGCCGATAAGATCGAGCCCGTGCATCCGGAGAACGAGTCGATCCGCGGCGTCAGCCATGTGATGTGGACGGGCAAGCCGCGCGACGGCCGCGCGCATGCCCGCAACGCCGTATTCTATGGCGACAAGGCGATCGACCGTTCCCCCTGCGGCACCGGCACCTCGGCCCGCATGGCCCAGCTCGCCGCCCGTGGCCGGCTGAAGGTGGGCGACGAGTTCATCCACGAGAGCATCATCGGCTCGCTGTTCGACGGAAGGGTCGAAGCGCCGGCGAAGGTCGGCAACCACGCCGCCATCGTGCCCTCGATCTCGGGCTGGGCGCGGCAGCACGGCATCAACACCATCTTCGTCGATTCCCGCGATCCCTTCGCGCACGGGTTCCAGGTGAGCTGAATGATCGATGTACGCCCCTTCGTCGCGGGGGATGCGGTCGCGGTCGGGGAGATGCTCGTCGAGATGGCGTCGGGCTACGGGGCGACGATCGACCCGGGTCTCGATGTCCCTGCCGACGTCGTTCGCCGGTCTCGGGATACGGATTTTCTCGTTGCCGCTCGGGGCGAGGAGTTGTGCGGCTTCGCAACGTTCACGTCGCTCTATCCCGTGGCCGGGCTGCTCGCCTTCACCTACATCCAGCAGCTCTACGTGAGCTTGAGCGCGCGCCGGCTGGGTGTCGCGGCGCTCCTGATGAAGGGCATCGCGAGAATCTCCCGGGAGCGCGGCATGACCAAGATGGAATGGTCCACAAGCGTCGACAATGCCGGTGCCCGGGCGCTCTACGAAGGTCTTGGCGCGAAGGGCGTGAAAAAAATGCAGTACGCCCTGGACGGTCCCGCTTTGCGTGCCCTGGCGCGGTAGGCGGCTCCCATGAGCCGAACGGTCAATGTTCCCGCGGGAATCTTCGACAGCCGGCCCTATGGCTTCGCGCAGGTCGTGGTCGTGCCGACGCCCGTCGGAGACGCCGTCCACGTCTCCGGCCAAGTCGCCTGGGACGCCGAGGAAAATATCGTCGGCGCTGGCGACATCGGCCGCCAGCTCCGGAAGAGCCTCGAAAACCTCGCGGCGGCGCTGGGGTCGGTAGGTGCGACGCTCGATCAGGTCGGGTCGCTGCGACTTTATATCAAGCAAAGCCACATGCACGAAGGCAAGGCCATCGGCGACGCCCTCAAGTCGGTGTTCGGCGACAATCCGCCGTGCTCGACCTGGATCGGGGTGCCGAACCTCGCTGACGATGACTTCCTCATCGAGGTCGAACCCTCGCCGGTTTTTCGATGGGGCGATGGACAATAGGACATTTTTGTCCTATTTATTTTCTGTATGAGAGGCGGCGAATTCATCGACCGCGTGAAGCGGTTTGGCAGATCTCGCGGCGTCGCCGTCGTTCTCGACCAGACGCGCGGCAAGGGTTCGCACGCTACGCTCTACTACGGCGCCCGTCGCACCGTCGTCAAAGACCGGCGCAAGGAAATCGGCTCCGGCCTGCTGAATGCCATGCTGAGTCAGCTGGGTCTGACGAAGAAGGATATCGGACTGTGACCAAGGCTGTCGTTCCCGAGGATATTCTCGCCTATCCCGCCACTCTTCGTCGCGACAGGGATGGCCGCTATCTCGTCCGCTTCCGCGATCTGCCCGAAGCCTTGACCGACGGGGCGACGAAGCGCGATGCGCTCGGCGAAGCGAGCGACGCCCTCTCGGAAGCCATAGCCGCCCGTATCGTCACGGGTGAGGAGATCCCGCTGCCTTCCCTGCCGCGTGGGCAGGATTATCGCGTGGCGCCCGATGCGACGATCACGCTGAAGGCGGGGCTTTACAAGGCGCTCAAGGAACTGAACCTTTCGATTGCCGACTTGGCGCGACGCCTCAAGGTCGATCATCGCGAGGCGCGGCGCCTGCTCGATCCACGTCATCCGACCAAGCTGCCGCGATTGCGGGAGGCATTGGCGGCGGTCGGTATCGGCATTGGCATCGTTCTGCTGTCGCAGAGGCCGGGCCGCGGTGGTGTGTGGCTTCCTGAGGTGCAACTGCGGCAGAAAAAGCCCGCCCTGGCAGAGCCAGGACGGGCATGAAGTCGGGAGGGAGGAAACGCCCCGAAGGGCGGGGCCGGGCGGGGAAGCCGGGCCGCCCACCACAACGTCGCAATTGGTCGGGAGTTGCATCGTCGTGACACAAATCCTTCGCAGTGCTGCACCTCGAAACTGATGCTCACTTCCGGAGCGCGACCTCTCAAGCCGGGTCGAATACCTTGCAGAGGATCACGTTGACCCGTCCCACCGGCCAGTCGGCAAACTCGGCCATGCGCTTGAAGCCGGCGCGTTCATACATCCCTGGCGCCTGGAAATCGTAGCTGGCCACCCAGACGCGTGACACGCCTCGCCGCTTCGCCTCGGCGACCATCGCATCGAGAAGCGCACGCCCATAGCCCCGGCCGCGAAATGCAGGGTCCACCCACATCTGCCTGATCTCAGAGACGCCTGCCCAGGTGTATCCATTGGTCAAGCCAACCGTCCTGCCGTCGTCATCGCGGATCACGAACCCTAGGCCTTCGCCGTCGTCGCGGCCGGTGGCTGCACTATTGTGCTCGTACAGGCGGTCCTCGATGGCGTCGATTTCGGTCGGCGTCAGATCGTGGCGAGGCTGCACACGGGCGGCTGGGCTGGGAATCACGGTAGGGCCTCTTCAGGGGACGAGCGGCGACGTTAGCATGGCGGTCATCTCGACGAGGAGAGAAGCGCCCGTTGATGAAACGCTGAGATCCCTCGAGGCCACGGTGCGGACTTGACTGATATTGCGAAATACGCAATTTTTCTCGCATGAACCAGAGCCGCGCCTGCCTGTCGACCCTGCGTGCTGGGATGTCATCCGCCGCCACACAAGACCTAGGTGGGGTAGATATCCCATGCTTATTTTAAGCGTTACTTACAGTAACTACCACTATATCTTGTGGTCGGCGACGGCGGCCTGCTCACTCCGCCGCCTTGGCCATCGGCGCCGGCGCGCGGATGCCGCCCCTTGCGAACATCGCGTCGACCTCGGCCGGCGCGTAGCCCAGCTCGCGCAGGATGTCCGGCCCGTCCTCGCCGATATGCGGGGCGTGCTGCTGCGGCGCGTGCTCGCTGGCGGGCGGCAGGCCGGGGATGTTGGCCACCGGCACGCGGGCAAAGCCGTCCTGCTCGATCCAGTCGATGGCGCCCGATTCCTTGACGTGCGCATGGTCGAGATAGTCGGTGTAATTGTTCACCCGCTCGCAGAACACGTCCTTGGGCTGCAGGATCGCGATCCACTCCTCGGTGGTCTTGCTGGGCATGGTCTCGTTCAGCGCCTTGATGATCTTGGGCGCGTTCCTGATGCGGTCGTTGTGGCTCTGCAGCTCGGGATCGTCGGCGATGTCCTGGCGGCCGATCAGCTCGAACAGCAGGCGGAAGTGATGCGGCCGCATGGCGCTCACCATGATGTAGCCGTTCTTCGACTTGTAGCTGCCGGCCGGCATGTAGAGCACCGGCGGCGCACCCTTGGAGAACACCCATTCCATCAGCTTGGCACCCTGGAAGGCCGCCGCCGCGCGCATCAGGCTGGAGTCGATGAAGCAGCCCTCGCCGAAGCGGAACTGCCGCATGATCGCCGTGCTGAGCGCCTGGAACGTGTAGAGGCCCGTGGTCACGTCGACCGCGATCATGCCCTGGCGCCACGGTGTGCCGTCGGGCATGCGGTTCATCACCATCATGCCGCTGAAGGCCTGGATCAGCCCGTCGACCGTGGGTCGCTTGCTGTAGGGACCGGTCTGGCCGAAGCCCGAGACCGAGCAATAGACGACCTTGGGGTTCGTCTTCTTGATGTCGTCGTAGCCGAAGCCCAGGCGCGAGATGACGCCGGGGCGGAAGCTCTCCAGCACCACGTCGGCCTTGGCCGCGATCTTGTTCACGACCTCGCGGCCGTCGGCCGACTTGAGGTCGAGTGCGAGGCTGCGCTTGCCGCGGTTGAAGGCGACGGAATGGGCGCAGTGGTCGCCCTTGATCTCGCCCAGCGCGCGGCCCCAGTCGCCCTCCGGCGGCTCGATCTTGATGACATCGGCGCCGTGCAGCGCCAGCAGCATGGAGGCGTGCGGCCCCGCGATGCCCTGCGTGAAATCGAGGACGGTAACGCCGTCGAACGCGCCCTTGACCATTTTCTTCGTTCCTCCCAGGCGCTGAACGTACGTTTAGCGGCCCCGCTGGAGCAAGTGCCGCGCTGCAGGGAAGCCATGCGCATGAGCAAAAGTTACGTAAATCGGCAGCGAAGCTCGTTTGAAGGCGCCGGGTGGCGTGGCCACTCTGTGCATATGCACACTCCTCTCCCTGTTGCGGCCTTCGCCGCCGCGAGCTACCTCGCCCCTTCGCTGGTGGCGCCGTTCTTCCGCAGGATGATGTTGACGCCGCGCCGCGACGCGCGGCCGGCGCCGCGTCTGGAGCTGCCGGTTGCCGATGAGCGTCTCGACCTCGGCGACGGGCTGGTCGCCTGGCGCTGGGGCCAGGGCCCGACGGTGCTGCTGGTCCATGGCTTCGAGGGCAATCGCGCCCAGTTCGGCGCGGTGATCGAGGCGCTGGTGATGCGCGGCTTCACCGCGGTGGCGCTCGACGTGCCGGCACATGGCGAGTCTTCCGGCCACGAGCTCACCGCCGTGAAGTTCATCGCCGCCATCGAGCGGGCGCTGAATCGCCTCGGGCCGGTGCATTCCGTGATCGGCCATTCGATGGGCGGAGCCATGGCGCTGTTCACGCTGGCCCGGCGTGGTGGGGCCAAGCGCGGCGGCGCCAGGAATGTGGCGCTGATCTCCGCGCCGTCGGCGCTGGGCCGCGAGCTGCGCCGCTTCGCCCGCGCGGTCGGGCTGTCGAAGCGCGGCACGACGGCGTTCATTGCCTCGGTCGAGAAGCATGTCGGGCGGCCGGCCGACGATTTCGACGTCCGCCACATCGCCGACGTCGTCGAGCTGCCGGTGCTGCTGATCCACGACCAGAACGATCGCCAGGTGCCGGTGCTCGAGTCGGCCCGCTCCGCGCACATGCTGTCGACGGCCGAGCTGATCGTGACGCGCGGCCTTGGCCACAACAGGCTGCTGGCCGATCCGACGGTCGTGGCCTCCGTCGTCGACTTCGTGGTTCAGGAGACGACGGGTAGTGACTCGATGCTGTAGCCATGGCTGAGCTTGCGCCCGAGCACCGGATCCTCGAGTTCCATCTCGAAGCGCGGGCTCGGCCGGATCTTGCCGATGGCGGGCATGGTGCCGCAGAACATCGCGACGCCGGCGGGCAGGCGCAGGCTGCCGCCGGTCCAGCCCGCGATCAGCTCGCGCGGCGCGCGGATCTTTTCCAGCGGGCCTTCCTGGTAGAGCACGCGCGCACCGCCTTCGTGGATGAAGCTGCGCAGCATCAGCCGGTCCCAGTGCTTCTCGACCTCCTCGAAGCGCCAGGCGGCGCGGCCGATCGGCTTGGCGCACATCTGCTTGGAGACGGCGATGCCGTAGCTCTCGACCTTGCGGTCGGTATGGTCGGCGCCGACCGTGACCCACAGGCGCTCTGTCGTGCCGACCAGCACCGGCTCGGCCTCGCCGGAGCTGTCGCCGCCCAGCACCTGGATGGTGTCGGCCTGCGTCAGCATCTGCGCGGAGGCGCGATAGTAGATCGGCACCTTCGACGGCGGCTGCACGCCGATCGCCTTCAGCTCCTCGATGTGATGGTTGAGCGCATCGAGATCGCGGCCGGTCCAGCCCGCGATGACCAGGTCCTTGATATCGGCGGTGCCGACATCGAATTGCAGCTGCGCCATTTCCTACAGGATGGCGAGCTGCGAGTTCAGGAGATCGCTCACCAGCATGTAGCCGGGCGCGTGGGTGATGCAGAACTCGGGCTTCACTGTCGCCACGACCGACTGCGGGGTGACGCCGCAGGCCCAGAACACCGGGAACTCGTCGTCCTTCACCGGCACGGCGTCGCCGTAGTCGGGCTTGGCGATGTCCTTGATGCCGATCAGCTCGGGCTTGCCGAGATGCACGGGCGCGCCGTGCACGGAGGGGAAGCGCGTCGTCACCTGCACCGCGCGGATGGCGTCGGCCGGCTTGAAGGGGCGCATCGAGACCACCATCGGGCCGTGGAAGGGGCCGCTGGGCTTGCACTCGATGTTGGTGCGGTACATCGGGACGTTGACGTCGCAGCTCTGGTGCCGGATCTCGAGGCCGTTCTCGATCAGCGCTTCCTCGAAGGAGAAGGAACAGCCCAGCACGAAGGACACGAGGTCGTCGCGCCACACGCTCTTGAGGTCGGTCACCTCCTCGATCAGCTCGCCCTTCTTCCACACGCGGTAGAGCGGGATGTCGGTGCGGATGTCGAGGTCCTCGCCCAGGGCAGGCAGGCGCCAGTCGCCGGGTTCGGACGAGGCCAGCAGCGGGCAGGGCTTGGGGTTGAGCTGGCAGAAGCGTGCGAAGTCAGCGGCGAGTTCCTTGGGCAGGATGGCGAGATTGCCCTGCACGAAGCCCGGCGCCATGCCCGAGGTCGGCAGGCGATGGCCGCCGCTGCGGATGCGACGTCTGGCGTCGCGGCCGGTCTCGCCCTTGAGGGTGGTCCCGTTGACGTTGGTCACCGTGTCCATGAACAGTCTCCCGATACGCGTCTGCTAAACGTGTTGCCCGCCGTTGATCTGGATCTCGGCGCCGCTGACATAGCTCGCGCCCTTCTCGCACAGGAAGTGGATCACGTCGGCCACCTCGTCGGGCGTGCCGAGGCGGCGCATGGGAATGTGCTCCTCGACGATCTGGGCGGTGCCGGGCGACAGGATCGCGGTGTCGATCTCGCCGGGCGCGATGGCGTTGACGCGGATGCCGCGCGGCCCGAAGTCGTGCGCCATCTCGCGCGTCAGCGCGGCAAGGGCGGCCTTGGAGGTGGCGTAGGCGGAACCGGCGAAAGGATGCACGCGGCTGCCGGCGATCGAGGTCACGTTGACGACACAGCCGCGGGCCTCGGCCAGTTCCTTCATCAGGCCGCGGGCCAGCGCCACGGGCGCGAAGAAGTTGACGTTGAAGACGCGCTGCCAGAGGTCGAACGGCGTGTCGATGGCGCCCAGCCGCCCGCCTTCGCCGTTCTTGGGCGAGATGGCGGCGTTGTTGACCAGCGCGTCGAGCCGGCCGCCCGCCAGGCGCTCGCGGATCTGCTCGATGCCCTGGCCGATGTTCACCGGGTCGGCGAGGTCGAGCTCGACATGGTTCTCGCCGCCGCTCGGCCAGGGGCAGAGCGCGCTGAAGGGCTGGCGCGACACGGTGATCACCCGCCAGCCACTGGCGCTGAATTTCTTCACCGTCGCATGGCCGATGCCGCGGCTGGCGCCGGTCAGCACCAGCGTGCGCGTGTTGGCGTAGGAGGCAGGAGCGTTCATGACGGCAGCTTACTCCCATAAGAAGTGGTGGGCGACAGCTCCCACCACGACGGCTAGTGATTGATCTAATAAGGCAGAATTATCGTTCAATGCACTGTAATTGAAACATTTTGCTTGATGGCTGACTGTGCGTGTCTTAATCTCCTCATCGGCCGGTCCATCGCATTTCGGTTCCGGTCGCATATTTGACCAAGTTTATTCGAGGAGAGGTCCGTCATGTCGGACGAACGCAGCGCCAGGCCTTCGACGCCTCATATGCACACACGCCCCGCCACCCTTTTGACCGCGATCGGCCTGTGCCTGCTCATCATGCTGATCCAGCTCGTGCCTGACCTCCAGGGCGCGACGTCGCGCCTTGCGGCAATCTCGACGGTCGGCGCGGCGCGCTGATCGACGCTGACCATTTGGCGCGCTTGTGCGCCCGGTCCGGAACGCGCATCTAAGGCTCGCGCATCCAAGGCCAAGGTGCGCGCGCACTTCATGAACCCTCCATGACCCTCGACAATGTCCAGGCGCTGCCGGCCGGCACCCGGCTCGGCGACTACCGGCTCGACGCCGTGATCGGCCACGGCGGCTTCGGCATCACCTATCGTGCCTTCGACAGCCAGCTCGCCAAGATCGTCGCCATCAAGGAATACCTGCCGGTCGAGTTCGCCGTCCGCGGCAAGAACGGCGAGGTGACGCCGCGCGGCACGCGCTACTCCGACGACTTCGCCTGGGGCCGCGAACGCTTCCTCGACGAGGCGCGCGCGCTGGCACGCTTCCGCCACCCGCACATCGTGCCGGTGATGCGCTTCCTCCTGGCCAACGGCACGGCCTACACGGTCATGGAGTTCGAGGATGGTCGCAGCTTGGCCCAGCTCCTCCACGAATCGGGCCGGCGCATGCCGCCCGACGAGGTGCGTCGTCTGGCGCAGGGGCTGCTGAGCGGCCTCGCGGCCGTGCACGCCCAGGGCTTTCTCCATCGCGACATCAAGCCGTCGAACGTCATGATCCGCCACGACGGCGTGCCGGTCCTGATCGACTTCGGTGCGGCGCGGCAGGCCGTCGGTGGCCGCACGCGCACGCTCACCAGCGTGCTCACGCCGCAATATGCGCCGATCGAGCAATATACGGCCGACGGCAAGCAGGGCGCATGGAGCGACATCTATTCCGCCGCCGCCGTGCTCCATTGCGCCGTTGCTGGCCAGCCGCCGCCGGAAGCCGCGGCGCCTGTCGGCAAGGATCCCTACCGCCCGCTTTCCCGCACGCAGGCCGACCGCTTCGACGAGCTGTTCCTCAACGCCATCGACCATGGGCTCGCCTTCGCGCCCGAGGAGCGACCGCAGAACGTGCTGGCCTGGCGCGTGCTGTTCGGGCCGACGCTGCCCGCTGCCGAGGAGCCGCCGACGGAGCGGATCGCGGCGTCGTCCACCCTCACCGCGCGCATGCCGACGTCGGAGCTGCCGGCCTCGGCGATGCCGCCGACGCTGCGCCTCAAGGGCGTCAAGCGCGGCGACGAGGTCGTGCCGCCCCTGCCGCCGCGCCGCGGCGCCTGGCGCAGGCTGCTGATCGGACTCGTGATGCTCGCCGCCCTCGGCGCCGGCCTGTGGCGCTACCAGACGCAGGTCCGCGAATATCTGGCGAAGGCTCCCTTCCTGCGCGAGCTGATGAAGACCGCGCCGCCGTCGACGGTCACGGCAGACGGCAAGCCGGCGTCCGCCAATCCCGCCGACCTGCTCGACCAGGCGCAACGCGTCGCCAGCGAAGGTCGGCGCATCGCGGCGCAGGCAATGGATGCGGCCAGTGCCGCGCGCACCATGGCGGGCGAGGCGCGCATCGCCGCCGCTCGCGCCGCGCGACCCGGCCTGGAGAACGTCGAGCGTGTCACGTCGGAGGATGCGAGCTATGTCGGCCAGACCGCCGAGGGCAAGCGACAGGGCTTCGGCGTCGCGGAACTGAAGAACGGCGGACGTCAGGCGGGAGAGTGGCGCGCGAGCCTGCTTCATGGCCTCGCCACCGAGCGGTTGGCAGATGGTACGCGCTACGAGGGCCAGTGGCGCGACGGCCAGTCCACAGGCTTCGGCGTCCGTGAACGGCCGGGGATCGAGCGCAGCGAAGGCAACTTCGTCGGCGGGCGGCTGGACGGCCTCGGCCTGCGCCGTGCGCTGGGCGAGACCAACAGCGTGCTGGCCGGGGAATGGCACCAAGGCTCGTTCGACGGGCCCAGCGTCGAGACGATCGGCGATCGCGAGCGCTATGAAGGCACCTTCCGCGGCGGGCGGCGTCATGGCTATGGCCAGGTGATCGGTCCCGACGACAAGGTCCTGTCCGGCCGCTGGGAGCATGGCAAGCTCGTCGAAGCGGCCCCCTGAAGGGGTGGCATGGAAGTTGCGCCCCGCGGGGAGTGACGAAAGCCCTGTCCGTCCTGCTGATCGACGACAATCCCGCCCGCGCCGAAATCGTCGAGGCGGGCCTCAGCGCGGCTGGCTATCGCCTGCTTGCCCGGCTCGAAGGCACGCAGGACCTCACCGCACGGGTGCGCGAGCTCGAGCCCGACGTCGTGGTCGTGAGCATCGACAGCCCGAGCCGAGACACGATCGAGGACATGCGGCGCACCACCGATCTCCTGCCGCGCCCGATCGCGCTGTTCGTCGACCGTTCCGATCCGGCAACCATCGCTGCGGCGATGGAGGCTGGCGTCTCGGCGTATGTGGTGAAGGGCCTCGCCCAGGACCGCGTGCGGCCGGTGGTCGACGTCGCGGTGGCGCACTTCAACCGCTACCACTCCATGCGCGAAGAGCTCGACCGCGCGCGTCTCTCCCTCGTCGAACGCAAGTCGGTGGACCGCGCCAAGGGCCTGCTGATGGAGCAGCGCGGGATGGGCGAGGAGGCCGCCTACAAGCTCCTGCGCAAGCTCGCCATGGACCAGAACAAGCGCATCGGCGAGGTGGCCCAGGAGATCGTCACTTATGCAAAGGTGCTGAAGAAGTAGGCGCGCCTCGACAGGCGCAGCATCGCCGTTCCTTTGTTTTCAACGCGTTAATCTTTGGCACGCTTCATGCTGCATTGCACATGAGCACCCAATGGCGGGTTCTCTCCTGATTTGAGACGCGGACCAATGATGGTCCGCAGTTTGGACAATGGCGTCCTCGCACGACCGGCACCCTGCCGGCCGCGTGGGACGCCTTTTTGTTTTGTCTGGTTGGAGCGCGTACGGCATGGCCGAGTTGGAGCGACCGAGACTGAAGGTCGGGTACATCCCGATCATCGACTGCGCGGCGATCGTGCTGGCCGACGAGCTGGGCGCCTACGAGCGCCAGGGGCTCGAGGTCGAGATCCGCCGCGAGGTGTCGTGGGCCAACGTGCGCGACAAGCTGGCGCTGGGCACGCTCGACGCCTCGCACATCCTCGCCCCGCTGCCGCTCGCGCTCACGCTCGGCATCGACAGCGTGAGCGTGCCGATGATCAACGCCATGACGCTGCAGGTGAACGGCAACGCCCTCACCCTGTCGCAGAGCCTGTGGCGGGAGATGGAAGACACCGCGCCCGAGCTGGTGGGCGGTGGTCACGCGCCGCTGGTGGCGCGCGCCCTGGCCGCGGTCGTCGCCAAGCGAGCCGCCGCCGGTGCACCGCAGATCGTGCTCGCCTCGGTGTTCCCCTACTCGGTGCAGAACTACATGGTGCGGCTGTGGCTGTCGTCGGGCGGGCTCGATCCCGACCGCGACGTGCGCCTCACCGTCGTGCCGCCGCCGCACACCGTGGCGCATCTCTCGGCCAAGGTGATCGACGGCTACTGCGTCGGCGAGCCGTGGAACCAGCGCGCGGTCGCCCTCGGCATCGGCCGCATCGCCCTCACCGGCCCCGATATCTGGCGCGGCATGCCCGAGAAGGTGCTGGGCGTCACCGAGGCTTGGGCGGAGAAGCATCCCAACACGCTGAAGGCGCTGATCAAGGCGCTGATCGAAGCCTGCCTGTGGCTCGACGATCCGGCGAACCGGCCCGAGGCGGCGCGCGTGCTGTCCAGCCCGCGCTATCTCAACACGCCGGTCGAGGTGCTGTCGCGCACCCTCGACATGCCGGACTTCCATGTCTTCCAGCGCAACGCGGCGAACTTCCCGTGGCGCAGCCATGCCGACTGGTTCCTCGCGCAGATGATCCGCTGGGGCCAGGTGGCGCCCGGCATCGACGTCAAGGCCACGTCCGATCGCGTCTATCGCACTGATATCTACCGCGCCGCCGCCCTCGAGATGGGCGTCGCCTGCCCCGAGGTCGACCGTCTTCCCCCCGGCGGCCATGGCGAGCCCGTCATGCCGCCGATGGATGCAGAGCCCAAGCAATTTCCCATCCGCCTAAGATCAGGAGAGCAATCATGAGCACCACGAACTCGTTCGGACGCCGCAAGGCGCTCAAGGGCATGACCGCCACGGCCGCGCTGCTCGGCGCCGCCCGCGCCGCGCTTCCCTCGGGCGCCTTCGCGCAGGGTGCGGGGCCGGAGACCAACAAGGTGACGCTGGGCTTCATCGCCCTCACCGATTCCTCGCCGCTGATCGTGGCCAAGGAAAAGAAGCTCTTCGACAAGTACGGCATCACCGACGCCAACATCGCCAAGCAGGCCTCGTGGGGCACGACGCGCGACAACATGGTGCTGGGCTCGGGATCGGGCGGCATCGACGGCGCGCATATCCTGACGCCCAAGCCCTACCAGATCTCGCTCGGCCTCACGACGGCCGAGAACAAGCCGGTGCCGATGTACATCCTGGCCCGTCTCAACACCAACGGCCAGGCGATCTCCGTTTCCAAGGAGCTGATGGCCACCGGCGCCAAGCTCGACTGCTCGCCGCTCAAGGAGGCCTTCGCCAAGGCCAAGGCCGCCGGCAAGGAGCCGAAGGCCGCCATGACCTTCCGCGGCGGCACCCACGATCTGTGGATCCGCTACTGGCTGGCGGCGGGCGGCGTCGATCCTGAAAAGGACGTGTCGACGATCGTCGTGCCGCCGCCGCAGATGGTGGCCAACATGAAGGTCGGCAGCATGGACGCCTTCTGCGTCGGCGAGCCGTGGAACGAGCAGCTCGTCAACCAGGGCATCGGCTACACCGCCTGCACCACCGGCGACATCTGGAAGGACCATCCTGAGAAGAGCCTCGGCATGCGCGCGGACTGGGTCGACAAGAACCCCAAGGCCGCGATGGCGATGCTGCAGGCAGTGCTCGAAGCCGCGCAATGGTGCGACAAGGCCGAGAATGCCAAGGAGCTGGCCGATATCGTGGGCAAGCGCCAGTGGTTCAACGTGCCGCCGGCCGACATCGTCAACCGCATCAAGGGCGAGGTGAGCTACGGCGACGGCCGCAAGCTCGACGACCGCAGACTGTCGATGAAGTTCTGGCGCGACCACGCGTCGTATCCTTTCCGGAGCCACGAGCTGTGGTTCCTCACCGAGAACCAGCGCTGGGGCATGATGGCCGCCGACCTCGACACCAAGTCGATCATCGGCAAGGTCAATCGCGAGGACCTGTGGCGCCAGGCGGCCAAGAACATCGGCGTCGCCGAGGCCGACATGCCCAAAGGCACATCGCGCGGCGTCGAGAAGTTCTTCGACGGCAAGGTCTTCGATCCCGCCGATCCCAAGGCCTATCTCGCCAGCCTCCCGATCAAGAAGGTGGCGTGATGCAGGCCGCGACAAAGACCGACCCGGTCTCCCTTGCAGCGGCAGTGCCGGTGCCCGGCGCCACCGCCGAGATCGTGCCCTTCCGTGCGCCTGAAAGGCCCGCCAACGACCGGCTGAAGGAGATCGCCAACAAGACGGCGAGCACACTGCTGCCGCCGCTGATCGTGCTCGGCCTCACGCTGGTGGCGTGGCAGCTCCTGTGCTCGGAGCCGGGTGCGCGCCTGCCGCCGCCCACCAAGGTGGTGACCGACGCCTGGGACTTCATCGTCGATCCGTTCTTCGACAACGGCGGCATCGACAAGGGCGCCTTCTGGCACATCTCCAAGAGCCTCGGCCGCGTCGCCATCGGTTTCAGCCTGGCGGCCGTCTGCGGCATCGCGCTCGGCGTTCTGGTCGGCCAGAGCCGGTGGGCGATGCGCGGCCTCGATCCGATCTTCCAGGTCCTGCGCACCGTGCCGCCGCTCGCCTGGCTGCCGCTGTCGCTCGCGGGCTTCCGCGATTCCAATCCCTCGGCGCTGTTCGTGATCTTCATCACCTCGATCTGGCCGATCATCATCAACACCTCGGTGGGGGTGCGGAACATTCCGCAGGATTACCGCAACGTCGCCGCTGTCATCCGCCTCTCGTGGTGGGAGGTGTTCTGGAAGATCACGCTGCCGGCCACGGTGCCCTACATCTTCACCGGCCTGCGCATCGGTGTCGGCCTCTCCTGGCTCGCCATCGTGGCGGCCGAGATGCTGATCGGCGGCGTCGGCATCGGCTTCTTCATCTGGGACGCGTGGAACTCCTCGCGCATCAGCGACATCATCGTGGCCCTCGTCTACATCGGCGTCGTGGGCTTCCTGCTCGACAAGCTGATCGCGACGGTGGGGCACTTCGTCTCCCACGGTGTCTCGGCGCAATAGGAGGCGATCATGGAAAAGCCCTATCTCCGCTTCGAGCAGATCGGCATGAGCTTCCGCCGCGGCCAGATGGCGACGGAAGTGCTGCGCCACATCGACCTCGACATCGCCAAGGGCGAGTTCGTGTCGATGATCGGCCACTCCGGCTGCGGCAAGTCCACGCTGCTCAACATCCTGGGCGGCCTGCTGCAGTCGACCACCGGCGAGGTCTTCCTCGAAGGCAAGGTGGTCGACGAGCCCGGTCCCGACCGCGCCATCGTCTTCCAGAACCATTCGCTGCTGCCCTGGCTCACCGTCTACGGCAACGTGGCGATCGCGGTAGATAAGGTCTTTGGCGCGTCCAAGAGCAAAGCCGAGCGCCACGACTGGGTGATGCACAATCTCGAGCTGGTGCAGATGGCGCAGGCCAGGGACAAGCGCCCGCACGAGGTCTCCGGCGGCATGAAGCAGCGTGTCGGCATCGCCCGCGCGCTCGCCATGCAGCCCAAGGTCCTCCTGATGGACGAGCCGTTCGGTGCGCTCGATGCGCTGACGCGGGCCCATCTGCAGGACAGTGTCATGGAGATCCATGCGCGCCTGGGCAACACCGTGCTGATGATCACCCACGACGTCGACGAGGCGGTGCTGCTGTCGGATCGCGTGGTGATGATGACCAACGGTCCCGCCGCCACCATCGGCGAGGTCCTGCCGATCACCCTGCCGCGTCCACGCCGTCGCCTCGAGCTCGCCACCGATCTCGAATACGCGCGCTGCCGCGCCGCCGTGCTGGAGTTCCTCTACGCCCGCCACCGCGTGCCGTCGCGGGCGGCGTAGTGACATCCCGCTCTTCCTTTCCTCCCCCGTCTTCGGGGGAGGTGTCGGCCTCAGAGGCCGACGGAGGGGTCATGAGCGACCACGCGGTGCCTCATGACCCCTTCGTCGACGTAAGACGTCGACACCTCCCCTTCGCGGACTCCGCGAAGGGGAGGGGGGCTGAAATATGACAGGCGAGTTCGACGACCAGCAGAAGCAGTGGCTGCAAAGCTTCGTCAGCGGCATCGAGGCGCGCAAGGCGGCCGATAAATTGTCGGGACGGGCGCCGGCGGCGGCAGTCGGCGCGACGGTCGGTCCCGATGCCTTGCAGCATGCCGCTCAGGACCGCACCGTCGCGGCGGGCGGCAAGCTGGTGGCGGAGGAGACGGCCAAGCGCGCGCGCCATCCGCTCGATCGCTGGGACGAGGTTGTGGGTCGCGCCGAGGCGGGGCAGTTCCCCAAGGGTGTCGACGTCTTCCTCACCAAGTACCACGGCCTGTTCTATGTCGCGCCGGCCGAGAACTCCTTCATGTGCCGGCTGCGCATTCCCAACGGCATCCTCAACGGCTGGCAGATGCGCGGTCTCGCTGATGCGGCCGACTCCTTCGGCGGCGGCTACGCCGACGTGACGACACGCGCCAACCTGCAGATCCGCGAGATCCCGGCCAACCACGCCGTCGACCTGCTGCTGGCGGTGCAGGAGCTCGGCCTCACCTCGCGCGGCTCCGGCGCCGACAACATCCGCAACATCACCGGCAGCCCGACCGCCGGCATTGATCCGCAGGAGCTGATCGACACGCGGCCGCTCTGCCGCGACATGCACCATTACATCCTCAATCACCGCGAGATGTACGGCCTGCCGCGCAAGTTCAACATCGCCTTCGACGGCGGCGGACGCGTCCCGGTGCTGGAAGACACCAACGATATCGGCTTCGTCGCGGCTGAGGTCACGGGCGGTGCCGGCTTCGATCCGGGCATCTATCTCCGCCTGCAGCTGGGCGGCATCACCGGCCATCAGGACTTCGCACATGAGACAGGCGTGCTGCTCACGCCCGGAGAATGCGTGAAGGTGGCCGGCGCCGTGGTGCGCGCTTTCATCACCCATGGCGACCGCACCAACCGCACCAAGGCGCGGCTGAAATACGTGCTCGACCGTATGGGTCGCGATCAATTCCTGAAAGAGGTGGAGAAGGAATACGGCAGCCCGTTGCGGCGCGTGTCTGGCGCAGAGATCGCGCCGCGGGCGCTGGCCGACAAGGCCGGCCATATCGGTGTCCATGCCCAGAAGCAGGCCGGCAAGAATTATCTCGGTCTCGTGCTGCCGGTGGGCCGCATCACCTCGGGGCAGATGCGCGGGCTGGCCGAGATCGCCGAGCGCTTCGGCAGCGGCACCTTCCGGCTCACCGTGTGGCAGAACCTGCTGATCTCCGACGTCGCCGATCCCGATGTCGGCGTCTGCATCGCCGCGGTCCAGGCGCTGGGACTCGGCGTCGAAGCCAGCGCCATCCGCAGCGGCCTCGTCGCCTGCACCGGCAATGCGGGCTGCAAGTTCGCCGCCTCCAACACCAAGGGCCATGCGCTGCGCCTCGCCGACTATCTCGAGATGCGCGTGGCGGTCGACCTGCCGATCAACATCCATCTCACCGGCTGCCACCATTCCTGCGCCCAGCATTATGTCGGCGACATCGGCCTGCTCGCCGCCAAGGTCGAGCAGGGCGAGGACAGCGTCGAGGGCTATCACGTCTATATCGGCGGCGGCGCGGCCTCGACGCAGGAGCAGGCGATGGCGCGCGAATATGCGCAGTCCGTCGCCTTCGACGATCTGCCGCCGCTGCTGGAGCGTCTGCTGGCAACCTGGCTCGCCCATCGTTCGGCGCCGACCGAGACCTTTTTCGAGTTCTGCCGTCGCCACGAGATCGAAAGCCTGCGCGAGCTCGCCGCCCGCACGCCGCTGCGGGCGCTGGCCGCATGATCTCGCTGGTGCCCGATCATGCGCCGTTCTCGGAGCCGCAACGCGCGTGGCTGAACGGATTCTTCGCCGCCTATCTCGGCGTCGAGGGTCCGGAGTCTCCCGAGGCGACGGCCGAGCCGTCGGAGCCTGAAGACTTTCCCTGGCACGACGCGGCCATGGCGATGCCGGAGCGCCTTGCGCTGGCGAAGGATAAAAAGCCCGAGCGCCAGATGATGGCGGCGATGGCCCAGCTCGATTGCGGCCAGTGCGGCTATCTCTGCCAGACCTATGCCGAGGCGGTATGGTCGGGCAGCGAAGCCGACATGGGCCGCTGCGTGCCGGGCGGCAAGGAGACGCAACGCAAGCTGAAGGAACTGATGGCGGCGCTGGGGTCGCAGCGCGACGCTTCGTCGGTGACGACGCCTGCCGTGAAGTCGACGAGCCCGCTGGGCTCGCGTGATCGTCCCGCGCTCGCCACGCTGGTCGACGCCCATCCGCTGAACCGGCCCGGCTCGGACAAGGATGTGCGCCACGTCGTGTTCGACCTGTCGGCCACCGATCTTTCCTACGAGGCGGGCGACAGCCTGGGCGTCTTCGCGCGCAAGAACCCGGGGCTGGTGCAGTCGGTGCTCGATCGCCTCGGCGCCAGCGGGGAGGAGATGGTGGCCTTCGATGGCGAAGCGCTGCCGCTGCGCCAGGTGCTGCTCGCCAAGGTCAACATCGCCCGTCCCAGCGACGAGTGCCTGGAGTTCCTGGCGACGCGCGCCTTCAACGAGGAGGACGTTCGTAGCCTGCTCGCCCTGGCACGCGGGGAGGGGCGGCCCGACCTCGCCGAGGCCGACCTGCTCGACCTCCTGATGGCTTTCCCGTCGGTGATGCCTTCGCTGCCCGGCCTTCTGAAATCGCTCGATCGGCTGCAGCCGCGGCTCTATTCGATCGCCTCCTCGCCCAAGGCCCATCCGCGCGAGGTCCATCTCACCGTCTCGGCGGTGCGCTGGGACAGCAACGAGCGGCAGCGCACCGGCATCGGCTCCTGCTATCTCGCCGACTTCGCCAAGCCCGGCGACGTGATCCCGATCTTCGTGCAGAAGAGCCACGGCTTCGCGCCGCCCGTCGACGACTCGGTGCCGGCGATCATGGTCGGGCCCGGCACCGGCATCGCACCGTTCCGCGCCTTCCTGGAGGAGCGTGAGGCGCGGGGCGCCAAGGGGCCGAACTGGCTGTTCTTCGGCGACCAGAAGCGCGTCAACGATTTCCTCTACGAGGATCAGATCGCGGATTGGCAGCGCCGTGGGGTGCTGGCGCGGCTCGACCTCGCCTTCTCGCGCGACCAGGCGGAGAAGATCTACGTCCAGCACCGCATGCAGGAGAATGCCGCCGAGCTGTGGAAGTGGCTGGGCGAGGGCGCGCACTTCTATGTCTGCGGCGACGCCAAGCGCATGGCCAAGGATGTCGAGGACACGCTGCTGCGCATCGCCGTCGAGCAGGGCGGCAAGAGCGAGGGCGCGGCCAAGGCCTGGCTCGCCGACCTCACCAAGGCCGGCCGCTATCAGCGCGATGTGTACTGATGTCTTCCGGACCGCGGGCCTCCGGGCCAGCTCATGTGGATGAGGCGGGTTTGGAGGCCCGCGGTCCAGTGAGCATGATCCGCACGACCTGTCCCTATTGCGGTGTCGGCTGCGGCGTGGTCGCGAGTCCCGACGGGCGCGGCGGGGCGGAGATGGTGGGAGACCTCGAGCATCCGGCGAATCGCGGGCGGCTGTGCTCCAAGGGAGCGGCGCTGGGCGAGACGCTGTCGCTCGAGGATCGGCTGCTGCATCCCGAGGTCGACGGGCGGCGCGTGTCGTGGGAGACGGCGCTCGACACGGTGGCCGCCGGGTTTCGCGATTCAATCGCCAGGCATGGGCCCGACTCGGTGGCCTTCTATGTCTCGGGCCAGCTCCTCACCGAGGACTATTACGCCGCCAACAAGCTGATAAAAGGCTTCCTGGGCACCGCCAACATCGACACCAACTCGCGGCTCTGCATGGCCTCGTCGGTGGCGGGCCACAAGCGCGCCTTCGGCAGCGACACGGTGCCGGGCCTCTACGAGGATTTCGAGCAGGCCAATCTCGTCGTGCTGGTCGGCAGCAACCTCGCCTGGTGCCATCCGGTGTTGTTCCAGCGCCTCGAAGCGGCCAAGCGGGCGCGGCCGTCGATGAAGGTGGTGGTGATCGATCCGCGCCGCACCGAGACCTGCGATATCGCCGATTTGCATCTCGCGCTGGCGCCGGGCAGCGACGTGGCGCTGTTCAACGCGCTGCTGGCGAGCTTGCCGGCGGCCGACTTCGTCGCGCGTTACACCTCAGGCGTCGAAGCCGCGCTCGACGCCGCCCGCGCGAGCGACCTCGCCGTGTGCGACCTGCCGCCGGCCGACGTCGCCACCTTCTTCGACTGGTTCGCGCGCACGGAGAAGACCGTCACGCTCTATTCGCAGGGCGTTAACCAGTCCAGCGCCGGCGTCGACAAGGTGAACGCGATCATCAATTGCCATCTCATGACGGGCCGCATAGGCCGGCCGGGCATGGGACCCTTCTCGATCACCGGCCAGCCCAACGCGATGGGTGGCCGCGAGGTCGGCGCGCTGTCGAACACGCTGGCGGCGCACATGGATTTCGCGCCGGCCGACATCGATCGCGTCCGCCGCTTCTGGAATGCCCCGCGCATGGCGACGAAGCCCGGCCTCAAGGCCGTCGACCTTTTCGAGGCCGTCGGGCGCGGCGAGATCAAGGCGATCTGGATCATGGCGACCAATCCGGTGGCGAGCCTGCCGAATGCCGATGCCGTGCGCGCGGCGCTGAAGACGTGCGCGCTGTCCGTCGTCTCCGAGCCGATGCGCGCGTCCGATACGGTCGATGCCTGTCGCGTGAGGCTGCCGGCGCTCGCCTGGGGCGAGAAGGACGGCACGGTCACGAGCTCCGAACGCTGCATCTCGCGCCAGCGGCCGTTCCTGCCGCCGCCCGGCGAGGCGCGGCAGGATTGGTGGATCGTCTCCGAGGTCGCACGGCGGTTGGGTTTTGGCGCGGCCTTCGCCTGGAAGGGCGTCGCCGATATCTTCCGTGAGCATGCCGCGCTCTCCTCCTTCGAGAACGGCGGTGCGCGCGATTTCGATATCGGAAGCCGTGCCCGAATCGATAACGAAGCTTACGAGCAGCTTACGCCGTTCGTGTGGGGGGCGTCGCCGGATGGACGTTTCTTCGCCAACGGCGGCTTCTTCCATGCCGATCGCCGCGCGCGTTTTCTGCCCACGATAGCGCGCGTGCCGGCCCACGCGCCTGATGCACTGCATCCGTTGCGACTCAACACCGGCCGCGTACGCGATCAGTGGCACACCATGACGCGCACCGGAAAATCGCCGCGCCTCGCCGGCCACCGGCCCGAGCCCACGGTCGATCTGCATCCGCTGGATGCCGCCGAGCGCGGTCTCGGCGAGGGCGATATCGCCGAGCTCGCGAGCGAGTGGGGCACGGCGACACTGCGAGTCCATTTGTCCGATGCGGTGCGTGCGGGCGAGGCCTTCGCACCGATGCACTGGACAGCGCAGACCGCGCGCGCGTCTCGCGTCAATGTAGCCGTGAATCCCGCCGTCGATCCGATCTCGGGCCAGCCCGAGCTCAAGCACACTCCTGTGCAAATCAGTCGTCTTCATATGCGCTGGCATGGCACGATTCTCGCTC
>CANIRG010000037.1 GCA_947469635.1 Rhodospirillales bacterium | reverse complement strand
CATGGATGCCAGCGACAGGATTGCAGCGTGATGGACAAAGCCAGCGACACCGTCACCGTCCACATCCCGTTCAGTATCCGCAAACGCGGTGGCCGCAAGCTGATCCTGGCACCCGACGGCACAGCCACCGGCATCCCGCCCCGCCACCACATCGACAACGCCATGGTCAAGGCGCTGGCTCGCGGGTTCCGCTGGCGCAAGCTGCTGGACGACGGCGTCTATCGCTCCATCGAGAAACTTGCCGCGGCCGCAAAGATCAACTCGACTTACCTGCTTCGTCTCCTGCGGCTGACGCTGCTCGCACCCGATATCGTCGAGGCGATCGTCGACGGCCGGCAGCCGGTTGAGACGACGCTGGCCGTGCTGATGGAGCCGTTTCCGGTGGCGTGGCAGGAGCAGCGGCTTCGATTTGCCTCAGCACGCTCGGGCGAGAGCTTCTGGTCCTCCGTCCCCGTCACGTAGGCCAGGATGGGCGCCCAATCCATACCGAGCCCCCTGCCCTGTCCTGACCCCGGCAACGGCGTTAGCTTTATGAGCAGGGAGAGCCTGATTTACCTTGAAATCCATCGCGGATTTTGGGATCAGCGTGCAACATTACAATGAGCTGGGGAGATGACTATGTGTACATGCAACGTCTGTAATTCATCTGGTTTGTCGCGACGCGGTATTTTCGCGGCAGGCGTAGGCGCTCTGGCGCTGGCGGCAGCAGCTTCGGGAGCACGCGCCCAATCGGCGCGGTCCGCCGAGACCCCGGATGCCGCTTTTGCCCGCCTGATGGAGGGCAATGCGCGCTACGTCTCCGGAAAGATGAATGAGCGCGACTTCTCCGCGGGGCGCGCCGCGCGCGCTCAAGGTCAGGCGCCGTTTGCCGCCATCCTGGGATGTGCGGATTCACGCGTGGCTCCCGAACTCGCGTTCGACCAGGGTCCTGGCGAATTGTTCATTGTCCGCGTCGCCGGTAATTTCGTGACGCCCGACGGGCTGGGTAGCCTCGAGTTTGGCGCCGCGGTGCTGGGCACCAAGGTGATCATGGTGCTTGGCCATACGAGCTGTGGCGCGGTCAATGCGACGGTTGCGGCCGTTCAAAAAGGCAACAACCTGCCTGGCCACATCGCGGGCCTGGTGACGGCCATGAAGCCCGGCATCGAGCCTGTCGTGAAGGCCAGTGGAACGGATCTAGAGCAGCGCTCCGTCGTAGCGAACGTGCAGGCCAATGTGCGCCGGCTGCAGACCGAGAAGCCGATCCTAGGAGACATGGTGGCCGCCGGTAAGCTCAAAGTGGTCGGCGCCTACTACGATTTGCCCACCGGCAAGGTTATCCCCGTTTAGGCATTTGGCTTCGCTGCTCCTGCGGGTGGCGCTGTTGCCCGTCGTTGTTCTCTGCCTCGGCGCGACTTGCGCCGGGGCCCAGACGACCGCTCAAACGACAGCCAATCTAAAACTGCGACCGCGGCGCGGTGCTCGCAGCTCGTTCACTATTATGATCGCTTCGGCGTCGGTCGGATCCCGTGTGGCCAAATAATTGGTCTGGCCGTTGGGCCATCACGCCGCCTCGCGATGATAGTAGCGCAGGAGCCCGCCCAATCTCTCGCGGCACCGCACAGGCCCCTCGCGCTGACGATCTGTCGCTCGAGGAAACAGCAGGACGTTGCCCTTCCCTTGGTGGTTCTCGGCCGCAAGATACTCGTTCCGCGCCAGCAGCTACTGGTCCAACGTCCCCGTCACGTAGGCCAGGATGCGCGCCCAATCCATAAACGCCTGTCCTTGCTCAGAACTCCGAAAGTCCGCCAAAGTGTAAAGAACGCGCGCAACGACAACGGCTGGCGCCGCCGCGGTGTCTGGGACAAATCCCGCCCTGCTCCGCGGCCACCGCGGGATCCGAAAACGCGCAACCATTTCAATGGCGCAGTTTGCTCCCAGTTCTCTCTGCCAATGCATAGGGGATTCGAAAAGCACGAAACTGCTGTTCCGAATTACCGCGCCAAATCAATGACTTGGAAATCCGCACTGAATTCGTCGAGTCGAGAGGTTTGGAGAGAAACCGCCGGAGAGAGACGAAAACGGCCGTTTGTCGGGTGAGCGCAGTGCGGAGCCTGCTCTGGAAAAGCCCGCAAACACTGGGCGTTTGAGCGCCCTCGACGGGACCCAGAGACAGTTGTCTCTGGGGGTAATGGCGGAGAGGATGGGATTCGAACCCACGATAGGGGTTTACCCCCTATAACGGTTTAGCAAACCGCCGCCTTCGACCGCTCGGCCACCTCTCCGCAGTCCGTTAAGACCCCGGCGATCGAAATATCCACGACGGATGCCGGGCGGTTCTAGCGGTGGGGGATGGCGGTGTCAAACTGATGCCCCCCTGTTCCGCAGGCGATTTTTCCCACAAATTCAGGGCCTTGGCGGCTCTTTGCCAATTCCGCCAAGCATGCGACGGTGGCTGGCATGAAGACTGAAGCCCCCGACTCGATCGAGATGCTGAGGCGCCTGGTCGCCTTCGACACCACCTCGCGCAACTCCAACCTCGACCTCATCAAGTACATCCAGAGCTACCTCGAGGATTTCGGCGTCGCGAGCACGCTGGTGCCGAATGAAGAGGGCACCAAGGCCAACCTCTACGCCACCATCGGCCCCGCGGACATGGAAGGCGGCATCGTGCTCTCGGGCCACACCGACGTGGTGCCGGTGGATGGCCAACCGTGGATCACCGATCCCTGGACGCTGACCGAGAAGCCCGACGGCAGGCTCTATGGCCGCGGCACCTGCGACATGAAAGGCTTCATCGCCGTGGCGCTGGCCCACGTGCCGGCCTTCCAGCGCGCCCGGCTCAAGGTGCCGATGCATCTGGCCTTCAGCTACGACGAGGAGATCGGCTGCCTCGGCGCCCATTCGCTGGTGGAGAAGCTGATGGGCAACGTGCCGCGTCCGCAGGCCGTCATCGTGGGCGAGCCCACCATGATGGGTGTGGTCAATGCGCAGAACAACGGCGGCGGCATCAACGCCACCTTCACCGGCGTGGAGGCGCATTCCTCCATGACCCATCTTGGCGTCAGCGCCATCCACTTCGCGGGCGACTTCATCCATTGGCTGAACGAGCTGCAGGTCGAGCTGGCGGCCCGCCCGCCCGACGGCGGCATCGATACGATGCCCGGCTTCACGACCATCAATGTCGGCATCATCAGCGGCGGCACCGCCGGAAACATCCTGGCGCGCGAATGCACATTGAGCTGGGGCTATCGAACCCTGCCCCACGGCAATCCCTGGGAGGTCCAGCGCCGCGCCGAGGCGTACGTCGCCGAGCTGCTGCTGCCCAAGATGCGCGCCAGGCATCCCGACGCCAACATCACCCTGAAGCGCCGCTCCTTCGTGCCCGGCCTCAAGCCCGAGGAGAACGAGGAGGCAGCCAAGCTCGCGCTGGAATGGACCGGCGGCAACCGCACCTATGCCGTGCCCTACGGCACCGAGGCCGGCATCTTCCGCGCCCACGGCATCCCGACGGTGATCTGCGGTCCGGGCGACATCTCCCAGGCGCACCAGCCCAACGAGTTCGTCGCCAAGTCGCAGATGCAGGCGTGCGATACCTTCATCGGCAAGATGATCCGATGGGCCGAGACCCGCTGACGGCGCGCCGCCGCTTCCTGGAATTCCTCGCCGCCAGCCCGCTGCTGGCCGCGGGTGCGGGCGCCGCTGCGTGGGCGCAGGACAGGATCATCTCCTCGCCCGCCGACGCGCTCGACGTCTTCGACTTCGAGGCGGCGATGCGCAAGACCGTGCGGCCGGCGCATTTCGGCTACATGGCTTCGGGCGTCGACGATGACGTAACGTTGCGCGCCAACCGCGAGGGCTTCCAGAAATTCCAGCTGCGACCGCGGCGCCTGGTCGATGTCGGCACGCTCGACACGCGCCTCGACCTGTTTGGCCGCACCTATGCCAGCCCGATCGTGCTCGCGCCAACGGCCTCGAACCGCGCCTATCACGAGGATGGCGAGATCGCGGTCGCGCGCGCGGCCAAGCGCGGCAATCACCTGCAGATCCTGTCGACGGTCGCCACCACCTCGATCGAGGACGCCATCGCCGCACGCGGCGCGCCGGTGTGGTTCCAGCTCTATCCGACCGATCGCTGGGAGGTTGCCGAAGCGCTCGCCAGGCGCGCCGAGAAGGCCGGCGCCGAGACCATCGTCGTCACGGTCGACGTGCTGGCGCGGCAGAACTGGGTGACGTACGTGCGCGCGTGGCGCAGCGACACGCCGGACTGCGGCTCGTGCCATGGCCGCAGCCTGCAGGACTATCTCAAGCGCAAGCCCAGCTTCGACGGCATCGACACCTCCGGCATCGTCTCGACGGGGGCCACCACCCTCACCTGGGAATTCCTGAGGCGCCTGCGCGGCACGGCGAAGACGCGGCTGGTCGTCAAAGGCCTCCTGACGGCCGAGGACGCCCGCCTCGCCGTCGACAACGGCCTCGACGGCATCATCGTGTCGAACCACGGTGGCCGCGCCGAGGACAGCGGCCGGTCGACCATCGATGCCCTGCCCGAGATCCTCGACGCCGTCGGCGGCCGGCTACCGGTGCTGGTCGACTCGGGTTTCAGGCGCGGCACCGACATCGCCAAGGCGCTGGCGATGGGTGCCCGCGCCGTCTGCATCGGCCGCCCCTATCTCTGGGGCCTCGGCGCCTTCGGCCAGCCCGGCGTCGAGCGCGTGCTGGGCCTCCTGCAGCAGGAGCTGCGCGCCGTCATGATGCAGGTCGGCGCGCCCGCGCTGAAGGATTTGGTGCCGGCGATGGTGCGGCGCGCCTGATCTAGCCCGCCCGCCTGACGAGCTCTTCGGCGGCGTCGTGGGCGATGTTGATTATCTCGGCCGCATCGATCGCCACGATCCGGCCCTTGCGCTTGAGGAAGCGGCCGTCGACCATCACCGAATCGACATGCGTCGGCTGCACCGCCATCAGCAGCCGCTCGACCGGCGCATTGCCCGACATGGCGAAGTCGAGCTCCTCGGTGCTGATCATGATCAGGTCGGCATGCTTGCCGGGCTTGAGCGAGCCGGTGACGCCGTCGAGGCCCAGCGCCCGCGCGCCGTCGATGGTCGCCATCTCCAGCGCCTGGCGCGGACCGAACGGCGAGGCGAGGCCGTCGCGCGCGCGCAACAGGTTTATGAGCTCGCGCATCAGCCCGAACGGATCGACCGAGGCCGGGAGGGCGGTGTTGTCGATCGACAGGGTGGTGAGAACGCCGGCCTTGCGGAAGGCGTTGACCGGCGGCACGCCCATGCTGGCCGCTTCGGCGTTCGGGCTGACGCTCACATGGGCCCTGCTGCGCGCCAGCGCCTCGATGTCCTGCGGCGTGGCATGGACGGCGTGGATGATCTGCACGTCGGGGCCGAGCATGCCGGCCTTGTCGAGCGTCTCGATGACCTTGAACTTCTCCGACATCTCGGCATTGCCGGTGGCATGCACCGAGATCGGCAGGCCGAGCTTCTTGGCGGCCTCGAACTCGCGCCGCCACACCTCGGTGGCCGACATCTGCGGCCCGCGCAGTGCGGCCCCGAGCGTGACGCGATTGTTGCGGCTGGCGATCATGAGTGCGCCCCTGAGCCGCGCCATGTCGTCGAGGTCCTGGACCTTGTCGGGCGGCAGGCCCTGGGCCGAGCCGTAGCCGAAGCGCGCCCGCAGGCCCACGCCCTCATGGGCGCGGATCGAAGCCTCGGCGTGGCCGGGGCCGCGGATATTGTGTGCCCAGTTGTGCACCGTGGTCACGCCGCCGCGCAGCGCCTCGGCCAGCGCAAGACGGGTCGCGGCATAGGTGTCGAGCGGCGTGTAGTGCGGCCCGTACTTCCGGATGGTCGGGAAATAGCCGGTCTGCGGGGTGCTGCCGACCAGGCCGCGCAGCAGGCTGTTCCACATGTGCCAGTGCGTATCGACGATGCCCGGCATCACGATCATGCCGGCGGCGTCGACGACCTCGGCATCGGGCACCTGGATGTCGGGGCCGATGGCGATGATATTGGTGCCGCGGACGTGGATGTCGACACCCTTGAGGTCGCCGAGCTCGGGATCCATCGTGATGACATAGGCGTCGCGGATAACAGTCCCGGCGATCACCGCAGCGCTTTGCGCCGCCGCATGACCGCCCCCGAGGACCACCGCCGATGCGCCGGCGAGGAGCTGCCGACGCTTCATCGATGCGGGTGGAGCATTGCGATCGATGCAGACAGCCCTTTCATCGCAGCCCCTCCTCCTGGAACGACGATCAACCTAGTATCCCCCGCCTATGCCTGCAATCAGCCGCATCGCGCTTTTCGCCGTGCGCGACCGCGGTCCTCGCGCTCCGTCCCACCCTCGCCCTGGCCCAGGACAGCCGCCTGGAAAGCCGGCAGGTCGACGTCGCGATTTCCAACTTCACGGCAACCGTCGGGCGGTCGATCACCGTGGCGTCACACGCCCCTATCTCATCGTCGGCAGCACCTTCATGGTGAAGAACGACTCTCCCCTCCGGACGATGGATCGGGCTGGGAAACCCGAGATCAAGATCGGCGTCCTCGTCGGCAGCAGCCATCAGGATATCTTCAAGCGCGTCACGCCGGCGGCGACCATGGTCCCCTTCAAGACGACCGCCGAGGCGTTTGGCGCCCTCAGCGCCAGTCAGATCGACACGATGATCCTCGACAGCCTGCAGAACGCCGCGTTCCCCTCGAAGAACAGGCTGAACTTTCGCAATCTTCCGGGCAACTGGTCGTACGAGGAAACTTCCATCGGCGTGCCGACCGGCGATGTCGACTGGCTGAGGATCGTCGACACGTTCGTTCGCGAGCTCACAGGTTCGGGCGAGAGCGCACGGCTGTTCAAGAAGCACTTCGGCTACGACATGCCACCGCTTTAGAGGACAGGCCTGGACGCGCTGGCCTTCTCAGGTCGCCCGGCAGGTTGGCGGGATCGCACTGCGCGCGGGCCTCTGCCGCGCCCCACGAGCCCATGAATGTCGTTCTCACTGTCGCAGCTAGCACTTTTGTGTTGTGTGCCGAACGAAACCTTCAGTGGATTCTCGGCACGGCGATTGCGCTCGGGCTTCTCATGCCGCAGTTTGGCTGAGACGGCATGGCAGGCACTCCAACCCCGGAAGAAGAGATCACCGCGATCCTCGAGGGAATCGGCGAGGGTTTCTATGCCCTCGATCGCGAGTGGCGGATCACGCGCTTCAACAGTGAGGCCGCGAGGCATTTCGGACGGCCAGCCAGCGAGATGGTCGGACGCATACTTTGGGACATCTTCCCCCACGCCGCCGAGACCGATCTTGGCCACATCTTTCTCGATGCGATGGCCCGGCGCGCCACCATCCGCAGCGAGACGCCCTCGGTCGTGGTCGGTCCACGCCGCCTCGCCTACCGGCTTTTTCCGCTGGGCGACGGCATGGGCATCGTGTTTCGCGACGTCACCGACCTCAGGAATGCCGAGGAGCATCGCGAGCTGCTGATCAACGAGCTGAACCACCGGGTGAAGAACACGCTGGCCATGGTCCAGGCGATCGCGGCGCAGACCTTCAGGGGCGTCGATGCCTCGGTACGCGCCGACTTCGACCAGCGCCTCATGACTCTCAGCAGCGTGCACAACCTGCTGACCGACCGGAATTGGGACAGCGCCGAGCTGCACGACGTCGTGCGCGCATCGTTGCGTCCGCATCTCGGCGGCGAGCGCGTGCGGCTGGCCTATAGCGGGCCGGACTTCCGGCTGAAGCCGCGCAGCGCCGTGGCGATGTCGATGGCCCTGCATGAGCTCGGCACCAACGCCCTCAAGTACGGCGCCCTATCGAACGACGCCGGCAGGGTGACGCTCGACTGGAAAGCGGAGGGCGGCCGCTTCCGCTTCAAGTGGGAAGAAAGCGGCGGGCCTTCCACCACACCGCCAACCCGCACCGGCTTCGGCTCGCGCATGATCGAGCGCGGCCTGTCGTCCGAGTTGCAGGGCGACGTCAATATCGACTATCGGCCGCAAGGCGTGGTCTGCACCATCGACTCGCCGCTCGACGCCATCCGCGACGAGGCCCCTGCGGAGTAGCCTCCTACAGGCCGGCACACATCGTCCGCTCGGTATGCAGGACGCTGTGCTGAGCGTAGCGCTTCTTGTAGGTGTCGACGATGGCCTTCACCTTGGGTGTATGCGCCGGCGGATCGAAGACCAGGATAGTGACGAGCTTGCTGTGCTCGCGACCGATGCGACCCGAGGGGTCACGGTACTGACCCGAGACGTCGATCACGCTCAAGCCATCGGGAAAGCGCGGCGTGATTTCACCGGTGAGGAATTCCGCCCACTCCGAAGCGCTCACCTCTCCCGTCGCCGTCCCACGACCGAAGTAGAGATCGACCTGCGTCGCCACTTTCAACGGCGCGACGCAGGTCGACGGCGGCGGAGCCGAGGCGCACGACGCCAGCAGGAAGGCCAGCGCGGCGACGCAAGCCGCCTTGCCCGGGTGCAGGCTCAATTGAGGTAGGGCACGGCCATGCCCTTGGTGACGGCGGGACGTGCGTTGACGATGTCGTACCAGCGCTTGACGTTGGGGAAGTCGGCGAGGTTCACGGTGTGCCACTCGTGCCGCGCCGTCCACGGGAAGATCGACATGTCGGCGATGGTGTAGTCGGCGCCGGCGACGAAGGCATTGCCGGCGAGCTGCTTGTCGAGCACGCCGTAGAGGCGCTTGGCCTCGTCGACGTAGCGCTTGATGCCGTACTCGATCAGGGCGGGCGCGGCGCGCAGGAAATGATGGGCCTGGCCGAACATCGGGCCGACGCCGCCCATCTGCCACATAAGCCACTGCAGGGAATCGTACTTCCTGGCCGGATCCTTGGGCAGGAACTTGCCGGTCTTGTCGGCGAGATAGATCAGGATCGCACCCGACTCGAACAGGCTGTAGGACTTGCCGCCCGGCCCGTCGGGATCGACGAGCGCCGGGATGCGGTTGTTCGGGCTGATGCGCAGGAACTCCGGCTTGAACTGCTCGCCCTTGGAAATATCGACCTTGTGCACGCTGTACGGCAGCTCGCATTCCTCGAGCATGATGGAGACCTTGCGGCCGTTCGGCGTGCCCCAGGTGTGAAGTTCGATCATCGTCTCTCGTCCCCCCTCGAATATCGTCAGGTATCGTCGGACCCGGAATCACCCGAATCTGAATCATCGGATGCCGTATCGTAGTCGTCCGACGTGTCGTCGTCCTCCTCAACATCGGCAGAGGTCGACCTCAGATTGTCGTCGGTCGGTCCCAGCAGCGGTGCCGCCTGAACCGGAGCGGGAGCGGCCGCAGCGTGGGCGCTGAACGGTCCACCGCCGTTCCCGAGCATGCTGCGGACGCCCTGGAACAGCAGCGCGCCGCCGGCGACGCCGGCCGCAGTGGTAAGGGCCGTGCGCATGAAGCTGCTGCCGCCAGCCGCCGGCTGTTGCGGCGCCACCGCCTCCTGCAACGGCGAGCGCGTCGGCGGGGCGGTCATGGACGGGCCTGCCGGCGCGGCGCTCGGTGCCGAGCCCCACGGTCCGATCTTGGGGGCGCCGCCGAGGAAACCGCCGCCGGACGGCGCGGGCTTGCTTTCCCTGCTTTCCAGCTCGGCGATGCGCTCCTGCGCGGCCTTGAGCGCGTGCTCCTGCACCAGCACGGTCTGCGTCAGCAGATAAGGTGAGGCAGGCTGCGTCGCGACAAGGCCTGCGATGAGTCGCTCGGCCTCGCCGTCCCGCGGCTGGGTTTCGAACGCCTTCAGGCGCCCGAACAGGTCGGTGATGAGGTCGCGTTCCTGGCTCTGCATGACAATGCCTCCGCTCTTTTGAGCATCGTCAACGTGGTTGTCCACTCAGCAGGCGTCAAGTGAGGGCGAGCGACCCGAGCCGCAGCTGCCAGGGATGAACCGTCACCGTCCGCAGCAGGCCGTCAACACTCCAGCAATCCACCGCCAGGCGTTCCTCGATATCTGCCTCGTTCTCGGCGCGCACGATCAGCAGCACGTCCTGCGTACCCTCGAGGGGGCCCCCCAGCAGCATGAAGCCATCGGCGACGAGGCCGTTCATGAAATCGGCGTGGGTCTGCCAGTCCTTCTGCCCCTCGAGTGGCTGTTCGCGATCCCAGCGCGGGCCGCGCGTGCGGATCACGGCAAATACATTGTCGCTCATCGTCGTTACGCCCTTGTGAAATCCATGAACCAGTTCGTCTCCCAACTGTTGCCTTCGTCGAGCGAGAAGGCCTGTTCCCAACGGGCCGAACGGGGCGTGATCCGCGACCACAGGAAGCGCACACGGATGGGCCGGCCGCCGAACTCATCGTCACCGTAGAACAGGCCGATCCCTCCATCGAACCCGCCTTTCACAGGCGGAGTCATCCGGCCCGGCCGCCGGCTGTCGAGCCAGTGGATCGACCATCTGCCGGTGCCGGGATCCCGGGTGCGCAGGCTCATGCCGCGATAGCCGCCGCCCGGAAAGGCGATGTCGCTTTCGTCGATATTGCCATGGCCATCGAGGATCTTGCGCGCCGCGCACGTGCCGTCGAACCCGATCCAGTCGTCGCAGCCGGCCAGACGGCGCACGCGGTATCGGTGGCGGCAGGTCCAGATACCCATCAGGAAGTCGAAGTCCGGGCTGGGCGCCGGGTCGAGAGTCGATGCGGCATCGGGGGCGAGCTTGGGCATGAGGCCTCCTTTGCCCTCCATATACGGTCCGGTACCTGACAGTATCTGTCAGGATTTTCCTGCTATGGGTCTTTTCATGCGTGCGAGCCGTCTGCTGTCGATCCTCCTGATGCTGCAAACCCGTGGCCGGCTGACCGCCGAGCAGCTGGCGGAGACCTTCGAGGTCTCGGTGCGCACGATCTACCGCGACATCGACGAGCTCAGCGCCGCCAATGTTCCGGTGTATGCCGACCGAGGGCCAGGCGGCGGCTTTCGATTGCTCGATGGCTTCCGCACCAAGCTCACCGGGCTCACCGAGGATGAAGCCGAGACGCTGTTCATCGCCGGCCTGCCCGGCCCCGCCTCGCAGCTCGGCCTTGCCGACCAGCTCCTGTCGGCGCAGCTCAAGCTCACCGCGGCACTGCCGGAGAAGACGCGCGCCGGCGCCCAGAAGATCGCGCGACGCTTTCATCTCGACCCCGTGGACTGGTTCAGGAGCGCCGAACAGGCGCGCCTGCTGCCGGCGATCGCCAAGGCGGTCTGGGCCGACCTCCGCATCGACATCGCCTACCGGCGCGGCGAACGCGCGGTGACACGACGGCTCAATCCGCTCGGGCTCGTGCTCAAGGCGGGCACCTGGTATCTCGTGGCCGCGGCAGGCGAGCAGAAACGCACCTACCGAGTAGCCAACATCGTCGAGCTCACGGTCTCGGAGGAGCGCTTCGCACGGCCCAAGGAGTTCGACCTGGTCGGTTTCTGGACGGACTCGTCACGCGCCTACGAGGTCGGGCTGTGGCGCGACAAGGCAGTGTTGCGTCTTTCCCCACGCGGCATGACCCGGCTGGAGCGCCTCGGCGCCCAGGTCGCCGAAGCCGCACGTGCAAGCGCCGAACCGCCCGATGGCAAGGGCTGGATGCGCGCGACCGTGCCGATCGAATCGATCGATCAGGCCGCGATGGATTTCCTGCAGCTCGGCACCGAAGCCGAGGTGCTTCTGCCCAAGGCGCTGCGTCGGCGAATTGCCAGCGCGGCGCGTGAAATGGCGCACATCAACGGCTGAGCACCCGCATCAGCGCACCACGGCGGCCGTCTGGCCGAACAGCACCTTGCGCTGCTCCTCGGTGTTGATGCCGGGCGCCGGGCGCAGCTCGGCGCCGGTGGCCTTGCCCTTGATCACGGCCGGCCGCTTGCCCATCGACTCCTCGAACCAGCGCTTGAGATCCACGAAGTCATCGAGATTCTGGCCGAAGTTCTTGAAGCCCACGATCCACGGCCAGATCGCCATGTCGGCGATGGAAAGCGCGCCAGCCACGAACTCGCGATCGGCCAGCCGCTTGTTCAGCACGCCGAACAGGCGGTTGACCTCGTTGGTGTAGCGGTCCTGGCCGTACTTCAGCTGCTCCACCGGATTGAATTGCGGGGCGTACATGCGGAAGTGATTGGCCTGGCCCGCCATCGGCCCCAGCCCGCCCATCTGCCAGTTGACCCACTGCAGCACCTCGTACCTGCCGCGCAGATCCGTGGGCAGGAACTTGCCGGTCTTCTCTGCGAGGTATTGCAGGATCGCGCCCGACTCGAACACCGACACCGGCGCGCCGCCGCCCGGCGGGTCGTCGTCGACGATGGCGGGCATGCGGTTGTTGGGGCTGATCTTGAGGAAGTCGGGTTTGAACTGCTCGCCCGTCCCGATGTTCACCGGCACGAGCCTGTACGGCAGGCCGCACTCTTCGAGCATGATGGAGATCTTCCAGCCATTGGGCGTCGGCCAGTAATGAACGTCGATCATGCGTCTTCTCCAAGAGCGAGGATTGGAATTGACGCCAACCCTAGACCATCGGAAACACGCCGGGAACATTCGGACTGGGGAGGGCCCAAAGATGGCGATATCGCTCTACGAGCTCAGCGTTTCATCCTTTCTGCAGACCCTGGGTGGTGTCGACGGCTTCCTCGGCAAGGGCCTCGCCCATTTCAAGGAAAAGGGCATCGATCCCAACGAGGTGGTGAAGACGCGGCTCGCGGCAGACATGCTGCCGTTCCAGTTCCAGGTCGTGTCGATCGTCCAGCATTCGCTGGGCGCGATGAGGGGTGTGAAGGCCGGACTCTTCACCCCACCCCAGGGCGGGCCGACGGATTACGAAGGGCTGCAGAAGATCGTCGCCGAGGCGCGCGAGGCCCTCCAGGCGCTCACGCCCGACGAGGTCAATGCCCTGGAAGGCAACGACATGATCTTCCAGCTCGGCGAGCGGAAGCTGCCCTTCATCGTGAAGGACTTCCTCCTCACCTTCTCCCTGCCGAACTTCCATTTCCACGCCGCCACCGCCTACGACATCCTGCGGCTCAAGGGCGTGCCGCTCGGCAAGCGCGACTATCTCGGCCGGATGCGACTGAAAGGCTGAGCGCGCGGGCACCGCCCGCCACTTTTTCGACGTTGTTGGTGACCATCTAGCGCCGCAATGTGGAATTCACTGCCGGACTGGGTCGCCGATTGGCGATGCTGGGCGCTTTTGGCCGCTCTAGTTTTGCTGCTCTACATCGCCCGCGAGTCAGCCCACCGGCTGATCCGGGCGGTGTTCTCGCTCGTGTCGCACCTCTTGCGCCTGACCGAGCGCTGGATGCAGTCCGGCGCGCAGGTCGCCGACGCGCGCCATGGTCGCCTGATGGCGGGCCTCGTCGAGGACGAGCTGCGCCCGCGCATCGCTGCCGAAACCAAGGCCGCGCGCCGCTCCCTCCAGCAGGCAACGGGTGAGCACGACGAGCGGAAGCAGGGCGAAATCGCCCGCTTGGCGGCGCATGTCGACGAGCATCGCCAGGTCATCGAATCCTACGGCGTCCATGTCGCCGCTATCCGGCACGGCGAGAAGAAAGCCGTGCTGGGATACTCAGCCGGCACGCGCTTCGTGTTCGCCTTCGTCCTGATGATCGCCGTCGGCATCGCGGGTTGGCTCAACTTCGCCCTGCTCGAACGGCCGATGACCGAGGTGGTGGGCGATTCCTATCGTGTCATGGGGATACCGATCTATCGGCTGGCGGCGCTCGCCATCATCGTGCTGGAGGTCGCCGTCGGCATGGTCCTGCTCGAGGCGCTGGGCGGCACCACCATGTTCCCGCAGTTCGAAGCGATCGAGCACCGACGCGGTCTCAAGCTCGCCATCGTCGTCACCATGGCCTCGGCGCTGTTCGTGCTGGCGGCCATCGAGGCCACCCTGGCGCTCACCCGCGACGATCTCTCCCGCCTCGAGCGCGAGCTGATGGGCACGCTGGCGAACGCCCCTCCGTCCGAGGCCGCGCAGTCCGTGGGCCAGATCGCACGTTATGCACAGGCGGCCTTCGGCTTCGTCATCCCCTTCGCGATGGCATTCCTCGGCTTCGCGATCGAGATGCTGGTGCGCAACGGCCGCATCGTGGCGCAGGTCGTGGTGGCCGAGATGCTGAAGCTCCTGGCCTTCCTCCTGCGCCTCCTGCGGGGCCTCACGGTCGGCCTGATGACGCTGGTCGTGGCCCTGTATGATTTCGCGATCTTCCTGCCGCTCGGCATCGAGGGAGTCGTGAGAAGGCTTCGCTCCGGAGCCAGGCCGGGAGGCAGCTCGTGACCGCCCTCACCCGCCGAACCTTCGGCCTTGGCCTTTCCTCCCTCGCGCTCGCTGCCTGCGAGGAGCGCGCCAACAACGCCTCGGCCCTCGCCGTGCTGCTCGATGTCTCAGGCAGCTATTACCGCGAGCTGCCCAAGAACCTGCGGGCGATCCGGGCGATGATGGGGTTCATCCATGCCGGCGACAGCTTCGCGGTGGCTGAGATCGGCGCCTGCAGCTTCACCGACGAGTCGATGATCCTGCGCTTCACGGCGCCCGACCGGCCAAGCGAACGCCATAGCCTGGTATCCGCCCACGCCGCGCGCCTCAACGACTACGGCACCAAGGCCAAGGCCACAAACTACACCGACATCCGAGGCGCTCTCACCCAGGCGGCGCAATATCTCGCCAGCCGCAAGGCCGTCGATCGCACCATCGTGATCTTCTCCGACCTCGAGGAAGATCTCCCGCCCAATTGCCGGCGCGAGACCGCGCTGCCGGCCGAGCTGCGCGGCATGAACGTGATCGCCTGCAACGTGATCAAGCTGCCGGAGGACAATCGCGACCCCGCCCGCTACGGCCGCCGGGTCGAAGGCTGGCGGCGGCTGGTCCAGTCCGCCGGCGCGCGCTGGCAGGTCATGCCCGATCCGGCCGACATCGTGGGATTGCTGCGCGACCGTCAGGCTTGACCGGGATCGCGCCTCTCAGCATCGTCCGCCCGATGAACGATCGGACGGCCGGCATGCCCCTCTGGACACCCTCCGCAACCCTGCCCAGGGCGCGTGTCTCGTTCGCAGGCGTCAGCCATGCCGAGATGGTCGACCGGGCGCGCCGCCTGGCCCCCACGCTCGGCGCGCGCGCCGCGGCCTGCGAGCAGCTGCGCCGGCTGCCCGACGACACCGAGCGGGAGCTGCACGACGCCGGCCTCTTTCGCATCGCCCAGCCCGCGAGAGTTGGCGGCGCCGAGCTCGATGTCGGCATCTTCGTCGATGTCTGCGCCGAGATCGCCCGCGTCTGTCCCTCGACGGCCTGGAACGTCGGCAACCTCGCCTCCCACCACTGGATGCTGGGCTATTTCCCGCCCGAGACGCAGGACGAGCTGTGGGACGTGTCGCTCGACGTGCTGATCGCGACCTCGCTGATCTTCCCTGGCGGCCGCGGCCGCAAGGTCGACGGCGGCTACGAGGTTTCCGGGCGCTGGTCGCTCTCGTCCGGGGTCGACAATTCGGACTGGAACATGCTGGGCTTCCTGGTACGGGAGCGCGACGACGGCCCGCCGGTCGACACGCGCTTCGCCCTCGTCCATCGCTCGCAATACGAGATCATCGACACCTGGCATGCCGTGGGCCTCTCCGGCACCGGCTCCAAGGACGTGGCCACCAAGAACCTGTTCGTGCCCGACCGACGGTCGATCACCGCCTGGGCGATGAACGGCAAGCCGCACCCCGGGTCTTCCGTCAATTCAACGCCCTTGTTTCGCCTGCCGCTGCTGGCGCTCGGCCCCTACGTTCTGTCGGGCGTCATGCTGGGCTGCGCGATCGGTGCCTACGAGACGGTGGTCGGCACGGCGCGCAAGCGCAATGCGACGACGACCGGCCTGCCGGTCAACGCCAACCCGACCGTCCAGATCAAGGTGGCGGAAGCGAGTGCCCGCATCGATGCCGGCCGGACGATCATGCAACAGGTCTGTGCCCACGCGATGGCCGTGGCCCGCTCCGGCGCGGAGGCGGCGCACGAGGACAAGCTGCGCTATCGCCGCGACGCTTTCTTCTCGACTCGCCTTTGCCTCGAAGCGGTGGACATCCTGATGGGGATTGCAGGATCGGGCGGACTCTATATGACCAACAGCATGCAGCGTCTGTTCCGCGACGCCCACGCCTGCAACGCCCACATCATGTTCTCGCCCGACGTGCAGGGCGCCCTCTACGGCCAGCACGCCCTGGGCATGGCCGGTCCGTCCCCCCTCTTGTGAGTTTCTAGGAGAAGATATTGGCCTACGTTCATTCGGTCCTGCAGCCCGGCGAAACGATCAAGGTGATCGGCCGATTCCACTGGGTCATCTTCGTTCGCTCCGTCCTCGTCATCATCGCGGGCGCCCTCATCCTGAGCTTTTCCTCCAAGGCCGGCCAGAAGATGACGGATATCCTGGTGATCACCGGCTGGATCGTCGTCGGCCTGGGCGCCCTGATGTTCCTCCGCGCCTGGATGAAGCGGTCGATGACCGAGCTGTCGGTCACCAACCACCGTGTCATCTTCAAGCGCGGATTCATCTGGCGTCACACGGTCGAGATGAACATGGACAAGGTCGAGACCGTCGATGTCGGCCAGTCGATCCTCGGCCGTATCCTGGGATACGGCACCATCAGGATCCTCGGCACCGGCCAGGGAATCGAGGGCCTGGAGAAGGTCGGCTCCCCCATCGAGCTTAGAAGCGCCATCACGGCCAGGTGACAAGGGCGGGAACGACCGAGGGGTGATCGCGTTGTCAGATGGTGAAAACCATCGGCAGAAACATGAAACTCGCATTGTTGGTCCTGGCCTCGGTCGCGGTCATTGGCGGAACGGCCAGCGCGGCTTTGTTCGTCTCCCCTGGCAGTCCCAGCGCTCCCAGCGAACCGGTAGCTGCTGTGCCCGTTGCTGCGGTCGTGCCGCAGCCGAAGGCGCAGGAGCCTGCCCGCAACGCGGCGCCGGTACTTGAAGCCAAGCGGGCGCCGGTGCCGATACTCTACGTTCCCAAGGCCGCCTATGTGCCGCCCACGGCACAGGAGTCTCAGGTTCAGCAGGCCGAGGGCATGACGGAGGCGGCAGCGCGGGCAGCGATCGCCGCGGATGGCTACAAGGTTGTTCGCAGCCTGACCAAAGCCAACGGCAGGTGGACGGCCCGGGCGATGCGGGGCGACACCGAGGTCAGCCTCACCGTCGCGGCGGACGGCTCGGTCGGGGCGGAGTAAAAACCCCGGTTTCCGCTGGACCTCAGGCGAGCTAGGCTCCTCCCAACCAAATAAATGGGAGGAGCAATCATGCTCATCGAACGTCGTACCTTCAACAAGCTGGCCATCGCCGGCGCAGCGGCGACTGTCGCTGGCCCCGTCGCTGCCCAGGGCAAGCCGCTCACCATCGGCTTCGGCATGGCCCTCACCGGGGGCCTTGCGCCCAACGGCAAGGCCGCGCTGCTGGCCATGCAGATCTGGGAACAGGACGTCAATGCGCGCGGCGGCCTGCTCGGCCGTCCCGTGAAGCTGGTCTATTACGACGACCAGTCGAATCCCTCGCAGGTTCCCGGCCTCTACACCAAGCTCCTCGATGTCGACAAGGTCGACATCGTGGTCAGCGGCTACGCCACCAACATGGTGGCGCCGGCGATGCCCGTCGTGATGCAGCACGACCGCACCTTCTTCTCGCTGCTCGGCCTCGCGGTGAATACCGAGTTCAACTACAAGCGCTACTTCTCGGTCACGCCGACCGGCGGCCCGAAGCCCAAGGAGTCCTTTTCCGAGGGCTTCTTCAAGGTCGCGATGGAGCAGACCCCGAAGCCGCAGACGCTGGCCCTGGTCGGCGGCGACGCGGAATTCCCCCGCAATGCGTTGGATGGCGCGCGCGCCCAGGCCAAGGCGCTGGGCTTGAAGATCGTCTACGACAAGACCTATCCGCTCACGACCTCCGACTACACGCCGATCGTGCGTGCGGTGCAGGCCACCAATCCGGACCTGTTCTTCGCGGCATCCTATCCGCCCGATTCGGTAGGCATCATCCGCGCCAGCAGCGAGGTCGGCTTCAAGCCCAAGTTGTTCGGTGGCGGCATGGTCGGTCTGCAGGCGACGGCCATCAAGACGCAGCTCGGGCCGCTGCTGAACGGCATCGTGGTCTACGACTTCTGGCTGCCGTGGGCGGGCTTCGCCTCCGAGGAGGGCCGCGAGTTCCTGAAGAAGTACCAGGCCAAGTCGGCCGAGATCGGCGTCGACCTGCTGGGCTACTACCTGCCGCCCTTCGGCTACGCCCTGATGCAGGTCGTCGAGCAGGCGGTGAAGGCAACCGGCGGCACCAACGACGAAAAGCTCGCCGAGTATGCCCGCAAGAACACCTTCAAGACCGTGGTCGGCGACATCCGCTTCAACGCCGAGGGCGAATGGACCGAGGCCCAGGTCATGGCGGTGCAGTTCCAGGGTGTCAGCGGCAACGGCGTCGAGCAGTTTCGCGATCCCAAGACCGAAGTGATCCTGTGGCCGACCAAGTACAAGACCGGCACCGTGGTCTATCCGTACGATCCGAAAAAATAGTGCGCTGGGGGCGCGCGACTCCAGCCGCGCGTTCATGAAGACAAGACGCGCCACGGAGTGGCGCGCCCCCGGCACTCACGTCCCGAGATAAAACTCGCGGATCAGGTCGTTGTTGTTGAGAGCCTCCGCCGAATCGCCGGTAAAGGCGATCTTGCCGTGCACGATCACATAGCCGCGGTCGGCGATGCGGACGGCCTGGGTGAAGTTCTGCTCCGCCATCAGCACCGTGAGATCGAAGCCCACCTTCAGCTCCTTGATCTTGTCGATGGTGCGGCTCACCAGCAGCGGCGCGAGGCCCACCGACGGCTCGTCGATCAGCAGGATGCGCGGCGCCGACATCAGCGCGCGGGCCAGCGCCAGCATCTGCTGCTCGCCCCCGCTCATGCTGCCGGCAAGCTGCCTGGCGCGTTCCTTCAATCGCGGAAAGGTCTCGAAGCAGAAGTCCATGTTGCGATGGATCGCCGAGCGTGCCTTGGGCCGGAAAGCACCGAGCAGCAGGTTCTCGGTGACGGTGAGCTTGGGGAAGAGACGCCGCCCCTCCGGCACGAAGCCGATGCCGAGATCGACGATCTGCTCGGTCTCGAGCCCGATCAGCTGGTGCGTCGCGCCCTCGATCTCGGCCAGGATGCTCCCCGCCGACGGCCGCACGATGCCCATGATGGATTTCATCAGGGTCGACTTGCCGTTGCCGTTGGTGCCGAGCAGCGCCACCGTCTCGCCGGCGCCGACGTTCAAGGAGACGTCGTGCAGCACGCTCACGGCGCCATAGCCCGCGTCGACGTGGCTGATGGTGAGGCTACTCGCCAAGGTAGGCCCTCACGACTTCGGGATCGCGGACCACGTCCTTGGGCAGGCCATCTGCGATCTTGCGGCCCGCGACCAGGACGGCGAGGCGCTGGGAGAACTCCATCACCGCCCGCATGATGTGCTCGATCATGATCACCGTGACGCCCTGCCCGTTCAGGCGGATCAGCAGCGCGATGATCTCGTCGACCTCGGTGTGCGAGAGACCGGCCATTGCCTCGTCGGCGATCAGCAGCTTGGGTTCGGCCGCCATGGCACGGGCAAGCTCGAGCTTGCGCATCTCGATCTGCGTGAGGTCGCGCGGCAGGCGATGCGCCTTGTCGGCGAGACCGACCATGTCCAGCAGGTCGCGGCAGCGCGCCGGGATCGCCGAACCTGCGATCGCGCCGCTGCTGCGTGCGTTCACCGCGTAGAGGATCGGGATGCGCAGATTATCGGCCAGCGACAGGCTGGCGAAGGGCCGCGGCAGCTGGAAGCTGCGGGCGAGGCCGCGGCGCGTACGCTCGTGCGCGGTCAGCCCGTCGAGCGTCTCGCCGGCAAAGCGCACGCTCCCGGTCTCGTTCTGCAGCGTGCCGCAGATGCAGTTCACCAGGGTCGACTTGCCCGAGCCATTGGGGCCGATCAGGCCGAGCCGCTCGCCCTCCTGCACCTCGAGCTCGATCGACTCGAGCGCCACGAAGCCGCCGAAGCGCTTGCCGACGGACGCGACCTGCAGCAGCGGGCTCATCGCTTCCTCTGGAACAGGCCGACGATGCCCTGCGGCGCGGCGATCACGAAGCCCACCATCAGCACGCCCACGACCAGCACGTTGATGGCCGAGGAGATGGTGACACGGATGTATTCCTGAAGGCCGCCCACGAGGATCGCGCCGACCACGGGTCCGAGCCAGCTGCCGGTGCCGCCGATCAGCGGCATGGCGATGGCGTTGACCGCATAGTTCAGGCTGAATCCCGACGAGGGATCGAGGTAGGTGACGTAATAGGGCAAGGGCGCGCCGGCCATGCCCATGAACCCGCCCGAGAGCGTGGTGGCGATCAGCTTCAATTTGAGCGTCGGCACACCCGAGGCCTCGGCCGCCGCCTCGTCATCGCGGATGGCGGCGAAGCCATAGCCCAGCGTCGAACGCTCGATGGCCCGTGCGGTCGCCAGCACCACGACGGCGAGCCCCAGCATCACCATGAACAGGTACTGCATGTATTCGCCGCCCAGTATCGGCGAGTTGCGGGGGCGCAGCACATAGGCGCCGCGGGCGCCGCCGACGAAATCCCAGTTGGTGATCAGCGTCTGGACGACAACGGCGAGCGCCAGGGTGGCGATGGAGAAATAGACGCCGCGCAGGCGCAGCGTGAGATAGCCCGTGCCAAGGCCGACCAGCCCCGCCATCACGCCGCCGACCACGATCATCAGCGGCAAGGGCAGCGCCGGCACGAGCTTGTAGAGCACCACCGTAGAGTAGGCGCCGATGGCGAAGAACGCCGTGACGCCGAAGTTCACGTAGCCTGTGTAACCGCCCAGGATGTTCCAGGCGGTGCCCAGCACGATGTACTGCACGACCACGTAGCCCGCGAAGAAGGCGTAGCTGTTGCCGATCAGCTTGCCCGCGCCGAAGATCGCCGCGGCCGCCACGATCAGCGCCAGGATGAACGGCACGCTCCCGAGGCCGGGAGCCACCCCGCCGACGGCGGGCCTAGCGTCCAAGGATGCCACTGGGACGCACCGCCAGGGTGATCAGCAACACGCCGAAGGAAACCGCCGGCGCCCATGACGGGCCGAAGAAGGTCGAGGTCAGGTTCTCGACGATGCCGAGCGTCATGGCCGCGATCACCATGCCGCCGAAGCTCCCCAGCCCGCCCAGCACGCAGATCGCGAAGATGCGACCGATGTATTCGCGGCCGATCGACGGCTCCACGGGCTGGATGATGATCAGCACCGCGCCGGCAAGGGCTGCCGTGGCGAAGGAGAGGCCGAAGGCGATGCGCTTGATCCTGACGGGACTGGCGGCCATCAACCGAAGAGCCAGCTGGTCCTGCGCCACCGCCTGGATGGCCCGGCCGATGAAGCTGCGCGACAGGAAGATCTGCAGCCCCACCACCATCGCCATGGCCACCAGGAACGGCACCAGCAGGCGCCACGGCAGCTGGATCACCAGCAGATCGAGGCTGGGTCCGATATAGGGCGCCTGCACCGACCGGTAGTCGACCCCGAAGGCCAGCACGAGGCTCACTTCGGAGATGAACAGCAGGCCGAAGAAGAACGACAGGCCGCGCAGGGACTGGTCGTCGCGACGCTCGAACGCCACGTGGTAGACCTGATAGACCGCCATGCCGAGGGCGTAGAATGCCGGGAGCAGGATCACCGCCGCCAGGATCGGATCGATGCCGAAGTACGTGTTGCCGATATAGGCGACGTACGAGCCCAGCAGGATGAAGGCCGGATGGGCGATGTTGACGATGTCGAGCATGCCGAAGGAGATCGCCACGCCGATCGACACGGCCGCGTAAAAGCCACCCAGCAACAGGCCGGAGACGATCGCATTGATCAGCAGATCGAGCGAGACGTCCAAGTTTCCTCCCCTGGCATGGCGATTGTTTCGCCTTGGGCCGGAGTGTGCGCCCGGCAGATCAGCCGGTCAATTGACGAGCGCCTGATAGACCAGCTCGCGCATCAAGTAGCGGTAGGGCAGCCGCGCCGTCATCGACTGCATCATGAACACGACGTACATGCGCTCGCGCGGGTCGTGCCAGAAATAGGTGCCGTAGGCGCCGCCCCAGTAATAGTCGTTGGGCGAGCCGTGCAGCGGGTTGCGGCCCTGGTCGTTGCGCACCGCGAAGCCGAGGCCAAAGCCCTGCCCCATGCGGCGGCTGGGCTCCAGCGCCTCGAAGCGCCACATGTCCTCGCCCATCTTGGTGTCGGGCGACAGGTGGTCGGCAGTCATCAGGTCGATGGTCTTGCGCGAGATCAGGCGCACGCCATCGAGCTGGCCACCGTTGGCGAACATCTGCAGGAAGCGCGCATAGTCGGCCGCCGTCGACACCATGCCTCCACCCCCCGACTTCCAGGTCGCCTTGAAGGTGATGTCCGGGATCAGCGGCAGCTCGTTCTTCGGCCCTTCCTTCTGCGGGCGGGCGCCGCGATCCTTCTTGTCGGCCGAAGCTTCGAACGCCGTGTCGCCGAGCTTGAGCGGCTTGGTGATGCGCTCCTCGATGTACTTGTCGAGCGGCAGGCCCGAGACGACCTCGATCACCCGGCCGAGCACGTCGGTGGAGTGGGAATATTCCCAGGTCGTGCCCGGCTGGTAGAGCAGCGCCAGCTTGGCGAGCTTCGCCACCATGTCGGCATTGGTCTGGTCGGGCGTCGCCACCTTCATGTCGAGATAGGACTGCTTCACCGGATTGCTGCCGTTGGCCCCATAGGTAAGGCCCGAGGTGTGGCGCATCAGGTCCTGGATGGTCATCGGCCGGGCCTGCGGCTCCAGGCTCATCTCGACCGTGCCGTCGGCCAGCTTCTTCTGCACCGAGACCTTGGTCTCGGCGAAGGCCGGAATGTACTTCGACACCGGATCGGCGAGCGAGAGCTTGCCCTCCTCCGCCAGCATCATGGCGCCGACCGTGACGATCGGCTTTGTCATGGAGGCGATGCGGAAGATCGTGTCGTTGGTCATCGGCACCTTGGCATCCTTGTCGCGGAAGCCGAAGGAATCGAACATCACGATCTTGCCGTTGCGCGCGATCAGGACGACGGCGCCGGGCAGCTCGTTGTTCTTCACGCCCTCGTTGATGCGGTCGGAGAGGCGCTTCAGCCGCGTCGACAGGAAGCCGACTTCCTCCGGCGACTGCGCCTTGGGAATTCCCTGCGCCGCCACCGGCAGCGCCACGACGACCGCCAGGGCAGTGAGCCCCAGAGCACGAACCATTGACATTCTTTCCTCCCGAACCGTTGAACGCATCAAAGCATGCTGTGCAGCGCGAAGATATGGACGAGGCGATCGCGTCCGAAAACCGCCAGACGCGCAACACCCGGCAAGGGAGAAGCCTGCATCCAAAAAGGAGAACGACAGATGGCTTCGATCCGCCGCGAGATATCCCTCAAAGCTGCCGCCGACGATGTCTGGGCGGCCCTGCGCGACTTCGACCAGGTCCATGCCCGCGTGGCGCCCGGCTTCCTCACCAGCCTCGAGATGAAGGACGGCGACCGGGTCGTCACCTTCTTCAATGGCCTGGTCGCCCGCGAGCGCCTGGTGACGCTCGACGACGACGGCAAGCGGCTGGTCTACAGCATCGTCGACGGCCGGCCGAAGCACCACAATGCGTCGTTCGAGGTTGTCGACGACGGCAACGGCGGCAGCCGGATCGTGTGGACAGCCGATCTGCTGCCCAACGAGCTGGCTCCCGCCATCGCCGCGATGATGGATCAGGGCCTCGTCGCGATGAAGAAGACGCTCGACGCCTGACCTAGGCTGCGTCGGCCTTGGGCAGGACATCCTCGTACTTCTTGAAGCCGGGCAGCTTCTCCATCCGTCCCATCCACGCCTTGATGTTGGCGTAAGGGCCGATGTCGATGGCGGCCTCTTCCGTGTAGGCGACGTCGCCATAGACCGCGACGTCGGCCATCGTGACCTCGCCGCCGACCAGGAACGGCGAGGTGGCCAATGCTGCGTCCAGCACCTTCAGCGCGTCGTTCGCCAGGTTGCTGTACATCGCATAGACGCTGTCCTCGGCCTTCATGAAGCCGCGCTTGATCGCGCGCGGGCGATAGACGTTCGAGGCCAGGCGATCGAACTCCCAGAAGATCCACTCCCGCACCCGCGCCTTCTCCT